>CAMNDE010000012.1:0-55454 GCA_946534895.1 uncultured Clostridia bacterium
GGATCTGACCTCAAAACCATAGGCAACATGCATGTTGTCGCAGGAAGCGAGGAAGTTGTCGTTCAGGTAGAAGTCACAGAGCGTATCGAGGCCGAGGCAGCGAAGCACAACCCGGTCATGGGAAAGCAGGCTTTCCGGAACGGAAAACGTCCGGACGTATTCCCATTCATGGCGCAGGAGATCAAAGCATTCATATTCATTTTCGCGCCAGAAAGGATCCTGGATGGTGCCGTCCCGGAGAAGATCTGCGTAGACCGATCCCGGAACAGAAGCTTCGTGCCAGACGTCGGATTCCGTATCCCGCATACGCCAGGGGCCGTTGAGTGAGAGAATCTGCATTGCGTTACCTCCATCAAACAGCCCGCAGCCTGCGACGGAGTCAGCAGGCTGGCGGGCTGAGGTTCAATTGATTTACTGATTCATCTGTGCGACAAGAGCCTTGATGGTCTCGTGGTTTATATGTTCATCTGCGACAAAGGAGATGAGTGTGCGAAGCGGCATGTAGGCCATCAGTGCTTCCATCATCTGTGAGTCGGCGGCAGGTGCATCCTGGGCATCTGCTCCGCCCGACATCATTCCGGCGGAAGCCTGCAGCATTGCCTGGGCAACCTTGGAAGCGCGCGGATGGGCGAGAATATCCATGAAAATGGAGTCTTCGGTGAAAGTTACGGGAATTTCGCGGGAACCCTGCACTTCAATGCGCTTTTCGAGGAGGACGGTGCGGCTGTCAGAACAGATCTGAATATCGTAGCTTCCGCTTTCCACAAACCAGTCATGGATCTTTGTGCTCCAGAATGCGAAGGATCGGGCATCCAGGGTGAAGGAAACCGTTTTTGTTTCGCCGGGCTGAAGTTCGATCTTGTCAAATCCCTTCAGTTCCCTGAGCGGACGGAAAACGCTGGATTCCGGATCTGAAACATAGAGCTGGACAACTTCTTTTCCGCAGACCGGGCCGTCGTTGGTGACATCCACCTGTACGGTCAGCGTTTCCTGATCCGTGATGGATTCGGCGGAAACGGACAGATTGGAGTATAAGAAGTGCGTATAACTCAGACCGTAACCGAAGGGGAACAGGACATCCGTCTTTTTCTTGTCATAGTACCGGTAACCCACAAAGATGCCTTCATTATATATGGCCGTGTTGCCTTCGCCGCCGTAGGTGAGGAAGCAGGGCGTGTCTTCCAGGCGCCGGGGGAGCGTCTCGGGAAGCCGGCCGCTTGGATTCACTTCGCCAAACAGAACGGTGCGGTTGGCGTAACCGACATTCTGGCCGGCGAGATAGCCTTCAATGAGGCCTTTCACCTGATCCACCCAGGGCATTTCCACAGGAGAACCGTTATAGAGAAGAACGATGACATTGGGGTTGACCGCAGCGATATCCGCAATCAGCTGATTCTGGTTGGCAGGCATCTGCATATGCTTGCGATCATAGCCTTCCGATTCATAGCTGTCGGGGAGGCCTGCAACAATTACCACTTTATCCGCGGTGCGGGCTGCGTCAACTGCGGATGCATGCAGGGCAGGATCCACCGAATCGGAATCGATGGCATAGCCCTGCTGATAGGAAACATTGGGCTTGTCTTCAACTGCCTTGAGCAGGCTTGTGATTTCACAGCAGTTGATATGGGAACTGCCGCCGCCCTGGAAGCGGGGCTTGTCAGCAAACTCGCCGACAATCAGGATATTTTCATCAGACAGAGGAAGAATGCTGTCCTCGTTTTTGAGCAGGACCATGCACTGTGCAGCGAGTTCGCCTGCCAGTCTGTGATGGGCAGCCTTGTTCCAGGGCGTGTCCGGACGCTTGGCGGAATGGTATTTCTGGGACAGAGCCACGACACGCTCAGCACACTGATCGACGTAATGCTCATCGAGCCGTCCTTCCCTGACTGCTTTTACGATCTCGGCATCATTGATGCCGCGGGAACCCGGCATTTCGAGATCCAGACCTGCCTCAACACCAAGCGGGCGGTTGGAGACAGCGCCCCAGTCACTCATGACCAGGCCATCGAACCCCCACTCATCCCGGAGCAGCGTCGTCAGAAGCCATTTGTTCTGCGAGGCATATTCGCCGTTCACCTTATTGTAGGAGCACATGAATGTCCATGCTTTTCCTTCCTTCGCAGCCTTTTCGAATGCGGGAAGATAGATTTCACGCATGGCTCTCTCATCCACGACCGAGTCAGAAGACATGCGCCGGTGCTCCTGATTGTTCATGGCAAAATGCTTCACACTCACTCCGATATCGCGGCTCTGTTCGCCGAGAATCATGGAAACAGCCATTTCTCCGGCGAGATACGGGTCTTCGGACATATACTCAAAGTTCCGGCCACACAGGGGAGAACGCTTGATATTGATGGCAGGTCCAAGACTGACAGCAAGCTGCTCATGCTGGCACTCGTCTCCGATGGCTTCGCCCAGGGTTTTGACCACGCTGCGGTCAAAACTTGCGGTTGTTGCGGATGCTGCGGGAAAGCAAACGGCTTTGATGGAGTCGTTCAGTCCAAGATGATCTACCTGTTCATCCTGTTTGCGAAGGCCGTGAGGACCGTCACTCATCATTATGGGCTCAACACCGAGACGCGCCACTCCTTTTGTATGCCAGAAATCAGCGCCGCTCAACAGGGAAGCCTTTTCCTCAAGGGTCATCTGGGCTACCAGTTCTCTGGGGGTTGCCATCGAATCATCTCCTCAATCAAGTAAAAGGTTTATTGCGTATGAAGGTAAACATATTTATAAGTATAAAACGAGCTGTGCTGTCTGTCAATTTTGGTGGGAAAATTGCCAAAATGCAGAAAAAGTCTTGACGGTTTCAGAACGTCATGATAGAATCGCGGCATGGTTCAAAAAGGCATTGCAGTGCGAAAGTCTCTGGTTTTTATTGCTTGGTTTTCAATTCCTGGTGTTTCATTTCGATTACAGGACCGGTTTCGGTCTTGCAATAAATTTTTAAGGAGGAATCCTCTATGCTTAAGAAGATCTTTGCCCTGGTTCTGGCATCGATCATGCTGCTTGGTGCGGTAAGCGCTTTTGCAGCAGAAGACCTGCCCCGTAATGAGACCATGTATTTTGGTGGTCAGCAGTGGGGCCCCATCAATGGCTGGAACCCTCTGAGCTCCAACATGAACAACTCCATGGCACTCGCGGCTGCCCCCCGCGGATCCCGTGAGATCATGTTCGAGACCCTGTATATGTACAACATGCTGGACGGTCAGCTCTATCCTCTGCTGGCCGACGGCGATTATGTCTGGAACGATGATCTGACTGAGATGACCGTTCAGATCAAGGCTGCTGCCAAGTGGAGTGACGGCACCCCCGTGACTGCTGAAGACGTGGCTGCTACCTGGACTGCCGGCATCGAGCTGAAGAATGGTACCTATAATGGCTATTCCAGCTACATCGAGTCCGTGGAAGCTGTTGACGGCGCTGTGGTGATCAAGACCACCAAGACCGAAGACGGCAAGCCCACCAACCCCCTGCAGGTGCTCAACTTCCTGAGCGGCACCTACATCTGCCAGAAGGCCTGGATCGACAAGATCTTCGCCGACAATGGCAATGATGTTGCCAAGATCCTGGAAGATCCTGCTGAGGACGTTGTGTACTCCGGTCCTTATGGCCCGTATTTCGCAAACGATCAGCTGGTTGCATTCGTCCGCAATGAGAATTACTGGGGCCAGGATGCTTCCATGTGGGGCAAGCTGCCTGTGCCGAAGTACATCGCTCATGCCATCTATGCTGACAACGATGCTGCTCTGGTAGCCTTCAAGGCTGGTCAGATCGACATCAACCAGCAGTTTGTTGCCAACATTCAGAACCTGTGGGAAGTGGAAGGCCTGCCGATCGCTACCTACATGGATGAAGCTCCCTATGGCATCTGCGCTACCATGCCTACCGCCTGGTACAACATGGAAGTTCCTGCTCTGCAGGTGAAGGAAGTCCGTAAGGCCATCGCCATGGCAGTCGATTATGACAACATCATCGAGAATGCCATGACCAACCAGAGCCCCTCTTTCGTGGAGGTGCCCCGCTCTGTCATGAACCCCACCGAGGGCGAGCAGGCCATGTATGATCACGAAGCTGTAAAGGATCTGCAGTGGGCCGGCAAGGATATCGAAGGCGCCAAGGCTCTGCTGGACGAAGCTGGTATCGTTGATACCGACGGCGACGGTTATCGTGAACTGAATGGTGAAAAGATTTCCCTGAACGCATGCTGCCCGAACGGCTGGACCGACTGGCAGGCTGCCATGGAAATGGTTGCTGCTGCTGGCCAGGCGATTGGTCTGGACATCACCACCAACTATCCTGAATGGTCCATCTATCAGACCGTGTTCACCAAGGCTTCCCAGACTGAATATGATATCTTCATGTACAGCCCTGCCGGTGCTGAACCCGCTGCTCCCTGGAGCCGTGTCCGTTCTTTCATGAGCTCTGATTTCCTGGGCGTGGAAAACAACTGGTCTGGCAACTTCGGTCACTATCAGAATGATCGCATTGATGAAATCATCAAGGCCATTCCGCTGACCACCGATGAAGCTGAACTGAAGGCTCTCTACACCGAGGCCACCAAGATCTATCTGGAAGAAGTTCCTTCCTTCTCCCTGATGTATCGTCCTGAGCAGTTCCACGCTGTGAATGAGACCTACTGGACCGGTTATCCGGAAGCTGGCGACGGTCTGAACATTCCTCCGGCCGACGGCACTGACGGATACGGTATTGCAACACTCTATCATGTAGAGCCCGTGCAGTAATCATTTGAATTCGGCGGCCATGACCTGTTCTGGCGGGTTATGGCCGCTTTTTCTAAAGGGGGAGAACAGCCATGACGAAGGGAATGCGGAAATACTTCCGAAAAAAGATTTTCTGGTTTGTCATCACCTTGATCGCGGCCGTTATCTTGAATTTTATTCTGCCCCGGCTGATGCCAGGTGACCCTGTAAACGCGATTGTGGGCAAGAGTATCAGCCCCGGTGCTTCACAGGAACAGGTGCAGGAACAGATAAAATTCTATAAGCAGCAGTTCGGACTGGACAAGAATATTTTCGGTCAGTTCTGGGACTTTGTGAAGAACGCGGTCAATGGTTCATTCGGTGTCAGCTACAGCCAGTACCCGAGGACAGTAAGCGATATTATCGGATCGGGTATCTGGTGGACAATCTGTCTGCAGCTGCCTGCCATTCTGGTCGGATGGATTCTTGGCAACCTGCTGGGTGCAGTAGCGGCCTATAAGCGCGGGATATGGGATAAAGTCCTTATGCCGGTCAGCCTTTTCTTCAGCGCGATTCCCGCTTTCGGCGCGGCTGTGATTCTTCTTGTTATTTTTGCAGTCGGTCTTGGATGGGCCCCTGTGAATGGTGCGTATGATCCAGGCATGATTCCTGCCTTTAACTGGAAATTCATATCCTCGGTTATCTCGCATTATCAGCTGCCCTTCTGGTCCATTGTGCTGATTTCCATCGGCGGCCAGGCGGTGGGTATGCGTTCCATGTCCATCTATGAACTGAATGCTGATTATGTGAAGTATTCCCGTTTCCTGGGTATCAAGGACAAGCGGATTGTACGTTATGTATTCCGCAATGCCATGCTGCCTCAGGTGACCGGACTTGCCATGAGCATCGGTTCCATGGTGGGCGGCGCTCTGGTAGCTGAGACAATTTTCAGTTACCCCGGACTGGGCATGTCCATGTACAGTGCCATTACCCAGTCAGACTATCCCGTGATTTCCGCCTGTACTCTGATTATCACTTTGATGGTGCTGATTGCTTCCTTTGCGCTGGATATCATCTATGCATTCATTGATCCGCGCGTCAAGGCAGCTCAGTTTGATTAAGGAGGGGGAGAAGATATGAAAAGCACATTGAAAAACGTATTCCACTCTCCTCGATTCCTTGTCGGCTTCATTATTTTCATGGTAATGCTGCTGACAGTTCTGATCTATCCCTATTTTATCACCAGGGATCCCCTGGTGGGACTTGGCAAGGGATTCCTTGCTCCGGGTACCTATGTATCCGTGTATGATGCGAACAACGCATCGACCTACCGTGTGGAACTGCCGGAAGCGGCCGCGAACCGTCTTGAGAATACGGTTCCTGCTGCCAGCCGCCAGACGATGATCGATTTCCTGACAGCAAAGGGTGTTGATCTGGGCGGAGTAGATACTTCGGATGATCAGCTGACCAATCTGATTGCTCTGTGGAAGGAAAACTATGACGAAGCGGATGTACGCGCTTCCAAATATCCCGGTTTTTCCACGCAGGCTCAGAGAAACGCACTGAAGCGTCTGGACCGCAGTATCGGTGCGGATACCCTGCCGGCTATGACAGTGACCAAAGGCGAGGGCGATGCAGCTGCATCTGCTTCAGTGGCAGATACGGATTACATCAAGGTGGATGAAGTCGCCAATACCATCACCCTGCCTCTTGGCACAGACAACTTTGGACGTGATACGCTGACCGAACTTGTCAGAGCCACCGGCATTTCCCTGATTATCGGTCTGATTGCAGGCACCATCGCAACCCTGCTCGGGCTGCTTGTCGGACTTCTTGCAGGTTACATGGGCGGTATTGTGGACGATATTCTGATGTTTATCGCCAACATTTTCACTGTCATCCCTGGATTTGTTCTTCTGATCCTGATCTACTATTCGGTCGGCCAGGAATCACGCGGCGTCACGACCTGTGCCATCGTCATTGGTGTGACGAGCTGGGTCTGGACCGCACGTTCTGTGAGGTCCCAGGTCATTTCCCTGCGCAACCGTGACCATGTGAACCTGTCCAAGCTTTCCGGCCACAGTCTGTTCCGGATCATTGTGACCGATATTCTGCCCTATATCATGAGCTATGTGGTGATGGCGTTTATTCTGCAGGTATCTAGCGGCATTCTTGCTGAAGCCCAGCTGAGTCTGCTTGGTCTGGGACCGAAGACGACGGATGTTCCCACGCTGGGTCTTATGATGAACTGGGCAAAACTGTTCGGCGCTTATACCTCCAGCAACGCGTGGTGGGCATATTTCCCGGTTATTCTGGTGATCGCACTGACCAGTTTCTCTCTGAACCTGATGAATACCGGCCTCGACCAGGTGTTCAACCCGACCCTGCGTGATTGAGGAGGTGTGAAAGATGGCAAAAAACATTCTTGAGGTCAATCAGCTGACCACCAAATACATCACCCGTCAGGGTGAAGACGTTTACTCCGTCGATCACGTTTCCCTGAATCTGGAAGAAGGCAAGAGTCTTGGTATTGCCGGTGAATCCGGATGCGGAAAATCCACGCTGGCTCTGAGCCTGATGGGATATTATTTTGCTCCGCTTCATTATTCCAGTGGAACCATTGTGGTGGACGGCAAGGATATCACCGGGCTTGACCCGGACGTGGTGCGCAAAACAGTTCTTGGCACGGATGTGGCCTATATTCCTCAGGCAGCCATGAACGCGCTGAATCCGACACGGAAAGTCGGCAAGTTTATCGAGGATGTTATCCGGGCACACGAACTTCCCATGGATAAAAAGCAGATCCGGGAAATGGCCGAGCAGCGCTTTGCCCTGCTGGGACTTCCTGTGGATGCGCTGGACAAGCACAGCGTCGAACTGTCAGGCGGCATGCGCCAGCGCGTGGTGATTGCCGTGTCCACGATTCTTAATCCCAAAGTGCTGATTGCGGATGAACCTTCCTCGGCTCTTGACGTAACCAGCCAGAAAATGGTGATTAAGATGATGAAGGACATGCTGGCGAAGGGTCTTGTCAAGAGCATGATCTTCATTACGCATGAGCTTCCGCTTCTGTATAATGTTACGGATGATATCATGGTCATGTATGCCGGACAGATTGTGGAACGCGGTTCTGCCAAGGAAATGGTCTTTGATCCCATTCATCCTTATTCCCGCGGACTGATGCGGTCCATTCTGGTTCCTGAAGAAGGGACCAGAAATGTGAAGCTTACCGCCATTCCCGGAACGCCTCCCAATCTGAAGCATCCTCCTGTAGGATGCCGCTTTGCGGAACGGTGCCGTTATGCGACACCTGCCTGCAAGGTAAACCAGCAGGCTCTGATGGATATTGGCGGTGGCCGCAGCTATCGCTGTTCCTTCTCGGAACAGGAATTGAGGGAGGTGTACGCCAGTGAAGACTGAGGAAAAAAAGACCGTGCAGGAAGATAAGCGCGAGAGCGTTACCTTTGGTGCAGACCGGAACAAGGATTTTTCCAAGGAACCGCTGTGCCTGAGCGGCCGGGGCGTCACCCGTGTGTTCCATACGGGAAAGAAAACCACTGTGGCTGTGGATCATGTGGATTTTGACTTTCACAAGGGCGAGCTGATCTCCATTGTGGGTGAATCCGGAAGCGGAAAAACCACGCTTTCCAAGATGCTGCTTGGTCTGCTTGAGCCCACCGAAGGAGAAATCTTCTTCAAGGGAGAACCCCGGGATATTTCAAACGGAGCCAAGAAGCGGGCGTACTGGAAGGGAATCCAGGCAATTTTCCAGGATCCGTTCTCTTCCTATAATGTTTTCCATAAGATCGATTCCGTGCTGCTCGACTGCATCAACATGCGGGGCGGCAAGAATCTGTCCAAGGACGAGAAGTACGCCATGATGACGGAGGCCTGCAGCTTTGTGAATCTGAAGTTTGCAGAGCTTACCAACAAGTATCCTTTCGAGCTTTCAGGCGGTCAGATGCAGCGACTGATGATTGCACGCATTTTCCTTCTGAAGCCGGATATTCTTCTGGCTGATGAACCGACGTCCATGATCGATGCCTGTTCAAGAGCGACCATTCTTGATATGCTTCTGAACCTCAGAAATGAAACTGGCATGACGGTTATCTTCATTACGCATGATATCGGTCTGGCCTATTATATTTCTGATGCAGTCTATATTATGGAGCACGGAAAGTTCGTGGAAAGCGGACGCGCGGAAGATGTCATTCTGAATCCGAAAGCGCCATATACCAAGCGGCTGATTTCGGATGTCCCGAAAATTCATGAACCGTGGGATCTTTCCACTGTCGGCTGATTCTCCATGCAGGTCTCCGGGAACGGGGACCTGCTTTTTGAACATTCAATATACTGGGAAGGAAAGGTGAAGGCATGCAGGCAAGAGTGATGAATGGATATTATCTCTATTCCAACGGGGGCGGCGGACCGGATATCGGCGTGAGCAGAAAGGAACACGTGAAGATTGAGGACGGTCTTGTGTTCCGGAAATTGTCGCAGACCAGTGGTCTTCTGCCGTTTGAAGACTGGAGACGGAGTGACCTGGAACGGGCGGAAGACCTTGCTGCGCGCCTTTCCCGGGAAGACATCGCGGGACTCATGCTGTATTCTTCGCACCAGATTGTTCCGTTTGTCGGACGGGATGGCTTTATGGGGCATTACGACGGAGGAGCCTATGATCCGGATGTTCATGCGCCGGATGCCCTCACGGATGAGCAGAAGTGCATGATTGAGCATGACAGGATCCGGCATATTCTTCAGATGTCGGTGCAGGACGCAGAAACCTCTGCAAAATGGAGCAACCGTCTCCAGGCACTCTGCGAAGAACAGGAACTCTGTATTCCGGTCAATATTTCCACCGATCCGAGACACGGAGCATCCGGAGGAAGAGCTGAATTCAAGCAGACAGGAAAGGATGTTTCCAAATGGCCGGAAGGGATCGGCATGGTGGCAGCCGGAGATCCGGAGCTTGTCAGGCAGTTTGCCCATACGGCTGCCCTGGAATACAGGGCACTGGGCATTACAACAGCCCTGGGACCACAGATTGATCTGAGCACTGAGCCAAGATGGATGCGTATGGAAGATACGCTTGGCAGCCAGCCTGAACAGGTAATTGAATTTGTGAAAGCCTATTGCGATGGCATGCAGACCACCCGGGATGCAGACGATGGCTGGGGAAGAGAAAGCGTTCTGACCATGGTCAAGCATTGGCCGGGCGGAGGAAGCGGAGAAGGAGGGCGGGATGCGCACTATCCTTATGGATGTTTTGCGGTGTATCCCGCAGGAAAGTTTGAAACGCATCTCAGACCGTTTACGGAAGGCGCGTTTCATCTGGATGGCCCAACCGGGACTGCGGCATCGGTCATGCCTTACTATACTGTCTCATGGACAGCGGAAAATGAGAAAGTCGGCAATGCCTATTCACGCTATATCATCCATGATCTCCTCAGGGAAAAGTACGGTTTTGACGGTGTGGTCTGCACGGACTGGGGCATCACGGGGGATCCGGCGGAAACCATGGATTCCTTTGGAAGCAGATGCTACGGCACGGCCCATCTGTCGGAAGCAGAGCGCCATCTTCGCATTATTCTCAACGGTGTGGATCAGTTCGGAGGCAACGACCGGGCGCAGCCGATCCTGCAGGCGTGGGAAATCGGAGACCGTCTTTTCGGAAAAATGTGGATGCGCAGGCGCATGGAGCGCTCGGCTGTCCGTCTGCTGAGAAACATGTTCCGAGTGGGGCTGTTTGATCAGCCCTATCTTGACCCGGATGAGAGCCGGAACATTGTCGGTGCAAAGCCGTTTGTGGACATGGGAAGAGCGGCCCAGGCCCGGTCAGTGGTTCTTTTGAAGGGAAAATGTACAGTGGAAAGTGGCAGGTTTCCTCTGAAAGTGTATGTTCCATTGAGGACCATCTCTGCGCATAAATCGTTCATCCGTACGATGGAACCGGAGAAAACCGTGGATCCTCTTGAGTACTGTGATCTGCCGGAAGGCATGGAGCGTGTCAGTGATCCCGAGCAGGCGGATATTGCACTGGTGTTTATGGAAAGCCCCCTGTCAGATCCGTATGATCCAAAGGACCGGGAAGCGGGAGGAAATGGATATGTTCCTCTGACGCTTCAGTATCGTCCCTATACAGCGGAGTCCGCGAGAGACCACAGCATCGGATACGGAGATGCAAGAGAAGGCGGATGCGACCGCAGCTACAGGGGAAAACGCAATACCTGCTACAATGAAAACGATCTGGATCAGCTTGAGGATACCCGGAAACGCATGGGCAGAAAACCGGTATTTGCCGTGATGCATATGCATAACCCGGCAGTCATGTCCGAGGTGGAACCGCTGGCAGACGTGATTCTGGTTCATTTCGGGATTGAGATGGAAGTATTGTTTGATATGATCACCGGCAGAAGAAAACCGGAAGGCAAGCTTCCCTATACACTTCCGCTGAATATGGAAGTGATTGAAAAGCACGGTGAGGACGATCCATGCGAATGGACGCCGTATTGTGATTCCGAGGGAAGAGAGTACAGAAGAGGGTATTCTGCATTCTCCGGCAATTCGTAAGCATGAAAAAAACCAGTCTGAACAATTCGTTCAGACTGGTTTTTGTGTGCGGCCGACGGGACTTGAACCCGAACCCCTTGCAGGACACGCCCCTCAAACGTGCGCGTATGCCGATTCCGCCACAGCCGCAAAGCAACGTCGATAATTATAGCAGGGTTCCAGAAAATGTCAAGGAAGAAAAACATGGATAATTACTGCGAGGTTTTGACCGGATAACACAAGTACCATGAGCACAGGTTTTGCGGATCAACATGGGCCGGGCATGCATTGACACGGTCCCCTGGAAATCATATGATTCTGTGGAATAAAGGGGGAACCGCGATGAAGAACAAAGCTGTTGCATGTCTGCTTTTTCAGCTTTTCTGCCTTTTCCTGTTTCAGGCAAAAGGCGAAGATAGGATGACAGCAGTCTTCCAGGGGGACATCATCGGGTTTGGAGACAATGCAATCGTGCTTGTGTCACCGGAGCGCGGTGAAGCAGAGTTCCAGCTGTCTCAAGGTGAAAGAAAGGTCCGGAAGCTGGCTTTTTCTGTGGATGAGGGGTACAATACCCTGCTTTGGGATGGACTGGGGGACTGGGAAGAGGTTCTGGACCAGGGACCGGTGCATCTGGAGGGCACTGTGACCGGGAAATCCGGAACGTCCTATGCTGTTTCGGGAAGCGGTACTGCCGGAAAAGCTAACCAGCATGTACTGTATGCTCTTCCCGTTTCAGATGAACTGTATGCCGGGGAAGAATGGAGCTGTGAAACCGCGCTGGTGCGGCCTGGCAGAGTGCAGATGGATGTGTACAGTCCGGACGGGGAACTGGTTGTAACGAAAAAAGCGAAACTGGCAGGAACGCCTGCCACCGGAAGTGTTTCATGGAATGGCAGAAAAGGGAAAAGCACGCTTCCGGAAGGTGTCTATCATATCAGGATTTTTCCGGAAGGAGACGAAACAGGAGGCGCGCAAACGGATATCCGCCTGCTGCATGAGCGCGCTGATGAGGAGCTCCCTGTCACCGATGAAGCGGCTGTGGAAAAAACGGATGATCTGGAAAACCTCTGGAATGATCTGATCCGACCCGTTGTGGTGGCCGATATTGCAGCAGCAAAACAGCAGCCTGTCCGGGCTGAACCCAAATCATCAAGCAGGACAGTGGGACGCGTTTACGGTCAGACAGAGCTGATAGAAATACTGGGAACAGAAGGAAAATGGGCCAGGGTGAGAGTGGACGGTCAGAATCAGGAGGAAAGAACAGAAGGATACATTCCGCTGAGCCGTCTCAAAATTGTTCAGCCTTGTCAGGAATATGCCCTCGTGGTGGATGCGTCCCGACAGACGCTGACGGTTTTCCGGGAAGGAAAGATTCTGGGCAGCATGCCGGTTTCCTTTGACCAGACAGCTGACGGACGTGTGCCTGCGGGCTCCTATCTGACCGGTCTGCATGCTGGAAGTTCGAAGTCCAATGGATACCTGCTCGACTGCATCCTCCGGTATTCCGGAAAGAGCAGCATCAGGCGCGAGGGCTATAAAAAAAAGGAGAAGATCAGGAACTACTCAGAGCTCCGGGACAGGGAAGGCAGGACCGGCAACAGCGGGGATATTTTGATTCCGGATTCGCAAGACGGGACGATCAATGCATACTGGCTGTGGACACATATCCCTGCCAACTGCAGGCTGGAAATACTGGGCGGAGCAGAAGAAACGCTGTCATCCACATCCGGTGCGATCCGTGAGCAGGCGGCAACACAGGGTTCGCTAGAAGAAGTTCCGTCGGTTCCGGTGGAACATGATTATCAGGTGAGGGTGACACTCGCCGGCGCGGCAGCATTTGCCGACGAAAAGGATGCAGCGCGGCTGGAAATGCTGAAACCATTCTTTTCAGATGATGATGCGACGGTTGTGCTGCTGGATACCGTGGTGTCAGATACTCCGCTTACGATGAATGCATCGAAAGGGTCGGTATGCCGTTCCTATGTACTGAAAACGCTGAAGGAGATATCTGTTGAAGCAGTCAGTCTTACAACAGAGCACTATGCCGATTATCAGGGTGAAGGACGTTTTCAGACCAGAAGCAGTCTCAGGCAGAACGGGATCGGCATGATCGGTGATGGAAACCTGTTCGCTGCTGGCACGGCGTTCAGGGTTGGCTTTACCGGACTGCGGGAGGAAGAATTCCTTCAGAATCAGAATATGTTGATGGAGCGGATCAGAGAGGTCTCCGAAAAGAACTGCGATGTGGCAGTCTGTCTGCTTTACTGTGAAACTCCGGCAGTAAGGGAAGAAATGGCGGAGGCGGCAGTGGAAGCCGGTTCAAGCCTGGTGATCTGCTGCGGCAGAGGTGCAGCAGGAGGAATCCAGAAGGTAAATGGCGTTCCGGTTATTCTGAATCCGGGCTGCCTTATGGGCGATGCAGAGAACGATACGATTGTGTTTACACTGTCCTTTCTCTTCCAGGGCCATCATTATGCAGGGGTATGCGTGGAACCGCAGGTGATGCAGTGGAATGCAGATCAGATAGCGGTAAGCACGGGTGAAAATGCATATGAACAGTTTACGAAGGATGGAACCGTGAACATTCAAAAGAGCATGTGGTTTGAGAAATAAAAAACACGGCAGCTGCTTTCTTGTGAGGAATGACAGCTGCCGTGTTTTTTTGCTGATCAGTGCCGGCCGGGGGGTTATTTTGCAAAGAATGTCAGTATCTGACATTCCAGCCGGCCGTTGTAGACCCTGCGTCGTTTGTCGGCTTTCATGCCGAAGAATTCTTCGAAAGCAGGATCGGTTGCGATCACGGTCATGCTCCAGGTGGGATTGCGGCGGAACAGTTTTCCCATGGCTGCGTATAGACGACGACAGCTTTTCTGGTCGCCCATTCGCTCTCCGTACGGCGGATTGCACAGAAAAACACCGTTGGTCAGATCCATGGTCAATGAAGCGAGATCCTGCCGGTGAACCTGGATATGTCCATCCAGTCCGGCCTGATGAATATGCCTGCGTGCAAGGACGAGGGCATTGTCATCAATGTCTGAGCCGGCAATGTTCTGAATGCGGTCAATTTCAAATTCGCTCTTAACCTGTTCGCGTATCTGCTTCAGCTGGTTCTGATCAGTGAAGGCATAGTTTTCACATGCAAAGGAACGAAGCATGCCGGGGGCTCTGTGTCCCTCCCGGAAAGCAGCTTCAATAAGCAGGGTTCCGGTGCCGCAGCATGGATCATATAATGGCATGCCCGGACGCCACGGGGAAACTTCCACCATGACGGCGGCAAGTGTTTCGCGAAGTGGTGCTTCTCCGTTCCAGGTGCGGTAGCCGCGGCGGCTCAGCCCCTCACCACAGAGGTCAAGACACAGGCGGGCATGATTTTCATGAATGGAAAAATGAATGGAATAGGGGAAACCGGTTTCCGGAAATACTTTCTGGCCCCTTGCTTTCCTGAGGCGCTCGATGATGGCTTTCTTGCAGACGGACTGGCAGTCGGAGATGCTCATCAGCTGGGAACGGGCACACTTGCCGTTGACGTTGATCTTTGCATCCGGGGGCAGAAGCTGCTCCCATTCGACCGAGCGGACAAGCTGGAACCAGTCTTCAAAAGTAAGAACATCCTGAAGAGCCAGTTCGAGCATGACGCGATCAGCAAAGCGCAGCCTCAGGCAGCAGAGAAAGGCACCGGCAAGGTCTGACGTAAAGGAGACACCACCGAGAACAGCATGCACATTCTGCATGCCAAGACGGCGAAGTTCTCCGGCGACAAGACCTTCAGTGGAAAAGGCAGCGGTGGCGAAGCAGTTCAGGTGAAGAAAATCCACAACACAGCACCTCTCATGAATCAGAGTGGCTGCATTATACTTTGAGGAGCTCTACATGTAAAGCTTGTTGCGGCATAACGTTCAATCTGTTATAATGAGTCAGGCAAAGTGCACTTTACATGGACTTTTTGCCGGATTATTATTGCAATGCCTGCCGTTATGCAATGGGCCAGACAGATGTGTCTGCTTTATATATCATTTTCTTAGTATGAGGTGATTTTTGATGAAACTGATTGTGGCGATTGTGCAGGATGAGGATTCCACCAGGTTGATCAGTCAGCTGATGGATGCGGGGTTCGGTGCAACCAAGCTCGCGACAACCGGTGGCTTTCTGCGCGCAGGCAATACTACTCTTCTTGTGGGCGTGGCAGATGATACATTTGATCAGGCGATGAAGATTATTGAAAAGGTCTGCAAATCCAGAAAACAGATGGCCGCTTCTCCGTCACCACTAAGCGGCGGGGTTTCCGGCACCTTTACACCTTATCCAATTGAGGTGACAGTCGGTGGTGCCACCATCTTTGTTCTGTCTGTGGATCAGTTTGTCAAACTGTGACCAGGGCTTCTGGAAAGGAATTGTCATTGGATCGCGATACAGTGCAGGGAGAGAACAGCATGTCTGTTCTTTCCTCTTTTGAAGAGCAGGGAATTGCCTGCGTTCAGATGATTTCAGATTTGCGTGCCCAGACAATGGTGCACGCTTATCTGATTACAGGTATGGGCGGCGTCGGAAAGCGTACTTTGGCCCGGCTGGCAGCCCAGACACTGCTCTGCCAGAATGAAAAGAAGCCATGCGGCAGATGCCGTGCATGCAGGGAAGTCGAAGAACATCTGCATCCGGATATTGCCTATGTGAGGCCCGGCTATGATGTCAATTCGAATGTGGAACGGGATGTCGCAAAAGGTATCATCAATGTTGCCACCATTCGTGAAGTGGTCCGCATGGTATCCTTACAGGCCATGGAAGGTGCTTTCCGGATTGTCATCATAGAGCAGGCGGATAAAATGAATGATGGTGCCCAGAACGCCCTTCTGAAAACCCTGGAGGAACCGCCGGCGGGTGTGGTTTTCTTTTTGCTGACAGAATCTCCAGGGGCTCTGCTTCCTACCATATTTTCACGATGCAGGAAAGTGGCGCTTCATCCATGGCGTGCCGGAACAGTGGAGCGCATACTGAAAGAGCGGGGCGTTTCCTATTTACGAATCCAGCAGGCTGTGGAGTTGGCAGAGGGATCCATAGGAAAAGCCATTGAATATGCAGAAGATGACAGTTTCTGGGAACGAAGACGTGAAATCATGGACGCGTTTTTTGGGGCTGCAGGGAGAAGCAGTGCCTGGATCAGTGCGGAGAAATGGAAAGACAGCAAGCAGGAGGGTAATAAACTTCTGGATGAGCTAGAAATGCTACTCCATACGTTACTGCACTTTCGGTATCATCAGACTGAAGCAGACCTGGTGAATGAATTTCCGGAACCTTTTCGCCGCATGGCGGCTGTTGGACAGCCTGATGATTTTCTGGAACTCAATGATGCTGTTGATAAAGCCCGAAAGATGCTGGCCAGCCAGGTGAACTGGCAGGCTGTACTGGAACAGCTGCTTCTTACTTTTTCGGAGGTTAAACAAAAATGGTCAAGGTAATTGGTACTAGATTCTATGAAGGCGGAAAACTCTTCTTCTTTGATCCAGGGGACGAACAGCCTGCAAATGGCAGCTATGTTCTGGTGGATACGGTAAAAGGAACGGATCTGGCAGAAGTGGTGATGGCTGCCGCTGAAATGGATGAAACTTTTCTGAAAGCACCGCTGAAACCTATTATCAGAATCGCTACGGAAAAGGATCTGGAACATCTTCAGGAGAACAAGAAGCTGGCTGGAGAGGCATATTCTGTATGTCAGGACAAAATCGCTGAGCATCATCTGGATATGAAACTGGTGCGTGTAGAAGTGCCGTTTGACAATAATAAGATGCTGTTCTACTTCACAGCAAACGGTAGAGTGGACTTCCGGGCGCTCGTGAAAGATCTTGCATCTGTTTATCGGACCAGAATTGAGCTCAGGCAGATCGGCGTGCGTGATGAGGCCAGAATGCTCGGTGGACTCGGACCGTGTGGGCGGCATATCTGCTGTGACGCATTTTTGAATGATTTCCAGCCTGTATCCATCAAGATGGCAAAAGAACAGAAGCTGTCTTTGAATCCTACTAAAATCAGCGGTGTCTGCGGGAGACTGATGTGCTGTCTCAAGTATGAAGAAGATCAGTACGAAGCTATTCATCGCAGAATGCCCAAGGTGGGCAGGGAAATCCAGACGCCTGATGGAGTGGGGGTTATTACCGCGCAGAATATTCTCCGTGAAAGTGTCAGCGTGAGAATGCAGCACGGTGAATCAGGTGAAGTGCGGGAATATACCCTGGATGAGCTGTTTCCGGAAAGCGCGGCAGCCAGTTCCGAAGGGACACATGCAGATGAGGGAAATGAACTGCCGGATGTTTCGGAAGAAGGAAATGTGGAGCTGGAAGAATCTGCTTCGGAAGAGCTGATGGAAGAGGGCAGGAATGAGGAGGACGATACCACTGTCTTCTCCGGTGACACAGAAACAGAATCAAGAAGAAACAGAGAAAAAAGACCGCGCAGAGCGAAGGAAAAAGCCGGTACTCAATCTGCAGATGAGAAGACTGTGCAGGACTGCTCTATGCAAAATGAAGTGCCGGATTCCACAAGCCTGTCTCAGGAAAAGAAAGTGGAAACGGATACGCCCAGGAGCGCTGCCTCGAGCTGGAAAGAAGCTCTGGAAAAGGCAATGGAAGCGGCAAGTCACAACCAAATGTAAAATGTTCTTGATTTTTGATCATGAGATGTTATAATTTCTTTATCAGCTGTGAACTGATATGACTTATGAATGGATGGAGGGAATAACTATGGCTTATGTAATTAATGATACCTGCATCGCATGCGGCACCTGCGCTGATGGCTGCCCCGTAAACGCTATTTCCGAAGGCGACGGCAAGTATGTGATCGATGCTGATACCTGCATCGAGTGCGGCGCTTGCGCTTCTGTGTGCCCTGTTGGTGCTCCTGAGCAGGCATAATTTTAGCGACCAGCTGCCTTCGGGCAGCTTTTTTCTTTGAACTGGCTGATTTGGATTTTGAGTGAAGAAAAAAAGGTATTGACACCTGCCGGGAAAAGAGTATAATACTTCGTGTTCGCAATGAACATGTTGAGCACCATTAGCTCAGTTGGTAGAGCACCTGACTCTTAATCAGGGTGTCTAGGGTTCGAGTCCCTAATGGTGTACGCAATATGAAATGCCTCCAGATACTGCATCTGGAGGCATTTCATATTGATTCAGAGATTGCGTGCATGATGGTGAACTGGACAAAATACAGAATCGGCTTGGCTGAATACATGCTGGAGAAATACAGTCAACGAAACCTTTTACTTGTTGAATGTTCTGCTGCAGCTTCTACGGACATGAAGTCCGTGTGACCAGCGCTTATCCCGGACATGGTGTCTCTTCCCGGTCTCAGAAAAAAATCTGGAGAAAGCGTGCTGCTTCTCCAGATTTTTTTATCAGGCAATAAGGTCATTTTCCCGGAACTGAAGGGAATAAAGCTTCTTGTAAGTTCCGTTTTTGGCGATCAGCTCTTCATGTGTTCCCTGTTCGGTTATCTGGCCGTTGATGACCACTGCGATCTCATCGGCGTTCCGGATTGTGGATAGTCTGTGTGCGACCACCAATGTTGTACGGCCTTTGCACAGCTCATCCAAAGCCTGCTGGATCAATACTTCAGTTGTATTGTCCAAGGCGCTCGTGGCTTCATCAAGAATCAGAATGGCAGGATCTTTCAAAAATACCCGTGCGATGCTGAGCCTCTGCTTCTGTCCGCCCGAAAGCTTGACGCCGCGTTCACCGATTTCTGTATCGTATCCGTTTTCCAATGACATGATATAATCGTGGATATTGGCACGTTTTGCGGCCTCCTGAACTTCTTCAAAGGTGGCGTCAGGACGGCCGTACAGAATATTATCCCGTATTGAGCCCACAAACAGGAAGACATCCTGCTGTACAATTCCGATATTGCGTCGTACGGAGTCGAGTGTCAGACTGCGGATATCTGTACCGTCGATCAGAATGGCGCCGTCTCCTTCTCCCAGCTTATAAAAATTCGGGAGAAGATGGCAAAGCGTTGTTTTTCCGCCGCCTGAAGGACCAACCAGGGCCAGCTTGCAGCCTTTTTGTATTTTCAGGGATACATCTTTCAGTACCGGCTGAGAGTCATTATAGGAGTAACTGACATGGCGGAACTCGATATTTCCCTGAACATTTTTCAGTTCCTTTGCCTCAGGAGTGTCTGTTTCAGGCTTTTCATCCATAATTTCCATGAAACGTCTGAATCCGCTGACGCCGTTCTGGTACTGTTCCATGAAGTTGATCAAGGTGTTTACGGGATTGATGAAAAGATTTACGGAAACAATAAAAGTGGAATAATCGCCGAATGTAATTCTTCCGGAATAGAGGAACAGGCCGCCGGCGATCAGGATAATGACATTGAAAACATCAGTGACGAAGGCAGTCGAAGAGGAAAACTTGGCCATGGCGTGATAGGCTGCCCTGGATGCATTGACAAATTCTTGATCTCCACGCTCGAACTTTTCAATTTCACGTTCAGAGTTTGTATATGCTTTGGTAACCCGGATGCCTGTTACACTGCTTTCCACTGCCGCATTGATGGTGGCGTTGCTCTTTCTTCGGTCATCGAAAGCTTTCCGCATTTCCTTGCGGTAGTGCATGGTGACAGCAATCAGAATCGGAACGCAGGAGAAAACAATCAATGTCAGAATGGGATCAATGCTGCACAGATAGCTGAACGACAGAATGATCATGACGGAACTGATCAGAAGGTTTTCAGGCCCATGATGTGCAAGTTCGCAGACTTCAAACAGATCGCTGGTAATCCGTGTCATGATTCTGCCGGTCTCGTGATCATCGTAAAAACTGAAAGGCAGTTTTTCCAGATGCGCAAATAGATCCTGGCGCATTCTGCTCTGCATTTTCACACCGATCAGGTGCCCGTAATACTGGACAAAAAATCGCAGCAGCATCCGAAGAACGTATAGAGCAAGAACAATGATCCCGGCAATGACAATGGTGGTGTACATTTTTTCGGGAATGTATTCGTTCAGCATTCTGTTGGTTACGATTGGGTAAATCATACCAATCAGAGAAATCAGGAACGAAGCCAGCATATCCAAAGCCAGCATCTTCTTGTGAGGTTTATAGTAGGCAATAAATCGTTTCAGCATGATACATCCTCCCTCGCAAGGATTATATAGAATGACTCGAAAATGTAAATGTCAAAACTGTTTTTTCTGCATCGGCTGACCATGACATGGGATCGGTGGTGCAGAAGGGATGATTCATGTGTCCTTTTATTATAGAGGAAATCAGGTGCCGGGCCCGGGCATTGGAAACTGGAAGGATCTCCGGCGGCAGGCACATGAGGATGAAAGCAACAGGAAATGATCTCCAAAGAAAAATAGTGATACATCGCTGAAAAACCTTTTATATGACACATAATTCATCAAACAACAATACAATTATACTGAATAAAGTGCGAAGTGAAGCTTGATAAATAAAAAATAGAATACGGCTTGACAAATGGTTTTATTGCTGTATAATAACACCTGTTCGGCCGCTGCAGACCGTATGCACCATTAGCTCAGTTGGTAGAGCACCTGACTCTTAATCAGGGTGTCTAGGGTTCGAGTCCCTAATGGTGTACATGATCCTAATCTGACAGATTAGGATTTTTTTGTGTTTCAGATGCATGACCATATCTGAAACGATGAGGGAAAGGCGCGCTTTCCCAGGAGGAAGCATGGACTCGAAGCTGGGTGCCAGTGACATGACAGAAAGGAAGCTCCGTCTGGCATTCTATTCCGCAAGCTTTCCCCTCAGGCCAGTTTATGGTACAATTCTGTCATCTTGACGGGGAGGCATCGGTGTGTCATTTTTGATTAAAGGACCTTTGGAGACCGCAGAGGCACGGCAGATGAATCCGTTGAGACTGGCATATATCGGAGACACTGTGTGGGACATGCTTGTGAGAACCAAGCTGATGTACCTGGGACACAATCTTCGTCATATGCATGCGGAAGCAGTGGCACAGGTGAATGCAGCGGCTCAGGCGGCGTGCCTGGTACGCTGTGAAGAGGTGCTGACTGCAGAGGAACATGAAATTGTTCTGCGCGGGAGAAATGCGCATTCCAAGCATCCCGTGCCCAAGAACCAGCAGGCATCGGACTATCAGGCTGCTACGGGGCTGGAAGCATTAATGGGGTATCTTTACCTTACCGGCCAGCAGGACAGACTTCAGTATTTGTTTGACTATTGTCACATGGAGGAAACTCATGAGTGAGGTTGTGCAGAAAGTTCAACTGATCCGGCATACGCTGTCTCCTGAAGAAATGGTGGCACTGGGAGCAAAACTCTGTTATTCCGGGGCCCATCTTGCAGATCTGCAGGCGAAGGTGGAAGCAAAGGATCAGACAGCATTCGTCAACAGAATCATGGAAATGGGCCATGATTCTGTACTGGAACATACCAGTTTTACCTTCGCGGTAGAGGGTGTGAGCCGGGTGCTTCTTGCGCAGATTACAAGGCACAGGCTCGCAAGCTTTTCTGTACAGTCCCAGAGATATGTTTCGTACGGGGCAGGATTTGGGTATGTCATTCCGCCGAAAATCCGGGCTCTCGGTGATGAGGCTGTGGAAAAATACTGCAGTCAGATGGACACCATGGCTGAATGGTACCGTGAATGGCAGGAAAAGCTTGGCAATATTGGAGAAGGAGCGAATGAGGATGCCCGGTTTGTTCTTCCGGGCGCCTGCGAGACACGCTTTCTGGTAACTATGAATGCGCGGGAACTCAGACATTTTTTCAGTCTGAGAATGTGCAACCGTGCCCAGTGGGAAATCCGCAGTCTTGCCACAAAGATGCATGCGGAAGTCATGCAGGTAGCTCCGGCGCTGTTTGCAGATGCAGGACCTGGATGCCTTCGAGGCGGATGCCCGGAGCGCGCAAAGACCTGCGGCAAAGCTGATCAGATTCGCAAAGAACGTCAGAAGATGCTGAGTTCACTGCAAAAACCGACTGAGACCCCTTGAATGACTGGAGGAAAGAATCATGGCGTATTATCAGAATGTTCCCGGGAACAGACCCCCGAAAAGGCATAATGACGGCAATTGGGAAGAAGAAGGCTCCCGCTATCGTGGCAAATATGCCAGAAAAACGGAGAGTGCGGGAAGCGGAGAGGCGAAAGGAAGCAAGGACGGACGGAGAAGCAGCGGAAAATCTTTCCGTCCATCGGAGAAAGGCTCTTATCGCTCCAGACAGCCGAAACAGGAATATCGTCCTGCAGAGAGCAGGAGACAGCTTCCTGGACCGGAGGACCGTTCCTTCCGTACCAATCACGAGCAGAGCTACCGTGATTTTGAACAGGTCAATCCGGCGCCGAAACACGAGGAAAATCTCCCTGCGGACAATATTCTGGCCGGGCGGAATCCGATTCGTGAGGCTCTGAAGAGCGGCCGTGATCTGGAAAAGATTCTGGTCGCATCAGGCGATTTGACCGGATCAGCCAGAGAAATCATCCGGATGGCACGGGAAGCGAGGGTATCTGTACAGGAAGTGGACAAAAAACGTCTGGATGAAATCGCACCGCATCATCAGGGAATGATTGCCTATGCATCTGCCTACCAGTATTCAACAGTGGAGGAAATGCTGAAGCTTGCCGAAGAAAGAGGCGAAGATCCATTCCTGATTCTGCTGGACGGCGTTACGGATCCGCATAATCTTGGTGCGGTGATCCGGACTGCTGAATGTGCCGGTGCTCATGGCGTGATTGTTCCTGAACGTCGAAGCGTCGGGCTTACACCGGCAGCGGTGAAAGCCAGTGCCGGGGCTGTGGAGCATATGAAAGTGGCCAGGGTTCCGAATCTGAACCGCACACTGGAGGAGCTGCGTGGAATCGGTATCTGGACTTATGCTCTGACCATGGACGGCAAGGATTATCAGTCTGTGAATTTCCGCGGCCCGGTTGCTTTGGTGGTCGGATCTGAAGGGGAGGGCATCAGCAGGCTCGTTCAGGAAAACTGTGATGAAAAAGTATCACTTCCTCTGATGGGAAAAATCGACAGCCTGAATGCTTCCGTGGCTGCTGGTATCATGATGTACCGTGTGCTGCAGGCAAGAAGAAAATGAAACCACTTCTGATTGTGGATGGCTATAATGTCATCGGCGCTTGGCATGATGCATCGAAGTATGGGTGGACGATAGATGAGAGCAGGGACCGCCTGATTCATGTGCTTGAAGATTACAGCGGATACTCCGAGATGGAGATTGTTCTGGTCTTTGATGGATGGCAGTCGGACAGAAGACTGACGACAGTGGAAACTCATGATGATCTGACCGTCGTGTACACGCACAGGGGAGAAACTGCTGACAGTTATATTGAACGTCTGGTTGCTGAAACACCGAAATACCGCAATGTGCGGGTCGCAACCTCGGATGGGCTGGAGCAGTCGCAGGTGCTTTCAACCGGGGCTGTTCGAATGACTTCCCGCGAGCTTCTGCGTGAACTGCAGGAGAGCAGAAAGCAGGGTATGAATTATCATCGCCAGGGTACAGGAATCAGGAGAAACACTCTGGAAGGGAGACTTTCGGAGCAGACTTTGAAGACTTTGGAAGAAATGCGGCGGAAATAAAAGAAGTTGAGGATGAACCATGGAAGGCAATGGGACAGACAGGCATTCTGAAACCATGGAATCGCAGGAAAACCCGGATGAGACTCTGGAATATACAGAAGAAGAACTTGCAACCATGGAGGAAATCCGTATCAAACAGAAGCAGTATCCTTCAGGCATGCTGGAAACCAGTCTGAATATGGAGGAACTCCAGGATACGGAACCTGAAGAACATCCGGATTTTGCCCAGCTGGAAGATGAAGCGGTGGTAGACCTGTGCCATCAGGGCAATACGATGGCGGAGGAGTACCTGCTCAATAAGTACAAGAATTTTGTGCGCTCTAAAGCCAGAAGCTATTTCCTGATTGGGGCGGATCATGAAGATATTGTTCAGGAGGGCATGATCGGACTGTATAAGGCCATAAGGGATTTCCGTGCTGATCGCCAGGCATCATTCCGCGCTTTTGCTGAACTGTGCATTACCCGGCAGATTATTACTGCCATAAAAACAGCAACGCGGCAGAAACACATCCCATTGAACAGCTATGTTTCCCTGAATAAACCGATTTACGATGAGGACTCGGACAGGACGCTGATGGATGTCATTGTTGAAGGACATGCGACGAATCCGGAAGAGCTCCTGATCAGTCAGGAAGATCTTAACAGTATCAATCATCATCTGGAATCCATGCTGTCGGATCTGGAACGGGAAGCTCTGAGTGCCTATCTTGACGGCAAGAGTTATCAGGAAATTGCAGCCCAGACCGGAACACATGCGAAATCCATAGATAATGCTCTTCAGCGGGTGAAGCGAAAACTGGTTCGCTATCTTGAACAGCAGCAGGCAACAGATGAGGACCGAGAAAAAACAAAAAAAAGCAGGAAATAAGATTGCACAAACCGGAGTCTCCCTGTATGATGATGCGCGATGGCAGGGATGGGTGCAGCCATGGGCTGTGCCATGGAGAGACAGCAAGATGATCCTGTGATACAGGATAACCTATAATCCAGAAAACAGCTCTGCTGATCAAGGCAGAGCTGTTTTTGAAACAGGAGGACATGTATGATTATTATTCTTCGACAGGGAATTGAGCATGAGCAAATTGAGCGGCTGAGCCAGTTTTTCCACGAAATGGGACTCAAGACACATCTGTCTGAAGGAGAGCACTCTACCATTATGGGACTGGTGGGTGACACTTCTCAGGTGGATCAGGATATGATTTCTTCGCTTTCGGAAGTGGAAGCGGTGCGGAGAATTCAGGAGCCCTATAAAAAGGCAAACCGAAAGTTTCATCCGATGGATACTGAAGTACAGTGCGGAAGCGCAAAGATCGGCGCCGGGGCTTTTCAGTTCATTGCAGGTCCGTGCTCTGTTGAAAGTGAGGAACAGATCATCAGCGTCGCGAAAGCTGTGCAGAAAGCAGGTGCGGGGATTCTGAGAGGCGGAGCTTTCAAGCCGAGAACTTCTCCTTATGCCTTTCAGGGCCTTCACGGGGAGGGTATCCGGCTTCTGCTGGAAGCCAAAAAAGAGACCGGGATGCCTGTCGTTACGGAGATCATGGATATAAAGTACCTGGATCTTTTCGAAGATATTGATGTGATTCAGGTGGGTGCCCGAAACATGCAGAATTTTGAACTCCTGAAAGAGCTTGGGCATATAAACAAGCCGATTCTTCTTAAGCGCGGCCTGGCCAATACGCTTCAGGAACTGCTCATGAGTGCTGAGTATATCATGTCCGGGGGAAATGAGCAGATCATACTCTGCGAAAGAGGAATCAGAACATTTGAGACGGCGACCCGGAATACACTGGATCTCAGTGCGGTCGCAGTTCTGCATGAACTGTCGCATCTTCCCGTAGTGGTGGATCCCAGCCATGCAACCGGAATCAGCCGGATGGTCCCGCCCATGGCGGTAGCCGCTGCGGCGGCAGGAGCTGACGGATTAATGATAGAAGTGCACAATGATCCGCCGCATGCTCTTTGTGATGGAGCACAGTCTCTTACACCGGAGGCCTTTACGGAAGTTGTGAATCGTGTGAACAGAGTACGGTCAGCATTGTTCCAGTAAAAAGTGAGTCCCTGATTCGGAAGAATCAGGGACTCTGATTGTTTCAGGGATTGAGCAGCTGCTGGAATTGTTCGAAAAACTCGGGACAGCTCCATACGCCGCATGCACTGAGACGGTCGCCGCGGCAGTTCATCTGCAGACTCAGACCATTATCCAGTCGGATGATCAGGCTGGCCTGAGGTGTGAGATTTCCACTTGATGTAAGCATGCTGTTTTTTATTAGCGTCTGATACAGGTCTTCACATGTGTTTCGGTCATAAATAATGCCGGTGTCAGACAGCTCCATGCTGACGATATGACCTGAACAGCACAGGGTGGAATCCAGAGTGTCGCTGTTCCTGATGCCATAGCCATTGAAGCTGACCCGCTGGAAGAGACGGACCTGATTGTCGAGGCTGCAGGCGATTACGCTGGTTCCCATGCTGGGAATACTGTACAGCTGTGTTCCAGTGGGCAGATAATTGCTGACTACAATATCGAGACCGGACAGGGAAGGCTCAGTAGTGAACTCTTCCACGGTATCGATCGGCTGTCCGAGCGTTATGCCGGAGGAAGCCTCTGCGGTGAGAAGGCGATAATAGTCTCCGCGTATTCCGACCAGCGGGAAAATCCCTGCAGTTTCTGACGCCTCCCAGATACTGGACATGCCTGAGGAGACCTGACGGACGCCGACGTTCACCCCGGTGGATCCGGACTGCCGGAATGATCCTGATGAGGAGGCATTCTGAACTCCTGCAGGCTGAGAAGTGATCATGGGCATTTCCGGCTCTCTGGTTTGGTTGAGAACCGCTGTACAGAGAACCGCAATCACCAGCGCCGTGCAGACGGCGTATGCCATTACAGGACGGAAAGAACGGGACGGAATGTGATTCCGGGATTTTTCAAGAATGCGATGCTTCATCTGCTCATCAGCCTGAAGGCCGCCCAGGGCATGTTCTGTTAAATCAGGCAGTGTATGAAGGTCTTTCATTGCACATCCTCCTTTAAGCTTTTTTCCAGGCGTTTACGCGCGCGATTCAGGCGGGATGAAATTGTGCCTTCCGCAACGCCGAGCATAGCTGCGATTTCTTTTATGCTGAATCCTTGATAATAATGCAGCAGAACGGTTTCCTTGAATTCGGCGGGAAGCTGATGAACAGCTCCGAGAACCCGTTCTTCTTCATCCATGCGTGAAAAATCATCGGGAGCCGGAATCAGCTCAAAAGTGGGAGATCCCAGTATCACCCGTTTCAGCCACGCACCGCGCCAAAGGTCTCTGCAGCGATTGAGAGCCACTTTGAACAGCCAGGCTTTTTCACTGCCTGCCTGCAAATCGGGATTGGTGGTGAAAAGCTTGATGAAGGTATCCTGGCATACATCCTCGGCCCGCTGACGGTCTCCGAGATAAAAATAGCATAAGCGCAGGACGTCTGTTGCATAACGATTATAGAGGTCGTTGAATACCTCTGGATCCGCCGAGTGGGAATCCTTGAAATTCATATGATTCAACCGGCGTTCATATCACCTGAGACACAAACGCCATCTCCTCCTTTCTCTTCAGCACCATGCTCATGGTACTGAGGCTGAAAACTGATCCGGATTCTGTTTCCATACGGCCGGAACTGTGCTGCATCGCAAGGTAAGAAAGGGCAGGACAGGGCCTGCATGTACAGAACCGCAGTATGTCAGCATAGTGTAAAACGAATGGAATATGATTTTTCTTCCGGCTTTTATATAAATCAGCAGCATTTTTTTCGTGGATTTCCCTGCGCCGGATAATTTCGATGCACCTTTCCCTGTTTCCTCTGTCAGCGGAGGAATTCCGTCCGATTGCAGGCGCAGAGTGATAGCGATGCGTCAAAAGAGCAAATGTATAATCTGGAATAAAAACAGATCAAAAAGCAACTCTTTGCCGAGGGTGTGAGCTTGACGAATCAGAGGCGTTTCGTATAAAATAAGTCAACGTGAATAGGCGAAGAAATAGAGTTTCCTTCGCAGTTATTGAAGGCAGGTGTTCGTATGAGTTTTGAATCACCTGGTGATGACGTTTATACTGCGTTTCATTTGGGTGATGAATGCCACGCGCACAGAATTTTGGGTGCACATGAAATACCCGGCAAGCCATCTGCTTGGCATTTTGCGGTTTTTGCTCCACATGCATACGGTGTTGAGTTGCATCTTTCTGCCTGTGAACCTGAAGGCTATTTCCCCATGCAGAAGGGAGAAAAAGGCATTTACGAGGTTTGTGTCCCTTCGGTTCGGTGTGATGGCGAAGCAGTATATTCTTATGTTATCACCACGTCAGACGGCAGACGGAAGGAGGTTCCCGATCCCTACGGCATGGGAATGACTCTGGAAAAGCCGTATCGGAGCATTCTAAGATCGGCATCGAAATATCAGTGGCATGATCAGGCATGGATGGACCGCGTTGTGGCCTCCGCATCGGCGGACACGATGAACATCTATGAACTGCATCTGCCAACCTGGTTCATGATTCACACAGATCTGGATTATCTGAACTGTGTTCTGGACAATGCCGAGGGAAGAGAAAAACTGGTTTCCTGGGTCAGGGAGATGGGCTATACGCATGTTGAATGCATGCCGATCATGGTCCATAAAAACCTGGAAAACCATGGATATCTTCTGGACGGATATTTTTCGGTTTCTTCGAATTATGGGCATGATGACAGCGTAAAAGCGCTTATCGATGAATTCCATCAGGCAGGGATATCTGTTATACTTGACTGGGTACCGGCATATTTTACTGCTGATGAAGGTCTGCTGAGCAGATTTGACGGAGAAGCGCTGTACGAGCCTGCGGATTCCAGACGGGCATTCATGCGTTCCTGGAATGCCATGCTATTTGATCTGAACAGTCCGGCTGTGCAGTCTTTCCTTCTGTCAAGCGCTTTTTACTGGCTGGAAGAGTTCCATGCGGACGGCCTGCGGATTAACGGGGTCTCTGCAATGGTGTACCATGATGTATGCAGGGAGGAAGGAGAGTGGCTTGCCAACAGTTTCGGCGGACGTGAGAACCTTGAAGGTATTTCATTTCTCAAGCGTTTAAATGAAATCATCCATCAGCGCATACCGGGAAGACTGATGATTGCCGAAGAGGCACAGGCTTTTCCCGGAGTTACGCGGCCGATCAGTGAAAATGGACTTGGTTTCGATTACAAATGGAATACCGGCTGGGTAACAGATCTTCTTGCCTACCTGAACACGCCTGAACCAGAAAGAAAATGGCATCATGATAAGCTGACATTTTCGCTGTATTATGCGTTTTCTGAGAAATTTGTACTTCCGCTTTCCCATGAAACGAAGTCCTGTGCTGCCATGCAGCAGTTTCTGAGCTCGCCGGAGAGCGCCGAAAAGAAACAGGCAACGGTGAGGGCAACATACGCATATGCCATGGCCCATCCCGGGAAAAAACTCCTGTACATTGGAAGTGAGTTTTTCCGCGACCGCAAGGAATTCATGGCACAGATCAATGAACTGGCTGTGCTGGTGAAGGATTTGAACGGACTGTATCTTTCCGAAGGCCCGCTGCATGAAATTGATGATAATTGGAGTGGATTCCAATGGAGCCAGGCAAACGATTCTGACAATTCCGTGATTTCTTTCCTGAGATGGGACAGAAATGGACATGCGGTATTGTGCATTACGAATTTTTCCTCTGTTTCACAGCCGGTATACCGTATGGGGCTTCCGGTAGCTGGAACACTGACACCGCTGTTTTCTTCCGAAGAAACCAAGTACGGAGGAAAAGGCAATACGAACTGTGACACTGTAACGACTGAGAACGTTCCATGGAACAATATGCAGTATTCTGTGGTGCTGAGCATTCCTGCACTTGCCACTGTATATTACCGCTTCCACAGGGTCACACGCAGTTTTTGAGGTTTTCCTCTGGTTCCCCGTATCCCAGCGCTTGCGCTGATAATCTATACAGACTCGGGAAAAAAATATTTTAAGGAGAGTGCTTTCTCATGTTGAGAAAAAAGACATGCATTGCTATGCTGCTGGCCGGTGGTCAGGGCAGTCGTCTGGGCATCCTTACCCAGCGTGTTGCGAAGCCTGCGGTTCCATATGGCGGAAAATACCGCATCATCGATTTCCCGCTTTCCAACTGTACGAACAGTGGTATTGACACGGTTGGCGTACTGACCCAGTATCAGCCTCTGGAACTGAATGCCTATATTGGAAGCGGCGCTCCATGGGATCTCGACTTGAACAATGGCGGCGTGTTTGTTCTTCCGCCGTACCAGAAGGGTAAAGTCGGTGAATGGTATCGGGGCACGGCAAATGCTATTTTCCAGAATATGGCTTTCATTGAGCAGTATAATCCCGAGTACGTATTGATTCTGTCCGGAGACCACATCTATAAGATGGACTATAACAAAATGCTGGAATTCCATATTCGTCATGGCGCTGACGCCACAATTGCCGTCCGCGAAGTGCCGTGGGAAGAAACCAGCCGTTTTGGCATCATGAACACAGATGGAAACGACAACATCCTTGAATTCGAGGAAAAGCCGAAGCAGGCCAAGTCCAATCTCGCTTCCATGGGTGTGTATATTTTCACCTGGGAAAAGCTGCGCAAGTATCTGATTGATGACGATAAAGACAAGTCCAGCTCCAATGACTTCGGCAAGAACATTATTCCGAAGATGCTCGGCGACAAGCAGGTGCTCTGTGCTTACGCATTTGACGGATACTGGAAAGACGTGGGAACGATCGAAAGTCTCTGGGAAGCCAATATGGATCTTCTCTCCACGCCAATGCCGATCGATCTGCATGACAAGAAGTGGCGCGTGTTTGCAAGGAATCCCGGCTATGCTCCGCATTATATCGCCAAAGGAGCGACGGTGAGCGATTCCCTGATCACGGAAGGCAGCCAGGTTTACGGCCATGTGACGCATTCTGTGCTGTTTGCCGGCGTGGTTGTTGAAGAGGGCGCCAATGTCCAGGATGCTGTGATTATGCCCGGGTGCGTAATCCGCCGCGGTGCCGTGGTCCGCAGGGCCATTGTCGCTGAAGGCGCGGTTGTAGGCGCTGGTTCTTTTGTCGGCGAAGAGGAAGGCAATATTGCGGTTGTCGGATACAATGTCGAGATTCCGGCAGGCGCAAAAGTGACCGCCGGCATGCAGGTTGACGAAAAGACCGTATTTTGATGGAGAGAGATAGATAAAGGGGATGAATGATCGATGTTGAAAGATGTAATGGGTGTCATTTATACCGGTGAGAACGACGCTCAGCTTCGTGAACTCACCTTGACCCGGGCGATCGCTGCACTGCCGGTGGCTGGCCGCTACCGTGTGATAGACTTCCTCCTGTCCTCTCTGGTGAATGGCGGAGTTCGGAATGTCGGCGTGATCATGCAGAAGAATTACCATTCACTCATGGATCATCTTGGATCCGGAAAAGAATGGGATCTTCACGGAAAGAATGACGGTCTGTATGTTCTGCCTCCGTTCCTTACAAGAGAGAATGTTGGCGTTTATGCCGGACTTCTTGACGCACTCCGTTCCAATACCAATTATCTGATCCGGTCCAAGCAGGAATATGTCGTGCTGTGCGGTTCCAACCTGATCTGCAACCCGCAGATGGATGCCTTTGTACGGTATCATGTGGACTCCGGTGCTGATGTAACTCTGATGTACACCCGCCAGGAAAGCATGTTCCGTGATGAATACGGTGCATATATTTCTGTGGGGGCTGACAACAAGGTTACGGAAATGGAAGTGGAGCCGACGCATCCGACGCTGGAAGGATGCTATATGGATATCATGATTCTCAAGCGCGACTTCCTGCGTCAGCTGGTTGATAAGGGAGTGGCCCATGGACAGCATGACATGAACCGTGATGTCCTTGTGCCCATGGTCCGTGAACAGCAGGCAAGAGTGAATGCCTGGGAATATGAAGGTCCCGCATGGCGCATGGATTCCGTACAGAGCTATTTCCGGTTCAATATGGATATCCTGGACAGCGAAAACCGCCGCAAGCTTTTTGCGGAGAATCTGCCTGTGTATACCAAGGTCCGTGATGAAATGCCTGCCCGTTACGGAGACAATGCGACGGTTGTCAACTCGCTTGTGGCTGATGGCTGCGTGATCGAGGGCACTGTGGAAAACAGCATTCTCTTCAGAGGGGTCCGTATCGCACCTGATGCACACGTCATCAACTGCGTTATCATGCAGGATGGCCAAGTACATTCCGGAGCCAAGATTGAAAACTGTATCCTGGACAAGCAGGCAGTGATCAAACGCAACGCAAGGCTGGCAGGACCTAAGCTATATCCTATCGTAATTGCAAAGAATGTAGTGATTTGATACAATATGAAGGCTGTCTGTCGAATCTGATTCGTACAGGCAGCCTTCTGACAGTATTTGCACTGTATGTTTGATGAAAATGGAGGAACTATCCCATGAAAATTTTGTTTGCGGCCAGTGAATGCGTCCCGTTCATTAAGACCGGCGGTCTGGCTGATGTGGTGGGCGCCCTGGCTCCGGTACTGGCGGCGCAGGGGAATGACGTAAGAGTCATGCTGCCCCTCTATGGCCAGATCCCGGAAGAATACGTTAAGGATATGACGCATGTCATTGATTTCGAAGTTCAGCTAGGATGGAGACGTCAGTACTGCGGTATTGAAAAGCTTGTACGGGACCAGGTTACATATTATTTTGTGGACAACAAATTCTATTTTGGACGTTCGTACATCTATGGCCTCGGCGGTGACGAGTATGAGCGCTTTGGCTTTTTCTGCCGCAGCATTCTCAACGCACTGCCTCTTCTTGATTTCCAGCCTGACGTCATTCATGCCCATGACTGGCAGGCAGGCATGGTCCCGGCACTGCTGAAGATTCAGTACGCGCATCTTCCGTTCTTTTCCGGCATCCGGACAGTTTTCACGATTCATAACCTGCAGTATCAGGGCATTTTTGGAATCCGTGAAGTTCAGGATGTGCTCGGACTGGGTGACAGTCTCTGGACGGACGATCAGCTTGAGTGCTTTGGCTGCGCCAACTACATGAAGGCTGCCCTGGTGTATTCTGATATCATCACGACGGTCAGTCCCTCGTATGCTGAAGAAATTCAGACTGCCTATTACGGGGAAAGACTGGACGGGCTGCTCCGCTCCCGTAAGCATGAACTGTATGGCGTGCTGAACGGACTGGATGTTGTGGATTATGATCCGGAGCATGACAAGTATCTTGCTGCGAATTATGCAACAGACCATATGGAAGGAAAGGCAGTCTGCAAGGCTGAACTGCAGAAGGAACTTGGCCTGAATATTGATCCAAACGTACCTGTGATCGGCATGGTTGGCAGACTCAGCAATCAGAAGGGGCTGGACCTTGTTGACTGCGTGATCGGTGATATCATGGCTGAAGATGTTCAGCTTGTGGTGCTGGGAATGGGCGAAAACAGGTACGTCAACCTCTTCATGTGGGCAGAGGGTGAGTACAAGGGCCGCGTGGCTACGAGATTTACCATGGATGCCGGACTGGCTCACAGAATTTACGCAGGATGCGATATGTTCCTGATGCCCAGCCAGTTTGAGCCCTGCGGACTGAGCCAGCTGATCGCCATGCGCTACGGCACGCTTCCCATTGTTCGTGAAACCGGCGGCCTCCGTGACACGGTTCTGTCCTACAATGAAGCCACGGGAGATGGCAATGGTTTCAGCTTCTTCAACTATAATGCGCATGATATGCTTCATACAATTCAGCGTGCGCTGGAGTATTATCATGATCATAAGGATGTATGGCAGCTTCTGCAGAAGCGCGGCATGACGACGGATTACAGCTGGACCCGTTCTGCAGGCAAGTACATGGAGCTGTACAGAGGCCTGCTCGGTGAGTCGGAACTGCGTGATCCGACAGAACCGGAGAGCGTACCGGTGCCTTCGGAGACGGAAGTTAAGAAGCCTAAGACAACCCGGAAGCGCACGACGGCAAAGAAGGAAGAAGGAACCGAAGAAAAGAAGCCTGCTGCCCGCAAGCGCACGACGAAGACGACGGAAGCGGCAAGTGAGGCAAAACCGGCCAGAAAGACTTCTGCGAAGAAGACTGCGGAGGAAAAAACGGAGGCAGCCGCTGAGAAGCCGGCGAGGAAGCGCTCCACTGCCAAGAAGAGCGAAACGGCGGGAACGGAAGCCCCAAAACCCAAGACAACGCGGAAAAAGAAAACTGAAGAGACAAAGGCCTGATGGCTGATTTTAAGGTGCCTGCCGGTTGTACTTCCGGCAGGCATTTCTTTCGTTTGTACTGCGCTTTTCTCCTTGAAAACCGATCGACATTTGACTGAAAAAGTGGTACAATTCATGTGATGTACATTGGGGATTTATCGTCTTTTGGAGGGGTGATCCGTATGCCAGAACACCAGGAAACTGTTCTGAAAGCCCCGGATGAAAGACTGGAAGATCTTCAGCTGCACGGCCTGCAGATTTTGCAGAAACAAAGCGGATTCCGTTTCGGGATGGACGCAGTTCTGCTCGCTGATTTTGCCAGGATTCATGCAAATGACAGAGTGGCAGATTTCGGAACCGGAACCGGGATTCTCCCTTTTCTTTTGTATGGAAGGAATAAAGGCGCTCTGTTTGAGGCCTTTGAAGTGCAGGAACAGATGGCGGATATGGCGCGGCGGAGCGTTCAGATCAATGATCTGAATCACTGCATGCATATTCATGCTGCAAGTGTAGTGCTTGCCCCCCAGATTCTCGGAACGGCATGCGTGGATGCAGTGATCTGCAATCCGCCGTATGGTATTTCAGGCAAAACGCTGCGGAATCCATCGGATGAACTCTCTGTGGCCCGGCATCAGAATGAAGAGGGTCTGAGTCCCTGGTTTGAAGCGGCTGCCCGGATCCTCAAGCCAAAAGGAAAGTTTTTCATGGTGTATCCGGCCAGCGGAATGCTTGAGGCTATGGACGGCCTTCGAAAATGGAAACTTGAACCCAAGCATTTTCGACTTGTCTATCCCTCAGCGGTAAAGCCGGCCAATCTGGCTCTGATAGAAGCTGTTTTGTATGCGAAGCCCATGCTGCATGCTGAACCGCCGCTTATTGTGTATGATGTTTCAGGACAGCCGACCCAAGAACTTGACCGGATTTATCATCCGGGCCGGGAGAACGAATGATGATGTGGGATTTGATTGTTTTGGGAGGCGGTGCGGCCGGAATGGCTGCAGCCATATCATCATCTGAACAGGGTGAACGTGTACTGATACTTGAAAAAATGGACAGGGTTGGAAAAAAGATTCTTGCTACCGGAAACGGAAGATGCAATCTGATGAATCGCATATTAAAACCCTATCCATGCGGAGAACGTTTTGCAGATCAGGTATTTGACCGGTTTCCACCGGAAAGCGTCGCTTCTTTCTTTCGTCATCTCGGACTTGAACTGAGAACGGAAGGTGATGGGAGAGTATACCCTGCGAGCCTTCAGGCCAGTTCTGTGCTGGATGTGCTGCGCCTGAAACTGGTTCAGCTCGGGGTGGAAATCCTGACGGAGCAGAAAGTGGACAGACTCTCCAGAACGGATTCCCTATATACAGTGCGATGCGGTGGAAATACGTACTACGGAAAGCGGATACTTCTGTGCACTGGCGGGAAAGCCCAGGAAAAGCTTGGAAGCGATGGAAGCGGTTACAGACTGGCCCAGGGATTGGGGCATTCCATGATACCGGTCCGGCCGGGTCTGATCCCGCTTGTGACGGAAAAAGAGCCCATTCGCGGGCTGGAAGGAATCCGTGTCCGTTGCGCAATAAGCGTGTATGACTCAGGAAAGACCAGCCACAGTGAAAGCGGCGAAGTATTGTTCACAGCCTATGGGCTGAGCGGAATCTGCGTGATGAATGTGTCCCGCTACTGTCAGCCGGGCAGCCGTGTGCTTCTGAATCTGGGCGCCGGACTGCAGATGAGCAAAGAAGAAATCCAAACGGAACTGTACAGGTTTTCTGAAGAAAGAAAGCAGTTTCCCAGTGAGATGCTGCTGACCGGGATGTTTGTAAGACCACTGAACCGGATGCTTCTTGTTCAGAGCGGCATACGCCCGGAAAAGCCGATATATGAATTGACGCATGCTGATCTGGACAGGATTGCAGACAAAATCTGCTGCTATCCGGTGGAAGTGACGGGACTCAAGGGTTTTGAGCAGGCTCAGGTGACACTGGGTGGGCTTGATCCGGAAGAGTTTGATCCGAAGACTATGGAATCCAGATATGCCAGTGGACTGTATGCAGCCGGTGAGATTCTGAATGTGCATGGCGATTGCGGAGGATACAATCTGATGTTTGCCTTTGCAAGCGGAATTCTGGCGGGGCTGCATGGTGCCAGAGGCTGTTGGGAGGATAATTGATGAATATCGTAACAGTGTTGTCTCAGGAGTTTCAGATTCAGCCTTGGCAGGTTGAAGCGGTGATCAAGCTGCTTGATGAGGGCAGCACCATTCCGTTTATTGCCCGGTACAGAAAAGAGCAGCATGGGGAGCTTGATGACCAGAAGCTCAGGGATATAGCAGAAAGGCTGGGCACACTGCGCAATCTGGAAGCAAGAAGAAAGGAAATATCCGACTCTCTGAAAAAACTGGACAAGTGGACTGAGGAGCTGCAGCAGGAAATCGATGAAGCGCCTACCATGGCGCGGCTGGAGGATATCTATCGTCCCTTCCGTCCCAAGCGCAAGACGAGGGCATCCATTGCACGGGAAAAGGGCCTGGAACCACTGGCGAATATTATTATGCTTCAGAACAGCCGGGCCAGAAGCCTGGAAGAATTGTCCGAGGCATATATTGATCCGGAAAAAGGCGTCGGCAGCTCTGAGGAAGCCATTCAGGGTGCCATGGATATTTTGGCGGAAATCATTTCCGACGATCCTGAAGTACGTGCCAGGCTGAAAGGCCTGTATGACAAGGAATGCATGGTGGAAACCAGTGCGGCCAAAGAAGAGGACAGCGTCTACCGCATGTATTACGATCGCAAGGAATTGTGGAGACTCATGCCGAGTCACCGGGCGCTGGCAGTGAACCGGGGAGAAAAGGAAGGATTCCTGAAAGTCAGGATCACGATTGATGAAGCCAAAGCAATCGGACTGATTGAACAGCAGTATGTCAGGGACAGAGGGAGCATCTGTTCCGGTCTGGTGCGGGAAGCATGCACGGATGCATATAATCGGCTCATTGCAAGTTCACTTGAAACCGAGCTGCGCAGTGTCCTTACGGAACGGGCACAGAAGGCTGCCATTCAGGTTTTTGCCATGAATCTGAAGCCCCTGCTTATGCAGCCTCCGGTAAGAAACTCTGTTGCTATAGGACTGGACCCGGGTATTGCTCACGGCTGCAAGGTGGCTGTAGTGGATGCAACAGGCCGTGTTCTGGATACAGGCGTGGTCTATCCGCTGCCGCATCAGAAACAGGTTGAGCGTGCCAAGGCGGTGATCCGGAATATGATTCTGAAGCATCACGTTACGGTTGCTGCCATAGGCAATGGAACCGCCAGCCGGGAGACGGAACAGTTCTTTGTGGAAGTGCTGCATTCGCTTCCGGAAGGAACCAAGGTCAACTATATGATCGTAAATGAGGCCGGGGCCTCGGTGTATTCTGCATCCCCGGCTGCTGCGGAGGAGTTTCCGCAATATGATGTCAATATCCGTTCAGCCATATCCATTGCCAGAAGACTCCAGGATCCACTGGCGGAGCTGGTAAAAATCGACCCGCAGGCGATTGGAGTGGGACAGTACCAGCATGACATCAAAGGTGCTGAGCTGGATGCTGCGCTGGACCATGTTGTGGAAGACTGTGTGAATGCTGTTGGTGTTGATGTCAATACCGCCAGTGCCGCGCTTCTTTCCCATGTGGCTGGTGTGCATTCTGGTCTGGCAAAGAATATCGTGGCGTATCGTGAAGCCAATGGTCCTTTCAGTACCCGGTCGGAGCTCAAGAAAGTGCCGAAGCTCGGACCGCGGGCATTTGAGCAGTGCGCAGGCTTCCTGAGAATTCCGGGAGGAAAGGACCTGATTGAGAACACCGGCGTCCATCCTGAGAGCTACAAGGCAGCAAAAGCACTGCTGAAGCATTTCTCCATGTCAGCGCCTGAAGCTGTGGGTACGCATCTTTCTGAACTGTGCGCGGCGGAAGGCTATGAAGCTCTGGCGAAAATGTTTGAGATCGGCGAACCGACTCTCAGGGACATTGTTCAGGAAATGAGCAAGCCGGGAAGAGACCCCCGTGATGAGTTGCCGCCGCCTCTTCTCCGGAGCGATGTCATGACCATGGAGGACCTGGTTCCGGGTATGGAGCTGAAGGGAACTGTCCGTAATGTGACGGACTTTGGTGCCTTTGTGGATATCGGGGTACACCGGGACGGACTTGTGCATGTCAGCCAGTTTGGCAGGATGATCCGTCATCCGTCACAGGCGGTATCCGTCGGCGATGTAATTACCGTCTATGTTACAGAAGTAGATGTGAAAAAGAACCGCATTTCCCTGACTCTCAGAAAACCTTCGGTACAGATGGAATCCCAGCGGAAGGCATAAGAACCGACAGGAGGCAGGAATCATGTCTGAATCCAAAATTCGCACAGAACAGACAGATCTTTTGATGAAAGCGGTGCTGGAGCTGGATTCGGAAGAGATGGCATACAGGTTTTTTGAGGATCTATGCACGATAGCGGAACTCAGAAGCATGGCGCAGAGGCTTGAAGTGGCCATTGCGCTGCGCAGAAAGGAAACCTATCAGGAAATTGCACGGCAGACGGGGGCATCGACAGCAACCATCAGCCGGGTAAACCGAAGTCTCATGTATGGACAGGACGGCTATAGAGATGTGTTAAACGCAATGGAGGCAGAAGGACATCTGAATCAGACTTCGGATTCGTAAGATTGAGGTGAAATATGGACTTAAGCATGTTGAATCCCGAACAGCGGCGGGCTGCAGAAACTCTGAATGGCCCGGTGCTTATTCTGGCTGGAGCCGGAAGCGGAAAAACAAGGACGCTGACAGCAAGGGTGGCAAACCTCATTGATCACGGGGTGCAGCCGTGGAACATTCTGGCTTTGACATTCACCAATAAAGCTGCGAGGGAAATGAAGGAACGTATAGAAGCACTGATCGGAAGCTCAGCGGATGAGTGCTGGATTGCAACGTTCCATTCTGCCTGCGCAAGGATTCTTCGGCGTGATATTGAAAAGCTTGGGTACAGCAGAAGTTTTGCCATATATGACGATGATGACCAGAATGCTCTGTTCAAGGAAATCTATAAGCGGCTGAATATTGATGACAAGAATATCAATGTTCGTGAAGTCAGAAGCAAGATTTCTGATGCAAAGAACAAGATGTGGGGTCCAGATGAATGGTTCAGCCATTCTGACCGTGATTTCAGATCTCAGAGAATTCATGATCTGTATATTGAATATGAACGCAGAATGAAGGAGCTGAACGCTCTGGATTTTGATGACCTGCTCATCAAAACCCTGGAACTGTTTGCAGATCATCCACCGGTACTGGACGGGTACCGCAAACGTTTCCAGTATGTGCTGGTGGACGAGTATCAGGACACAAACGCTGCGCAGTATCAGCTGGTGCGGCTTCTGACGGCTGAAAGCAGAAATCTGTGCGTTGTTGGCGATGATGATCAGTCTATCTACGGGTGGCGCGGCGCGGACATTCAGAATATTCTCGGGTTTGAGAAAGATTATCCTGACACCCAGGTGATCAAGCTTGAGCAGAATTACCGGTCTTCGTCCAATATTCTGGATGCCGCCAATCAGGTTATTGCCTATAACCAGGAACGCAAGGAAAAGAAGCTCTGGTCTGAAGCTCCTGAAGGTGAAAAAATCCATGTATATGTGGCTGACGATGAACGGGGAGAAGCAGCCTGGGTGGCAAACCGGATTCAGGAGCTTCACCGGAATGGCGAATCCTATAACAGAATAACTGTCCTTTACCGTGCCAATATGCAGTCCCGTGTCATGGAAGAAATACTGGCAAATTCCAGTATTCCATATGTGGTGTTTGGCGGGCAGAAATTCTATGAACGCAAGGAGATCAAGGATGTCATTGCCTATATGAGAGTCCTTGAAAACCCTGCAGATGATCTGTCGCTGAGAAGAATTATCAATGTTCCGCGCCGGTCCATCGGAGACAGTACGATTCAGCTGCTGGAAGAATCAGCCAGAAAAGAAGGCGTTTCACTTTATTCAACACTGATCGATATACCTGAATCTCTGGCAAGCCGTCCGAGAAAATGCGTATCGGAATTTGCCGGAATCATGCTGGAACTGGACATGGCAAAAGATGAGCACAAGCTCAGCGATTTCGTTCACCTGCTTATGGAACGCACCGGATTGCGGGAGCAGTATCAGAAAGAGCAGACTGAGGAAGCCAAGAACCGTCTTGAAAATATGGATGAATTTCTGAATGGCGTTCGTCAGTTTGAAGATTCGCATCCTGACGCCACTCTGGAGGATTATCTGGAGAACGTGGCGCTTGTGACGGATATGGATCGGGCAGAAGACAATAAAGGCAGCGTGACGCTGATGACGCTTCACAGTGCCAAAGGCCTGGAATTCCCGGATGTGTTTATTATCGGTATGGAGGAAAACGTATTCCCTTCCTATCGGTCTCTGGATGATGACCAGAAAATTGAGGAAGAGCGCCGCCTTTGCTATGTTGGTATTACAAGAGCCAAAGAAAGACTGTTTTTGAGCAGAGCAAGGAACCGGTCACTGTATACGCAGATTTCCAGCAATCCTCCGAGCCGGTTCCTCGCTGAAATACCGAAACGGCTGATCGAGGATGATTGGGCATCGCGCAGGGAAAAAGCGTTTGGCAAGGAACCTCCGGTTACCCGGAACACTACCAAACAGACCAATCACTTTGTGAAGCGGCCTGATGACCCGCTCAATGTTCAAATGAATGCCCTGAATATTCCGGGCGTGAGCCGGGGACTGCCACAGATGCCAAACCCGGCACCTGTCAGTTACAAGCCGGGGGATCATGTGATGCACCGGAAATTTGGCGAAGGCATTGTCAAAGAGCTGGTGGGCAGCGGTCCGGATGCCAGGGTGCGGATCGAATTCATTTCCTACGGAATCAAGGAGTTCAATCTTTCTCTGGCTCCAATTATCAAGTTGGAATAATGGTGTTTCTGTTGGGACGGATCGGCAGATAATCTGTGATCCGTCCCATGCCGTTCAGCGGGAAATAACGATGCGGGAGACAAGAGCATGGAAGATAGAATGCGTCAATTGGTAGATCGTCTGAATGAGACAGCCAGAGCTTACTATGAGCTGGATAATCCCATCATTTCCGATATGCAGTGGGACGCCATGTATGCAGAACTGCAGAAAATGGAACGGGAAACCGGCATTGTGCTGCCTGACTCGCCATCGCACAGAGTTGGCGGGGAACCGCTGAAAGTTTTTGAAAACCATACTCATCTGCACAGGCTGTGGTCCATGGACAAAGTGCAGTCATTTGATGCACTGGAAGACTGGATCGCGAGAACGCAGAAACTGACCGGTAAGCAGAATCTGCAGTATTATGTTGAATACAAATTCGACGGACTTACGCTGAATCTTACATACGATCAGGGCGTGCTGGTGCAGGCTGCGACCCGTGGCAATGGCGTGGTGGGTGAGGCGATTCTTCCCCAGGCCAGGACGATCCGCACGCTTCCGCTGACGATCCCCTATAAAGGTCTTATGGAGATTCAGGGCGAGTGCATTATGCGGCTCAGCGCGCTTGAAGCGTATAACAGGAAGGCCAAGGAACCACTGAAAAATGCACGGAATGCTGCCGCAGGTGCGTTGAGAAATCTGGATCCGGCCGTGACTGCTTCCAGAAATCTGGATGCCTTTTTCTACCAGATCGGAACGATTGAGAATCCGCCGTTTTCCACACAGCCGGAGATGCTCGAGTTCATCAGGCAGAATGGTTTTCAGGTGAGCCCTTATCTGGGTACCCCGAAAAACCGTGATGAGCTGTTTGAATGCATCAGGGAGATCGAAAAAGCGCGCCCTTCTCTTGACTGGCTGATTGACGGTGTGGTGATCAAAGTGGGGGATTTTGCGCTTCGGGAAAGCATGGGGTATACCGAGAAATTCCCGCGGTGGGCTGTCGCCTACAAATTTGAGGCAGAAGAGAATGTAACAGTATTGAACGATGTTACATGGGAGCTCGGAAGAACGGGAAAGCTGACCCCGCTGGCACACCTTGAACCTGTGGATTTTTACGGAGTGACGGTAAAGAAAGCCACACTGAACAACTGGGGCGATATTCAGCGGAAAAAAGTAGCCATCGGGGCTCCTGTATGGATTCGCAGGTCCAATGATGTAATTCCGGAGATTCTGGGGAGAGTCGGCGAGGCACAGCCTGATGAACGGCCCATCGTGAAGCCTGAGTTCTGTCCATCCTGCGGAGCAAAGCTGATTGAGCGCGGCGCACACCTTTTCTGCATGAACCGGGAAACCTGCCGTCCGCAGGCAGTGGCAAGACTTGCGCATTTTGCAGAGAGAGATGCCATGGACATCGACGGCTTCTCGGAAAAGACCGCTGAACAGATGTATGATGACCTTTCCATCCGGGATCCCGCGGATCTTTATCATCTGACACGGGACCAGGTCATGCGACTGGATGGCTTTAAAGACAAGAAAACCGACAATCTCCTGCTTGCACTTGAGAAGAGCAAGAACTGCAATCTTGATGCTTTCCTGTATGCGATTGGAATTGCAAATGTCGGGCGGAAAACCGCAAGAGATCTCGCAGATGCTTTCGGCAGTCTTGAAGCACTGCGGAACGCACAGCTGGACAGTCTTGTCAGGATTGACGAGATCGGGGATGTAGTGGCGCAGAGCGTAATCGAGTTTTTCTCCTTTGAAGAGAACCGGATCATGATCCAGCGTCTTCTGGACGCCGGAGTCCATCCCAAGGAGAAAGTACGTGTTTCCGGAGGCGTGTTTGAAGGGAAAAGCATTGTGGTTACAGGAACACTGCCCACTTTGTCACGCAAGGAAGCTGAGGATCTGATTGCCGAGCTTGGTGGACGCGCTGCATCGTCTGTCAGCAAAAAAACGGCATTTGTGGTTGCCGGTGAGGCGGCAGGAAGCAAGCTGGACAAGGCGGTCAGTCTGGGGATCGAGGTTATTGATGAACAGGAGCTGCTTCGCAGGGCGGGGAGAAGTGAATAAGGATGCATACTTGGATCGAGATTGACCTGGACGCTGTCCGTGCGAACTATATGCAGGCCTGCATGCTGAGCAATGCCCGCATCACAGCTGTCCTGAAAAGCAATGCGTACGGTCACGGAGCAGTTCAGATTGCGCATCTTCTGGAAGAATGCGGCTGTACATCATTTGCAGTGAGCTGTATGCGTGAAGCCCTGGAACTTCGCCGTCATGATATTCACTCGGATATTCTGGTGATGGGGACCTGCGATGAGAAGGAATCGCTTCAGGGCGTGGAACAGGACATAACATTGAGCGCAAGCAGTTTCCTGACACTGAAAAATGCAGCATATGCATCGGAAAAGCTGGGGAAAAATGCCATTGTGGAATTGAAGGTGGACACAGGATTTCATCGGCTTGGATTTCCTGCGGACCATGATTGTCTCACTGAAGCGGCAGAATGGATCAGGCAGCATCCGGGACTTGCTGTTCGGGGCATGTATTCACATCTTGGACTGATTTCCGAGGAACTTGACAGGAAGCAGAACGAAAGGTTCCTGGAGGCTTTCCATGTGTTTGAAGAGAGCGGGCTCAGGATTCCTGAAAAGCATCTCTGTGATTCCATTGGTCTGGTGCGTTATCCTCAGTGGCATTATGACCGTGTCAGAATTGGCGCGTTCCTCTTTGGAGTCAGGCCTTCACGATCGGATCATATGCCGTTTCAGGATCTGGAAACACTGTGCCTGAAAGCCGCGGTCATACAACTGCACAGCGTTCATAAAGGTGAAGCTGTGGGGTACAGTGATGACATGGTCATGGAGCGCGACAGCAGAATTGCCACCATCTCTGTCGGATATGGAGACGGGTATCCCCGCATGCTTTCCAATGGACGGGGGAGCGCGCTGATCAGGGGAAGAAGGTGTCCGGTTGTCGGCCTTGTCTGCATGGATCAGATGATGGTGGATGTGACGGATGTGCCGGATGCGGCGGAAGGGGATACAGCTGTGCTTCTAGGAAAGGGTATTTCCCTGAATGAGTATTCCGATTGGGCACAGACGAACCGGAACGAGTGTCTGGCAAGGTTGGGCTCAAGGCCTGTGAGGCAGTACTTTTCGGGCGGCAGGTGCATATCTATGCATGATGCTCTTGCATGAGGAGGATAAACATGGATCCCAGTGAGTGGAAAGCGGCATTGGCCTGCATAGTCAGAGACTGCATTGAACTGCGAAGGGATATTCATCGTCACCCTGAACTGAGCGGAAAAGAAGAAAGAACCCAGAAACTCCTCGAGGTAGAAATGCGGAAACTGGGAGCCGAGATTGTCCGCTTCGAGAACTGCTATGGTCTAATGGCGACACTGAGAAATGGGGAAGGTCCCTGCGTTGCCATACGTGCAGATATGGATGCACTGCCTGTCCAGGAGCAGACCGGCCTGTCGTTTGCGTCTGAAACACCAGGAGTGATGCACGCCTGCGGTCATGATATGCATATGGGCATGGCTGTCGGCTCAGCCAGATGGTTCAGTGCCAACAGGGACAAGTGGCACGGGAGCATACGCTATTTGTTTGAGCCACAGGAAGAAACTACAGGCGGCGGGAAAATGATGACGGCCCAGGGTTGCATGCGTGGCGTTGATGTGATTATCGGCCAGCATGTGAATCCGTCGTATCCTGTGGGAACATTCTATTCCAGGAGCGGATTCGTTTCCGGTGCCAGCGACGAGGTTGAGATGCTGATCCGCGGTAATGGATGCCATGGTGCATATCCTCACCGTGGAATCGATGCCATTGTCATTTGTGCGCAGGCCATCTGCGCACTGCAGACGCTGGTAAGCCGCAATCTGTCTCCCTTTGACCCGGCTGTGCTTACGCTGGGCATGATTGAAGGCGGAAAAGCCAATAATATTGTGTGTGATGAAGTGAAGGTTCGCGGCACGCTGAGAACGCTGAACAATGATGTTCGTACCATGATGCAGGAACGTGCTCGCAGCCTTGTGTCAAATCTCTGCAAGGGCATGGGCGGGGAAGGAGAGATCCGGTTTCTGGAAAGCTATGGAGCTGTGTATAATGAGCCGGAGTATTACGTGGATGTCGAAAAGACTGCAATTCAGCTGCTGGGAAGGCAGGGACTGGTTGTGCAGCAGGCACCAAGCCTTGGCGTGGAGAGTTTCTGCTTCTTTCTCAAAGAAACTCCCGGGGTGTATTATGATCTTGGGTCCGGAGTGTCGTCTGCACTGCATGCCCCCACGTTTGTCGCAGATGAAGGTGTGCTCGAGATCGGCATTATGATGCAGTGCGCATCAGTTCTGGAACTGATGCGGCATATCAATGAGAGGAAAGGCGTATGATCATTCCCAAGGGTGTTGGCCCAGGAGCTTGTATCGGGCTGGTCGGCATCTCCGGAGCTGTGGCGGAGGGTGAGGATGCCCAGAAAAATGCTGTTCTTGAAGCAGAACGGAAACTGAAAGCGTATGGGTTCAAAGTCAAGACAGATCCGATCTGCTTTGAGCGGAAAGGATATTTTACCGGCAGCGATGCAGACAGAGCCAGAGCCCTGGAAAACATGTTCCAGGATCCGGAAGTGGACGCCATTATGTGCTTCAAAGGCGGATGGGGAAGCAGCCGATTCCTTGACATGCTGGATTACGATGTCATCCGAAAACATCCGAAAATGTTCGTTGGGTTCAGCGACATTACTTCGGTGCATCTTGCACTGGAAAAAAAGTGCAGCATGTCTACCATTCATGGGCCCATGGGAACCACATCACAGCTGCAGGGGAAAGCGCTTGAAAGCTTTCTGTACGCTTTAAGCGGGAAGAGCGGATATGAAGTCGTCAATCCGGACGGGTCTGAGCCTGAAGTGCTGAAGCATGGGCATACGGAAGCCGAGCTCGTCGGGGGGAATCTCTCCCTGCTGTGTGCATCGCTCGGAACGCCCTTTGAGCTTGACTGCAGGGGAAAAATCCTGTTTATTGAAGAAGTCCATGAATATTCATATGCAGTGGACCGTTACATGACACATCTGAGCAATGCCGGCAAGTTCAGAGACTGTTGCGGTCTGGTGCTTGGAGCGTTTACGCAATGCGAGCAGGAAACGCCGGGATATGGGTATACGCTCAGGGATATTTTCACGGAGGCAGCAGAAAAGGTTCAGGGCCCGGTCATAGGAGGGCTTCAGGCAGGGCATCTGGCTCAGCCCGTTTCCCTGCCGCTTGGCCGGGAATATGAAATCCGTACAGAAGGGGGAGCGGGAAAACTGTTTCTCGTTCGCTGATTGGAGGGGTTATATGCTGATAGGCAGCAGAATTCAGAGTTTTTTTCACTCCATTATGTCTGATCCGGTGGCATTTATTCTTCAGATTATTGTGATTTTGACGAGTCTGATTCTTCATGAGTGCGCGCATGCTTATGTGGCACTGAAGTGTGGTGATCCGACGGCCAAGTATCTTGGACGCCTGACCATGGATCCGAGAAAGCATCTGGATCCCATAGGGACTGTCTGCATGATCGTCCTTGGAGTGGGCTGGGCGAAGCCGGTGCCTGTGAATCCGCGGAATTTCAAGAATTACCGGCGGGATGATCTTCTGGTTTCCCTGGCGGGCATCGCCATGAATCTGCTGCTCAGTCTGATCGGAACATTCTTTTATGTTCTGATTTACAAGAAGGTCCGTACGGGCGGAGATTTTGTCTATTACCTTTTCATGTTTTTCCAGTACCTGGCCTATATGAACATTGCTCTGGCAGTGTTTAATCTGCTTCCGATACCGCCGCTGGACGGATATCATGTGATCAATGATATTCTGCTCCGGGGAAGATTCCAGCTCAATGCTCAGACGTTCCAGGTGGCTCAGATTATTCTGATTGTCCTGTGCATTTCCGGAGCGCTGTCCGGAGTACTGTCAACAGTGGACTCGGCTCTGTTTGGTGTTTTCCGGAGCTTTTTTATGAGTATCATACCCGGGTGATGATATGATGAATTTTCAGTTTAAGGATTTTGACGGGCCGCTTGACCTGCTTTTGCAGATGATCACCAAGGAACAGGTCGATATCAAAGACATTTTTGTCAGCAGGATTACGGACCAGTATATCGACTATGTCCATCATATGCAGTTCATTGACATGGAAGATGCGACAGATTTTCTTGTTATGGCGGCAACGCTTCTGGAGATCAAATCACGGTCTATGCTTCCAAGACCTCCACAGCTCGAAGAAGGAGAAACAGATCCGGAGGAAGAGCTCATTCGGAGACTCGAAGAATACAAGCGATTCAGAGAGACTGCCGGAGCCCTGAAGGAGTTTGAGGCGGCTGCTGCCGGACTGTTTTCGAAACTGCCGGATGAGTTCCCGCTTCCGCCGCAGGAGACAGAGCTGGTCGGTTTGGATATGGAAGGACTGATGGCTGCTCTCCGAAGGGTCATGTTGAGAAAGCCTGAAGCAGATACTGCTGCGGAAGTCAATCATTATGCCGCAAGAGATATTCATCGGGATGAGCACAATGTGCAGGATTGTATGCTCTCACTGCTGAAAAAGCTTCGGAATGCGCGGACTATTCGCTTTGAAGAAGCATTCAGCGAGTCTCCCACCCGGGAAGAAGTAGTGACCATGTTCATGGCGCTTCTTGAACTGCTCAGGCTGGGTGAAATGCATATGAAGCAGGACAGGATCTGCGGGGAAATCTATCTGATGCATGGAAGGGCCCCTGAGATCGTTGAGGAGGAACAGGAAAATGGACAAGGACCAGCTGGTCGCAGAAGAAGAAACAGTACCTCAGGAGGGAAACCTGAAAGGGAAGATTGAAGCGATTCTTTTTGTGGCGGGTGAACCGATTCTGATATCAGACCTGGCACGGGCCCTCTCGCTGGAGCCCGGAAAGATGAACCGCCTGCTGAGAGAGCTGAAGGATGAATATGATTTTCAGCAGCGTGGATTCAGCCTTCAGATGTATGGAAAACATGTTCAGCTGACAACAAGAGCCATGTATGCAGAAGATATCGTTCATCTGCTTCAGCCCGTCCAGCGGCAGACGCTGTCTCAGGCAGTAATGGAAACGCTTGCGGTGGTTGCCTATCGCCAGCCTGTGACCAAGGCTGAAGTGGAAGCAATCCGCGGAGTAAAATGCGATTATTCCATACAGTCACTTGTGAACAAGGAACTGATCTGTGAGGTTGGGCGAAAAGAAGCCCTGGGGCGACCGATACTGTATGGAACCACGGATAAATTCCTGCAGCATTTCGGCCTGCAGAGTCTTTCGGACCTGCCTCCCATGTCTGAGGAATCCCAGACTGCAGAAGAACAGCTGATTACATAAGCGCTGAGGACACCAGGGAAAGATTTAATGGAATTCTCATGTTTCTTCACCTTCTTTTTAGCATAACAGAACGCAATCTGTGATAAGATGACGGTGGGAATCTTACACGGGAGGTGTGCGAATGGCGAACTATACTATCGAAGACATTGAGTGCATTCGCAGGAAAAGCGGAATCAGTTACCAGGAGGCAGTGGCTCTTCTGGAATATCATAATGGAAATGTGGCGCGGGCTCTGATTGATCTGGAACGCAATGGAAAGCTTCTCGATGAGGAACAGGCTACCAAAACAAAGAAATCAGAGAAAAAAGAAAGCAATGGCCTGCTCTTTCTGTATGCGGCACGCGTTAAGATTTCCTACAAGAATTCAGTGGTCCTGAATCTTTCTGTCGCCGCCTGCGCAGCGTGTCTGGTGTTCTGCCCGTACATGGTTCTGGCAGGCCTGGTGGTTACACTGATTCTGGGATATAAAGTCACTTTTGTGCGGAATGATCCGGCGTTTTCCGGAAAAGAAACCGACAGCAGCTTTGAGGATGCAGCCCGGCAACTGAAAGATCGGGTGCAGGAGATGGCGCGGGAATTCAAAGGCACAGAAGAAAAAAGCTATTATTCCGGAGAAAAAAACAGGACAGCACAGCCCAGGAAGGATGGAAGTGTACCGACCATCCAGGTCCCGCTGAAAGTAAAAAGCAAGGATGGCTCTGTCAGGTTTGACCAGGATGATGATGGGTATAATCGAGCAACGCTTGAATGAGAGGAACAAATATGAGCACCATTCTGATTGTAGAGGATGAAAAAAAGATTGCCCGATTTCTTGAACTGGAATTAACTCATGAAGGGTATTCTGTTCTTGTGGCCGGTGATGGAAGAACCGGTCTTCAGACCGCTCTGGATAAAAATCCTGATCTCATGATTCTTGATCTTATGCTGCCGGAAATGAGCGGAATTGAAGTATGCAGAAGGCTGCGCCGCGAAAGCGATGTGCCGATCATTATGCTTACAGCGAAAGATGATGTCTCAGATAAGGTCATGGGACTGGATATCGGGGCAGACGATTATATGACCAAGCCGTTTGCCATTGAAGAGCTGCTGGCTCGTATCCGTGTTGGGCTGAAAAAGCATCGGACAAATGGCGGAGGACAGCAGGAAGGAGTATTGAAAGCCGGCAGGCTGACACTGAATCCTGTCAGTTATTCCGTACAGTTCGGAGACGTGCCGATTGCCCTGACCAAGAAAGAGTTTGATCTCCTGCATTATCTTATGAAACATGCAGGGGAGGCGGTGACCCGGGAAAAGCTTCTTCAGGATGTATGGGAGTATGACTATACAGGAGATACGAATGTGGTGGATGTCTATGTGAGATATCTGCGGCATAAGATTGATGAAGTTTTTCATATCCATACAATTCAGACCATCCGTTCGGTGGGATATATGTTTAAATACGAGGAATAGAAAAAGCATCTGCTGTCTGAGCAGATGACAGTGGATAACAGTGAAGGGAAGCGATGCTGATGCAGGAGGAACAGGGAGGAATTCGTACATCACTGACGTTCAGCATTGCCGTGCATTACTGCATACAGATTATTAAAACAGCCATTCCGGCTGTTCTTTTGGTGAGTCTTCTCCTGTCTGTCTATAAAATCTCCCTGCTGCGTGCAACAGAAAACCGGCTTTCTGCAGCTATTGTCCCCGATGAGGGTGTGTATTCTCAGGAAATCATACGCAATGAAATGATCAGTGCGAGAGTGTCGGAAATCGACATGCCTGAGGGAACCTGGAATCAGGGACTGTTTTTTCTGCAAAACTGGTTTCATGGATTTCCTGGCTATGCCTGTCGGACGATACCGATCAGGGATCATCCGGAGAAATGCGTAGAACTAGTGATCAACTTACGCGGCTGGTGGAGAATGCTCCTGTATGCGGCTGCCGGTTTTGTTCTTTCTGATCTGATCAGGATGGTGTATCTGCTGCGGCACAATGACCGGCTTTACAAGCCGGTGGTAAAGCCAATCCGGGAGATGACGGCTATGGCAGCGGAAGTCTCGGCCAATAATCTTTCCAATCGGATTGAGGTAGGAGAAATCAAGAATGAACTCCGTGAGCTTGCTCTTGTGATTAATGGCATGCTGGACCGGATAGAGATCAGCTATAATTCCCAGAAGCAGTTTGTTTCGGACGCATCGCATGAACTTCGGACTCCGATTGCAGTGATTCAGGGGTATGCCGATATGCTGAACCGGTGGGGGAAAGATGACCCTCAGGTGCTCAATGAAGGACTGACTGCTATTTCTCAGGAGACACGGAGCATGAAAGACCTTGTGCAGGATCTGCTCTTCCTGGCACGTCATGACAAAAAGACACTGATGATGGAGATGTCCCAGTTCAATATGCAGGAGCTCCTGGAAGAAATCCTGCGGGAAGAATCCATGGTTCATGCTGAGCATGTGTTTGAAATCAGGGAAAGTGATGAATGCACCATTGAGGCAGACCGGAATATGATCAAGCAGGTTATCCGTATCCTGACAGACAATGCGGTCCGGTATTCAGACAAAGGCGGACAGATCATTCTCCAGTGCAAAAAGACCGAGGAATTCTGTGAGATTAGTGTGGAAGACCATGGCAGCGGAATCAGTGCTGATGATATGCCGCGTATCTTTGAACGTTTCTATCGTTCCGACAATGCGAGGAAGGTTGAAAGCAGCGGGCATGGACTGGGACTTTCGATTGCAAGAATTATCGTGATTGCTCATGGAGGGAAAATCCATGTGCGTTCCAAAGTAGGAGAAGGCTCCACTTTCTATATTCTTCTGCCATACAGTCAGCCGGTGTCCGGACAGGCTCCGGTGGAGATTGAAGAAGAAATTGATCATCCCGGCCGTAGGATTCTTAAGCGTCCGGCCAGGGATGGGAAAAAGACGGCATAGAAAAAACCAGCGTTCTTTCGACGCTGGTTTTTCCATGCTCCGTATGGAGCAATTTACCTGCAACAGAATCAGAACTTTGCAGCAGCGGCGGCTTTTTCTGCTGCCAGCAGAGCCTGATAACGTGTAAGATATGCCTTGAAACCTTCCACATCTTCCTTCTGAGGTTCCAGTTCGGAAGAAGACATATTGGCGAAAATGCACGTATTCAGCCAATCGGGAAGATCCTTACCCTGAGACTGATTCATATAGAGAGCGAGGAGCGCCATGCCCCATGCACCGCCTTCTGAGGCGGTATCCATGACGGTAACAGGTGCATTGAGAGCACTGGCGAGAATGGACTGTCCGACAACCGGCGTCTTGAACAGACCGCCGTGTCCCATGATTTTGTCAACAGTGACCTGCTCATCTTCTGTCAGAATCTGCATACCCAGGGAAAGCGTAGCGAGTGACGAATACAGATGCGTGCGCATGAAATCAGGCAGGGTGAGCGGTGCATCGGGAAGACGCGTGAACAGCGGAACTCCGGCATCGGTTTCAGTGACCGGTTCACCGGAATAGTAGTTGAAAGCGGTCAGGCCGTTGCAGTCGCGTTTTCCTTCCATAGCGGAATTGAAGAGAATCTGATAGAGGGTATTCGTGTCCAGATCTGCACCGATCCGTTTTGCAAAATCCATGAAAAGCTGAGCCCAGGCATTCAGGTCGGAAGTGCAGGTATTGCAGTGCACCATGGCCACCGGCAGACCTGTGGGCGTGGTTACCATGTCAATTTCCGTATGAAGTTTCTGGAGCTTCTTTTCCAGCACGATCATGGCAAATACAGAAGTGCCGGCAGAAACATTGCCAGTGCGGGCAAGGACTGAATTGGTGGCGACCATACCGGTGCCTGCGTCACCTTCCGGAGGACACAGCGGGATGCCGCTCTTGAGATCACCGGAGGGATCAAGGACAAGGGCGCCTTTTTCAGTGAGAACACCGGCTTTGCTTCCTGCGCACAGCACACCGGGAAGAATATCCTCGATCTTCCAGGAAATACCGCGGGAAGCCAGGAGCTGGTCATAGGATTCAATCATGGCCTTGTCATAGGAGCCTGTTGTGGAATCAATGGGGAACATGCCGGCGGCATCACCGATACCGAGCACTTTTTCTCCGGTCAGAAGATAATGAGCGTATCCGGCAAGGGTGGTAAGGAAATGAATGGCGGGCACATGCGGCTCATTGTTGAGAATTGCCTGGTGCAGGTGAGCGATGGACCAGCGCTGAGGAATATTGAATTGGAAACGCTCGGTCAGCTCTGCAGCTGCCTGGCCGGTAATGGTATTGCGCCAGGTGCGGAAGGGAACGAGCAGATTCATATCTTCATCAAAGGGAAGATAGCCGTGCATCATGGCACTGACACCCATGGAGCCGGCCCCGGTAAGAATGATTCCATACTGATCCTGTACATTTTTCTTCAGATCCTGATAGCAGGCCTGAAAACCGGAATGGATCTGATCAAGAGAATAGGTCCAGACCCCGTCGGAGAGATTATCTGACCATGTATGGCTGCCAGAAGCAAGAACCTTTCCTTCCATATCGGTCAGAACCGCCTTGATGCGTGTGGAACCGAATTCGATGCCGAGTGCTGTTTTGTTTTGCTGAATCATGTCTCTGGGGGTCATAAAATCAGTCCTTTCTTTGGATTATTTCAGGTAATGGTTCACGGTTTTGGGAACATTGGAGCGACGCCGACGGCGTCGGGATAAGAGAAAATTCAGAAAATGCACGATTGCAAACACAACACCGCTGACGATAATGAGAAGGGCAGCAGTGGTTGCATTACAGGGAGGGAGCGGATTTCCTTCTTCGAGGGTTTCCTGCCAGATCTCACTGAGCGTTTTCGGCATGTTTTCGCGCTGCGCGATACTGCGTGAGGCAATCAGATTATAAACAAAGGGTTCGCCGCTGCCGGTAACGTATGTCATCGTTCCCATGAGTTCTCCTGCTTCAATCGGAGCCCTGAAACTGCGGGTATATCGCAGCAGTATCCTTCTTCGGAAGTCATTTGCCATCTGCTGTACATAATCTTTCTGTACAGTGAGGCGTGTTTTTTCGGCTGAAGAGGGATCCTGGGGTATGCATGTAAGCTCAAGCTTGCCAAGGTTGGGATCCGATGTGGAGTAAGAACTGGTTTCTATGATGAGAGGATTCATATTGTACAGTTCAAGGGGGGTAACGGAAACATACATTGAGAAACCATAATTCATGAGCAGAATAGTATCGCGCCAGCGTGCACGCTTTCCGGAGTACATGACCACCGAGATCAGATGGACACCGTCCTTCTCGGCGGAGCCGACAAAACAGTACTGGGCAGCATCTGTGTTGCCGGTTTTCACACCATTGGCATATGGATAGTAATACTTGTTCGGGCTTTCCTCTGTTCCGGGACGGAAAAGCTCATTCGTATTGGTGATGGTTCTTGCCTTGTGTTCATTGGTTTTTGCAAGGGTATAGGACTGAGTGCCTACGATTTCTCTGAACTGTTCATGTGACATGGCCTCTTTTGCAATAGTGGCCAAATCCCTCGCCGTCGTATAGTGATAAGGATCCGTATATCCATGCGCATTATTAAAATGTGTGTTGGAGCAGCCCAGTTCTGCTGCTGTTCTGTTCATGAGTTCAACGAAGGCTTCAATGGAACCGGATACCGTCTCCGCAATCACATTTGCCCCGTCGTTTCCTGAGAGGAGCATGGTTCCGTAAAGGACATCGATAAAAGGAAGCTGTTCACCGGCGACCAGTTTCATGGTGGAAGACCCTTCAGGAATATCCACAGCACGTTCGGAAACGGTTACGGTCTGGTACAGGTCCTCAACCTCCCGGAGAGCAAGATAGCAGGTCATGATTTTTGTGGTGGAGGCGGGATTGCGGATTTCGTCAGCACTTTTTTCAAATATGGGGTCATCTGCACCTGAATCTGATTCTGCGTCGATCAGAATGGCAGACCAGGCGTACAGATTGCTCGGATCGAGTTCTTCGGGATGGGTTTCGTCATAATCGTTGCCCCCCGGGGCCAGGGTGGCTTCAGGATACAATGGCGGGGTGGCAGTGGGCGTGTTCCTTGCTGCAGATGCGGATGAGACAAAGAGAAGGCAGCACAGTAACACGGAGACAATAGCTTTCGTTAGGGATCACCTCAATTCACAAAAGCCAATCAGTGTCCAAGACGGATCAGATGCATTCCATCCGGGATCTGGAAAGCAGGAAACAGCGAAGAGGCGGTCAGCTGGACCACAAGAATGACGATGCCGAGTATGGCGAGATAAAGGGCAAACCATGAAAGCGGATAACGGGTAATAATCTTCAGCATAAACCGGATGGAAAGATAGCCGACAACGGCCGCGATGATGATGCCAACCAGTGTGGGAGCCAGTTCAAGCTTGTCAAAAAGATGATCTTCCAGGGCATCTTTGCCTTCAACAAGCAGCGATGCCACGATGGCAACCGCGCTCATCATAAATGAAAATTTTGCGGCAGTATCCTTTCGGACATTTGAGGCCACGGCTCCAAAAATGGTGGCGCCGGAGCGGGAAACGCCGGGAAGCAGTGCAAATCCCTGCATGATGCCCATGGCCAGCGCGTTGGGAATACGCATGTTGCGTGCCGGATCTGCAGAGCGGCTGGCAAGAATATCTGTCAGCAGGAGCAGAAGGGCGGTGAACAGAAAGGAAGGTCCGAGGAACCAGCCGGTGTCAAACATGTCCAGATCAAAAATGACATAGAATGCCAGCGAAGGCAGGGAAGCTAGAAAAAGCAGAAGCAGGGTTTTGTTCCGGATGGGGTGAAGGATCATATCAATCCAGTCATTCCAGAACACAATCAGAGCCGGAATCAGCGTTCCAACATGCAGTAGGATTACAAGAATTTTATATGTATCATTGAATTCTACGCCCATGAGCATGCTTGCAAGAAGTACATGACCACTGGAAGAAATCGGCAGGAATTCTCCAAGTCCCTGAACGAGTCCGAGAATGGCACCTTGAATAATGGACATAACATACGCTCCTTTGCACATGTATCCAGAAAATTATAGCATACTGGATGCGTATTGTCATGATGGGCATGAATGCAGAAAGCGGCGGCAGAAAACAGGATGAGTGGTTGAAAGCTTCTGCGGCAGAAAACAGGATGAGTGGTTGAAAACTTCTGTGGAGAAATTGATGGCGTT
>CAMNDE010000013.1:0-55172 GCA_946534895.1 uncultured Clostridia bacterium
CGGAAACAGGTCCGCGCGGGAATGGGAAAATATAAGGAAAGCATGGGAAACGCCCTTGATATAAGGCGCTTCCCATGAAGCCGGGCACTGCAGGAATACTGTTTTTTGCGTCATTCCCATGCCTGGCATTGACAAGATATCTGTTTTGCGTAAAAATATAGAACAGGCAATGCAGAAATCCCAAGCATGGGAGAAAAAGTTCAGACGGGATCAGAACAAGACGTGTGTGTGGTGTTGCCGGAAATGAGGGATAACAGGTGCAGAGGGGATATAATCAGAACCCGTATCCGGATCCTCTAGCGGCTGCGGGATCCGGGCAGCCGGTCCAGTCTGCGACGAATCAGGAGAATCCATATGCAGCCGGAGCGGTTCAGAATCCCTATGTAAATGCGAATCAGAGCCAGTACAGCGGACAGAATCCGTATGTGAATCAGAATCAGTACAGCGCACAGAATCCGTATATGAATCAGGGCCAGCTTGGCGGACAGAACCCATATGCGAACCAGAATCCATACGTGCGTACCGCCGGCAGTCCCTATACCCAGGGTCAGGTGCAGAACGGCGGCTATACCGCGGGCAGCCGGGGCATGGGCACCGGCGGATACCAGAATGCAGGATTCCAGACCGGCGGCTATGCGCAGCCGATGAGCCAGACCTATGGTTCCCAGGGATATGTTATGACCCAGCATGCCGGTTCATTCAGTGCGCCGGTACCCCAGGCAAGCCTGTATACGGGTCCTGTTCCCATGACAAGCAGTACCTCCGTGCCCACACCGCAGATGACGAGGGAAGGGCTGGCTGTGCAGGCAACAGAACCGTTCAGTATCGGGAAAATGGTACGCCGGTACTGGATGTTTGCACTTGCCCTGCTGATTGTGGCTTCGGCTGTGGTGCTTTTCGTGGTGCTGAGCCCGGGGCAGAGCAGATATGATGCCAAGAATGTTCTGGAAGCCATGTATCTGAGGAATATGCCGATCGTGGAAGCGTATGATTTCACGGAAGAGACCGACCCGGATCATCTGCTGAATCAGCCGGGCATGTATACATCCAAAGCCGGATGGGTGGACGCAAATCTCACCGGCAGGGATTCACTGCTTGACAGGGGCGGATTCATCGAGGTATTTGATACCATGGACCAGGCGCAGAAACGCCTGGAACAGCTCAAGCAGATGGATACCAGACATTCAGGATTCCTGCTGAAAGCGAACCGTGTCGTCATGCGCCTGAGCGCAGATATGGACCTTTCCCAGAAAGAGAGTTACGAAGCGGTCCTGGCCAATATGTTCGGGCTGGGGAAATAAGGTGTATGCAGCCGGTCTCTTCGGAGGCCGGTTTTTCATTGCGGCCTGAATGTGACCGCTTCAGGAAAACGGACGGACCGGATAAAGGACGGAATGTGCGGCAGTCATGCGCATCTGTTGCGCTGACATGTTCTTTTTACACGCTTCACGTAGCCGCAGAATTGTCAAAATTTGCTGTATCCTGTATAATCAGCTATATACGCCTGAGTGCGTACAATAATGATAATATCTGGAAAGGAAGTGTACGGAAATGAAGAAAATCATTGCGTTGCTGCTGACACTGGTCATGATGGTGCTGCCCATGGTTTCCATGGCGGAAGAAGCGGTCGTGACAGATGCGCAGACCCTGGTGAACAATCTGATGAATGTGGTGAACAGCGGAAAGAAGATTACGGAAACCTACGCCTTTGAGGTTCCGGAACGCAATGCTGAAACGGAAAATCCTATGGTGAGCATCATCATGGATCTTCTCGGGATTCTGGGCTCTGAGTCCAGTGTGCAGAACGGCCAGGTAAAGGACAGCCTGACGCTGCAGGGCCAGACTGCTGTGGATCTGACGATTGCGGCAACAGGCAACGGCGTTCTGGTGACATCCAACCTGCTGGGCGGCAAGGTGATCGGCATGGATGGGGAAGATGTCATGAAGCTGATCCAGTCCAGCGGCAAGCTGCCGATCAACGAGGACGGTTCTCTGAACCTTGAGTTCACCGCCAACCTGGACATGGCCAACCTGCAGTCGGTACTGGGAGAAGTCATGAGCAGCGGCGTGAGCATGCTTCAGATTGAAAGCTGGACAGATGACAGCGATCCTGCCGTAGGAGCCCTTCAGATTGATCTGGACGGCGAGCGTATTGCCGCCCTGGTCAAAGCCCTGGTCAAGGATCTGCAGCCTTTGAAGGAAACGCTTGAGCAGATGAACGCTGCTTCCTTCCTTGAGCTTACTGATGAGCAGATTGAGGAAAGCACCAAGACCCTACATATTACCCTGACGGTGTATCTGAGTGAGACCCAGGAGCCTGTGGCCGTTCAGCTGGATGTGAACGACACCAATGAGACAGAGCCTGTAAGCGCGATTGTCACGGTAAGACGCTATACAGAGGAAGACGCCCGGACCTGGCATGCAGAGATTCATATTACGCAGAACGGAAAAGAAGAAGTGGGCACGGTCGTACTGAGCTACGCCTATGACGGCGGTACCGTCTCTCTTACGGTGACATCCTATGAGCCCGACGGAGATGACTATAAGGCCACGAACAGCGTAAGCTTCAATTATGCCGGCATTGTCTCCGGAACCAGCCTGAACGGCACCATCTCGGCTGCCATGTTTGCGTTGAATGAAGAGACAGGTGCCCTGGCCCCCAACGGCGCCATCATCTATGATTATGAGCTGAACTGCGACGGTCAGACCTGCGAAGGCAGCACCAGAATCCAGCTCAAGGCAGCGCTTGACACCGATCCCATTGTGATCGCAAACGGCATGATCACCACTGGCGAACCGGATCCCTCCATTGCGGAGAGCCAGGACGTCACCTATATCATGAAGCTCAGCGATGAAGAACGCCAGGAATTCGCCACTTCGCTTCTGACCGGTGCAATGCCTCAGCTCACATCGCTGATCGGCCTGCTGCCTGAAAGTGTTCAGCAGCTTGTCGGCGGAATGATGCAGTAATCCGGATTTCACGGCTGCCTTCGGGCAGCCTTTTTCTGTGCCATGGGCCGGTGCGGGCATGAGGATTGCCTGTACCGGCATGTTTGGCTATAATCTATGAAAAAAAGCGGAAGGAGGGGAGAAACGTGGAACTCGTGGACCTTTTCAGGCGGGTGCTGTCACGGGGACACCGGAGGGAAGCGGTACTGCATGTCAAACCGGAAAGCAGAGACCTTCCAGCTCCTGCTTCTGAAAAAAAACGGGCTTTGTCCGAAGCCCAGCGCAGAACGCTTCTGGACGTTCAGCGGCTGCTGGAAGAGGACCGGTTTCTGCCCAAGAGCGCCTGGGCATCGTTTCTTCCTTTCCTTCAGAAACTGTCAGGAACACTCAGGCAATGTCCGGACCCGGAAACACTGCTGGCCGGGGCGGGCATCCGGGCGGATATGCTGGATATGCTGAAGAATCCGGAGAAGGCAGTCCAGGAACGCAATGAGCGGTATATCCGCAGCGCCATGGAGAAGAAAAAAGACCTGCTGGACCATCTGCTGGATGACCTGGATCCGGGGATTGTACTGGATCAGGACCAGCGGGAAGTGGTGCTGGCGGATGAAGACTACACACTGGTGGTTGCTGGAGCCGGGGCCGGAAAGACGACCACAGTGGCGGCAAAGATCGCCTATCTATGCCGTTTCTGCGGCGTGGCCCCGGAACGGATTCTGGTGGTCACCTTTACCCGGATGGCTGTGGAGGAGCTGAGGGAGCGCGTCAACCGTCAGCTGCACCTGCCGTGTCCCATCGCCACATTCCATTCCACCGGCAATGCCATACTGCGCAGACAGGATCCGACGCCGCGGAAAGTGGTGGATGACGGATGCCTCTTTTTTACGGTGCGTGACTATTTCCTGAATCAGATGATGAGCCGGCCGGAGATCGCCAAAAAGGTGGTGCTGTTCTTCGGCATGTATCTTGACGGTCCTCTGCAGGCGGACGATCCGGAAACGCTCCGCAGAGAGTTTGCCCAGCTGAACCTGTCCACACTGCGCAGCGAACTGAACGGGTATACAAGGGAAATCCTGGACCGCCGGTCCGGCCGGAAGGTCACGCTCCAGTCTGAAGTGCTCCGCTCCCGGCAGGAAGTGGAGATTGCCAATACTCTGTATCTCAATGGTCTGGATTATCAGTATGAACCGCTCTATCCCTATGCCATTAAAGGCGCCATGAAGCCGTACACGCCGGACTTCCTGATCCGTCAGGGAGAACGCAGCGTCTATCTGGAACATTTCGGCGTTTCGGAGGACGGAAAGAATGACCGCATGAGCGAAGATGCGCTGAAACGCTACCGGGACCAGGCCAACCGGAAGGTGCTTCTGCACCGTGAGCACGGCACGGAGCTGATCTATACATACTCGTCCTACCGTGACGGGCGTCCGCTGTGGGAACATCTCCAGGAACAGCTGACTGCCCACGGACTGGTTTTGAGCCCCAGGGACCCTGCGGAGGTGATCAGCGGTATTATCCGTCAGGAGAACAGCCGCTACGCCCGGAAGATGCTGAACCTGATCTGTGACTTTATCCGGAATTTCAAGACCAACGGATACACCGAAGAGGATTTTGAGCGGATGCACCGTGAGACGGACAATGTCCGCACAAGGCTTTTCCTTGAGATATGCAGGGCCTGCTACCTGGAGTATGAGCGCGTGCTCTCGGAACGGGAAAGCGTGGACTATCAGGACATGATCAATGAATCTGTCCATGTGCTGGAGGATGTCAGAAACCTGAAGCAGCCGCTGGACTTTGACTATATCATTGTGGATGAATACCAGGATATTTCCCGGCAGAGATGCGACCTTGTAAAGGCCATGGCCGGCGTGACAGGCGCGAAGATCATGGCGGTGGGCGATGACTGGCAGTCCATTTATGCCTTTTCCGGGTCTGACATATCCCAGTTTACGCACTTCCGGGAAATCATGGGCTACGCGCGGATCATGCGCATTGAGAATACCTACCGCAACGCCCAGGAGATCATTGACGTGGCGGGCGGATTTGTGCAGAAAAACCCGGAACAGATGCGCAAGACCCTGCATTCATACAAGCATATCCAGGATCCCATTGTCATACTGACCTATGATCCGGCACGCAAGGATCAGACTACGGACTGGCGGAGCGGTCAGGCCAATGCCACGGCCAGATGCGTGCAAAATGCCCTGGAACAGATCCGGTGGTATGCGCAGCAGGACGGTAAGCCGTACGGGCAGATTCTTCTGCTGGGCCGCTTCGGGTTTGACGGAAAGCAGCTGGAGAATTCCGGACTGTTTGAGTACAGGGGCCATTCCCTGAAAAGCGTAAAGTATCCGGACATGGATATTACCTATATGAATGCCCATTCTTCCAAGGGCCTTGGCTATGACAATGTGATCATTATCAATGGAAAGAACGCGGTGTATGGGTTTCCGAGCAAAATTGAGGCGGATCCCGTGATGAGCCTTGTCACGCATGTGGACCGTTCCATGGAGTATGCGGAGGAGCGGCGCCTTTTCTACGTGGCACTGACGCGCACGAAAAATCGTGTGTACATTGCTGCACCGCAGAGTGCACCGTCGGAATTCCTGATGGAAATCCGTGCGGCGTTCCCGGACCGGATCCGGATGATCGGCCTGTGGCAGGAAAACGGTGTGGTGCCTGTGTCGCCCAGGGCCTGTCCTGTCTGCGGATATCCGCTTCAGATGCGGTACAATGAGGCATACGGTCTGCGCCTGTACATGTGCACCAATGAGCCGGAACTGTGTGATTTCATGACCAATGACCTGCGGGGCGGCCCCAACAGCATCAGGAAATGCGACGCATGCCGTGACGGGTATCTGCTGGTGCGGGTTGCCCGTGGGCGTCCGTTTCTGGGGTGTACGGAGTGGCGGCAGGATGGCAGGGGATGCAGGCGCACCGTCTCCCTGGAGCTTGAGCCGGAGCCGGTCCGTGATGCCGCGCCAGAGCCGGAGAAGAAGCCGGTTCAGCCCGGGCCGAAGAAGCGCCGGGAAAAGAGCCTTCCGCCGCCGGAAGTGCGCCAGGCCAAAGTCATTCCCGAGTGCGTTCTGAAAAGCGTTACCTGGCGGGGCACGGAACTGAATGCGCTGGTGCACGCCATGCTGCAGGCAGTATCCGACATCTCCTGGACGCGCTTCTACTCCAGACAGGTGCTGCTGGATGTGCTCAGAGGCAGCCGCAGTCCGGTCATCCGCAGGGATCTTCTGGACCAGCTTCCCTGTTTCGGCAGTCTTGCCGGCGTTTCCCGGGAAGTTCTGGAGCTGGTGACGGACTGGCTGGTGGAACATCACTACCTGACGGTGGGTGCGCGGCCGGGCTGTACACTGCATCTGACCTATGACGCCTTTCATTACGATCAGAAGATGACGGCCGGACTTCTTCGCGCCCTGGCCCGCAGGCTGGATCATATGGCGGCATAAATCTTTTCTGATAAAACAGTTGACTCTGACGCTGCGTCATGGTTTATCATGTCCGTGCACGAGAGGAGGCGGGAGCCATGATGACGGTAGCGGAAGTGAGCCGGAAGACCGGGGTGAGCGTACGCACCCTGCAGTATTATGACCGGATGGGACTTCTCCCGCCCGCACAGCGGACAGAGGCGGGGTACAGGCTGTATGACGATGCGGCCCTGGAACGCCTTCAGCAGATTCTGCTGTTCCGGGAGCTGGAGTTTCCGCTCAGGGAAATCCGGGAAATTCTGAACCGTCCGGATTTTGACCGGGATCTGGCTCTGGAGCATCAGATTGAACTGCTGAGCCTGCGAAAGGAACATATCGAAGGTCTCATCCGCCTTGCGCGTGACATGAAGAAAACAGGAGTGAGACAGTTGGATTTCAGTGCATTTGATACACGGACCATGGACGAATATGCCGCCCGGGCCAGAGCTGAATGGTCGGGCACGCAGGAATACCATGAGTTTGAAAAGAAGGATCAGGGCAGAACCGTGGAGGACCGTCAGAAGCTTGCACAGGCCATGATGGACATATTCCGCGGATTCCTGGATATCCGGGATAAGGCGCCTGACGGTCCGGAAGCCAGGGCACAGGTGGAAAAGCTCCGCGCCTTCATCTCTGAGCATTTCTATGCGTGTTCGGAAAAGATGCTGCTGGCGCTCGGTGCCATGTACGCCGGCGGCGGGGAGTTTACGGAGAACATCAACCGGGAGGCCGGAGACGGCGCTGCCCAGGCGGCGGCACGGGCGATCGAAGCCTGCTGCAGGGCATGACGCGGAAGAATGGTTTTTCATGCATAAAAACAGCGTGATCTGCATGGCAGATCACGCTGTTTGTCGGATAAGGGATCAGGCACGGCTTCCCCAGGAAGCGGGCTCGGTGCTGTCACGGCCGTCGTACACTTCTGCGAACAGACCGGCTGTGGAGTACGGCTCGTTTTCTGCCCAGAGATGGGAAATATCGCCCATCTGGACGCAGCGGAACCATACTTCACCCTTTACGCGCTCCTCCGTGATGAGCGTGGTGACCGAGGACGGCGCCATGGATGTGGTGTGCCAGAGCAGGAACGGGGAGGTGCTGGTGAGGTAGGCAGCCACGGCCATGCCAATGCCGAAATGGCAGAAGAGCATGAGCACGTCATCCCGGTTGTCCGCGCATGTCCATATGCCGCCGTCCCGGGTATAGCCGTGGTCCGCCAGAATCCGGTCCACGCCCTGCGTGGTTTCATCCCAGATTTCCTTTACGTTTCCGCCCTGGAGCAGGGGATCTTCATAGAAATGCTCCGGGTCATAGAGCAGGGGACGGCCGAGCCAGGTCCTGGGCCGGAAATCCCAGCAGTTTTTCACATACCCGCGGTCCGGGTCCAGACATACGCCCCGGAATTCCGTGAGCCAGGGGAGAACCTCGGCGTGCAGGCCTGTCTGTTTGAGCACATAGGACGCGGTATCCATGGCACGGCCGCAGGGGCTCACATAGACGCCGCTCACATGCTCTTCCCGGGCTGTTTTCACAAGCCGGCGGGAAAGCATTTCTGCTTCACGGCGGCCCTTTGCGGTCAGGGAATCGATGGAATAATCCGGTTCCGCATGGCGGATAATCATGATCTTCATGCCTTGCCCTCACTGTCATCCAGCAGCACATGTCCGTGCCTGCGGAAATAATCGATAAGACTGTATACGGTGATCCCGGCGATCCAGATGGTGAAGAGAATCATGAACACATTGGCTGTGGCGGACATGCGCAGGATCATGATGACCAGAATGTAGAGCATCTGGCTCGCCGTCTTGATTTTCCCGAGCTTGCCGGCGGCAAGGACCTTGCCCTGACGCATGCTGGCAAGCCGCAGACCGTCCATGGCCAGATCCCGGGCCAGCACCAGCACCACCAGCCAGGCGGGCATGAGTCCGGCGGGGATCAGCGCGATCATGGCGGAGAGCACCAGCAGCTTGTCGGCCAGCGGGTCCAGAAACCGCCCGAGGTCCGTCACCAGTCCCTGACTCCGGGCAATGTGTCCGTCCAGATAATCCGTGAACGATGCGATCATGAACACGGCTGCGGCCAGATACCAGAGTATATCCTGATTCAGGCTCATGAAGAGAATCATGACGGGTACCAGACAAATCCGGAGCATGGAAAGCTTGTTGGGCAGGTTCACAGACATTCACCTCGCAGATCATAGGTCTCGGCCTGGGTGATGGACACTTCGCAGAACTCACCCACGGTCAGTTCGCGTTTGGATGCAAAGAGAATCTCGCCATCGGTTTCAGGCGCCTCCCGCCTGCTGCGGCCTTTCCAGAGACGGCCCTGCCTGCCGGTGACCAGCACTTTTTCCGTGGTCCCGAGCCTTGCGCGGTTGGCGGCCAGGGAGATGCCGGCCTGCAGCTTCATGAGGCGGTCCAGGCGTTCCTTCTTGACATCCTCATCAATCTGATCCGGCATGGAAGCCGCCGGCGTTCCCTCTTCCGCGGAATAGGCAAACGCGCCAAGCCGGTCAAAGCGCGCTTCCTGAATGAAGTCCAGAAGCTCCTGGAACTGCGACTCGGTTTCCCCGGGAAATCCCACAATAATGGATGTGCGCAGGGTGATATTCCGCTCCCGGGCGAGCCGTACGCAGCGGCGTATGTCCGCGGAAGTCCCGCGGCGGTTCATCCGGCGCAGAAGCGGGTCGGAGATATGCTGAATGGGCAGGTCCAGATACGGGCATATGGTGTCGGAATCAGCCATTTGGTCCAGAAGCGACTCATCGGTCTCATCCGGATAGCAGTACAGGACGCGCAGCCAGTCCACCCCCGGGATCTGTGCGGCTTCCTTCATCAGCGACGGAAGCTGGGTGTGTCCGCCCAGATCCGTTCCGTAGCGTGTGGTATCCTGGGCAACCAGAATGTGTTCCCGCACGCCCTGCGCGGCCAGATCCCGGATTTCAGCGAGGATCAGCTCACGGCTCCTGGAACGGTATTTTCCCCGGATGAGGGGAATGGCACAGAACGTGCAGCGGTTTGAGCAGCCCTCCCCGATGCGGATATAGGCGCTGTAGGAAGGCGTGGTCAGAATACGGCTGTGCTCGCAGAACGTACCGGAGTCCTCCACGGAGGAAATGCGCCGGCCGTCTTTCATGGCAGTTTCCACCATTTCGGGAAGATGCTGATACTGGTTGACGCCCAGCAGCACATCAATCTCGGGCATTTCATCCATGAGCGCCTGGGGATAGCGCTGGGCGAGGCATCCGCTGACGACGAGAAGGCGGCAGCGTCCGGAATGCTTGTATCCGGCCATTTCAAGAATGGTATCGATGGCTTCTTCCTTGGCGGGTCCGATGAATCCGCAGGTGTTGACCATCAGGATGTCCGCTTCTTCGGGCCGTGCGGTGACGCTGTATCCATGTTCTTTCATGATGCCCAGGGCAAGTTCCGAGTCCACCCGGTTCTTGTTGCAGCCCAGGGAAATCATGCCGATCTTCAGATGCTCCATATCGCAGTATCCTTTCTGGCAGGTATTCACACGGAATTGTATCACGACAGGCGGGAAAAGAACAGAACCCGCAGGATTCCCGTCAAGGCTTGTCTTTCCCGGCGGGTGTGATAGACTGTTGCAAAGAATGATCTGTAAAGGAGCATCGCCATGTATATACTGGTGGTGGATGATGAACCCATTATCATGGAAGGAATCCGGGAAACGGTCAGACGGGTGTGTCCGGAAGCGGATATCGCGGGGTTTGATGATCCGGAAAACGCTCTGGAATATGCGGCCAAGCATCCCGTGGATGTCGCTTTTCTGGATGTGGAAATGCCCGCGCTCAACGGGCTTATGCTGGGCAAGGCTATCAAGAAGGCACATCACCGTGTCAATATTGTGTTTGTGACTTCCTACAGGGACTATGCGGTGGAGGCCATGGCCTCAGACGGCGTGCATGCCAGCGGCTATCTGATGAAGCCGGTGACGGCGGAGGCCGTGCGCCGGGAAATGCAGGACCTGAGATACCCGGTGGGCGGGGAGAAACGTCTGAAGATTCTCACCTTCGGCAACTTTGAAGCCATGTGTTCCGATGTGCCGATCCGGTTTGAATATCAGAAGACCAAGGAATTGCTCGCATATCTGATTGACAGAAACGGAGCCATGTGCACCAACGGGGAGGTTCAGGCCATCCTCTGGGAGTCCGACAAGTCGGAAGCCCTGCAGAAGAATTATCTCAAGCAGATCCGGAAGGATCTGCTGGACAGCCTCCGGAAAGTCGGATGCGAATCCGCTGTGGTCCAGCAGAGGGGACAGATCGGAATCCGCGTGTCGGAAGTCGACTGCGATTACTACCGGTACCGCGCCGGTGAGGAAGGACCGCCCTACTGCGGAGAGTACATGTCCCAGTACAGCTGGGCGGAGATGACGCATGCCTGGCTGGACATGCAGGAAGGAAGAAAGAAATGACGTTCACCCAGAGAATTGTGACCGGGAGCACAGATGCCATGTCAGCCGTGATCGGGATCATTCTGCTGTCCGGATACTGTTTTTTTCGGGAAAAGCGGACCCGGGCGGAAGTCGCCTTCATGATTCTGCTTGGGCTGGGTATTATGGATGGAATATGCGAGAGCATGGCCTGCCTTGTCCCGGGGTATGCCTGGATGATGATTCCCGGGTATCTCGCCAACGACCTGATGCCGCTGGCCTATACCTACTATCTTATGTTCAAGATCCGGGAACGGGAGGCAATCAGCAGCCGCCTGCTGTACATTGCCGTTCCTGCCAGCATCGGGGCAGTGGTCGTGCATTTCATGTCTGTATTGAACAGCAATCTGCTCACCGCCGTGGATAACGGGTTCCCTGTGTTCGGCCAGAGTTCATCGGAAGGGATCATGATTGCCTTCATCATTATCATTGATATTGCTGCCCTGGTCCAGCACCGGCGGAGTCTGGGAACGCAGCGGTGTCTGCTGTTTGCGTGCATTGCAATTCTGCCGATGGTGGTGCCCTATGCCATGAGCTTTTTTTCAGGCTCTCATATAAGGCTTTCGATCATCATGCTGACCCTTCTCACGCTGTATGTGCGGGTTCACGTGCAGGATATGCACCGGATGGCGGAACAGGAAAAGGAACTGACACGCAGCCGGATGGATCTGATGATCAGCCAGATCCGGCCGCATTTTCTCTACAACGCGCTCAGCGTCATCTATTACCTGTGCGAGCGCGATCCGGAAACGGCTCAGCAGGCGGTGGGGGATTTCACGGCGTTTCTCAGGAACAACCTGGATGCCATGGAGCACGAGCAGCAGAGACCGTTCAGCCGGGAACTGGAAGTGCTCAAGAGCTATCTTTCCCTGGAGTCCCTGCGCTATGGAAAGCGCCTGTCGGTGGAGTATGACATCGGTGCGAAGGATTTCATGATCCCGGCGCTGTCTGTGCAGCCGCTGGTGGAAAATGCGGTCAAGCACGGAATTGCCCCGAAAAAAGGCGGCGGAACTGTGCGGATCCGTTCCGGGGAAACGGAAACGGGATATGTGGTGGAAGTGGAGGACGACGGTGTCGGATATAATCCGGTGACGCGCAGCAAGGAAGAACATACAGGCATCGGATTGAAAAATGTTGCGGAGCGTCTGAGCATTACCTGCGGCGGCACGCTCACCGTCAGACGCCTGTCTGGGGAGGGCGGCACGCTGGCCAGAATTGTGCTGCCGAAAACGGGGAACGGCCAGATGCGGCAGCATGAAACACAGGAAAGAAAGGAAGAGTAAGCATGGGAATTGAAGCATGGAAAGCAGCGGTCAGCGCGCTGGAAGCGGAACTGGATGAAAAGCTGGGAGACGCGGATGAAGCGGAACTTCAGAGGCTGATGGAAAAGGCGGCACAGCTTTCGGAGCAGATTGAGGAGGACGAGCCGGAGAATCCGGAAAGCGAGGAGTATTACCAGTGGATGCTGGTCCTGGACGCTGCGGAAGCATGTCTTGAGGAAGTGCAGGACGCCTCCGGACAGATATAGGAAATGATGGGGAGCATCGCGGGGCGGACCGGCCGCGCGGAAAAATCATCCGGGAAAGGAAGAAAAAGTCTGACCTTTCCCGGATGTTTTTATGAGAAATTGATGAGAAAACCATGAAAAGAATTCAGGAAAATCAAGGATTTTCAAGGCTTTCGGAAAGCGGTTTTTCTCATTTGTCAGAAAAGGTCAAAAAACTCTTGACAAAGGATAGAACTGGTGTTATCGTATCACACGAAGTTAGCACTCACTGCCCGAGAGTGCTAACAAGACCAGAGCACTGGAGGAAAGGAGCGGGCATCATGGGCATGGATGAGCGAAAGTTCAGAATTCTTCAGGCCATCATTGATGACTATATTCTGACAGCGGAACCGGTCGGATCCCGCACCATTTCCCGGAAATATGACATGGGTCTGAGCTCCGCCACCATCCGCAACGAGATGAGTGACCTGGAGGAGCTGGGATATCTGGATCAGCCGCATGTGTCGGCGGGAAGGATTCCCAGCGCCAAGGCATACCGTCTGTATGTGGATCAGCTGCTCAGGAGCGGCCGGATCCAGAGCGCGGACCGGGCAAGCGTGCGGAACTTCTTTGCGGGACGCACACGGCAGATGGAAGAAGTCATAGATCATGCGGCACAGGTACTGTCCAGCATGACCCAGTATCTGGCGGTTGTGCTTCCTCCGGGGGGCAGTGAGGTCCGGATCCGGAACATTCAGCTGGTGCCGGTGACGGATGAGAGCGCACTGGTCGTGGTGGTTACGGATTCCGGCATGGTCCGGGATACGGTGATCCGCTGCTCCAGACATCTGGACGCCGACAGTCTCTATTCCATATCCCGGATGCTGACTGATCAGCTTGGAGGGCATACCTTTCAGGAAGCCGGCGCCATTCTTCCAGGTATGGCGGCGCGGATGGAAGAAAACGCGGAACTGCTTTCCTCCCTGGGCCGCTACATCGGCGAGCGGGGCGGCAGAGAGCATACGCGCATGGCAGTGGGCGGAACGAGCAACATGCTGACCTATCCGGAATACAATGACATGGAAAAGGTCAAGGCGCTTCTGAATCTGGTGGAAACCAGGGACAGACTGGCCTCCATCATCTCCCAGAAGGGCAGCGTGTCGGTGACAGTCCGGATCGGACCGGAAACGGGCGTTCCGGAAATGGAGGACTGCTCCATTGTCACAGCCACGTATTCCACGCATTCAGGGCAGCAGGGAACCATCGGAGTCATCGGCCCGACAAGGATGCACTACTCAAGAGTGCTGTCCGTGCTGGGCACCATGGGCGAACAGCTTTCCGAACTGTTTGGTGCGGGAACGGATGAGCCGTCAGACAATAAACAGAAAGGCAGCGATGACATTTCATGAGCAAGAAGAACAGGCCGGACCAGGACATGGAAGAGAAGGAAGTTCTGGAAGAGACCCCGGCAGAAGCGGAGCAGACAGCCGCAGAGGAAACCCCGGCCGCAGCTCCGGACCTGAGCGGGGAGCTGGAGAAGGCCAAAGCCCAGGCAGATGAATATCTGAACCTGGCCCAGCGCGTCCAGGCAGACTTTGACAATTTCCGACGCAGGAATGCCTCCACACGGGCGGATGCCTACGCAGACGGCCAGAGAAATGTGGCGGGCTCCATGCTGGCCGTGCTGGACAACCTGGAACGCGCCCTGGACGCTGCCGGTGAGGACAGTCCCCTGAAGAGCGGTGTGGATCTGACACTTCGCCAGATGCGCGAGATTTACGAAAAGCTTGGCGTCCATCCCATTGACCGGCTGGGCGAGAAGTTTGACCCCAATCTGGAAAATGCAGTGCTGCAGGGCAGCGCGGAAGAGGGCGAGCCCGGAACCGTATGCCAGGTGCTTCAGAAGGGGTATGAAATGAACGGAACAGTACTCCGTCATGCCATGGTCAAGGTTGTGGCTGAGTAGTGTTTTGCATGATAGAGCAGGAATCAGACGAAAGATATCAGACAGATTTTTGGAGGAATGAATTATGAGCAAGATTATCGGTATTGACCTTGGTACTACAAACAGCTGCGTGGCCGTTATGGAAGGCGGCCAGCCTGTGGTGATTGCCAATGCGGAAGGCAGCCGCACGACCCCTTCTGTGGTGGGCTTCACCAAGGACGGTGAGCGTCTGGTGGGCCAGGTGGCAAAGCGCCAGGCTGTTACCAACCCCGATCGTACCATTATTTCCATCAAGCGTGAGATGGGTACTTCCTACAAGGTGAACATCGACGGCAAGGCCTATACGCCTCAGGACATCAGCGCCATCATCCTCACCAAGATGAAGGAGACCGCTGAATCCTATCTGGGCGAAAAGGTGACCCAGGCGGTCATCACTGTGCCTGCCTACTTCAATGACTCCCAGCGTCAGGCCACCAAGGACGCCGGCCGTATCGCCGGTCTGGATGTCCTGCGTATCATCAACGAGCCCACGGCTGCTTCCCTGGCCTATGGTCTGGACAAGGAAGGCAACCAGAAGATTCTGGTGTACGACCTGGGCGGCGGTACCTTCGATGTGTCCATCCTGGACATCGGCGACGGCGTGTTCGAAGTACTTTCCACCAACGGCAACACCCGTCTGGGCGGCGATGACTTCGACCAGAGAATCATTGACTGGATTGCCGACTCCTTCAAGAAGGAAAACGGCATTGACCTGCGTCAGGACCGTTCTGCCGTGCAGCGTCTGAAGGAGACTGCCGAGAAGGCCAAGATTGAACTGAGCGGCACCACCACCGCATCCATCAACCTGCCTTTCATCACGGCTGATGCCACCGGCCCCAAGCATATCGACATGACCCTGACCCGGGCCAAGTTCGAAGACCTGACCCGTGACCTGGTGGAAGCCACCATCGAGCCCATGAAGAAGGCTCTCTCCGATGCCGGCCTGACCTTCAATCAGCTGGACAAGGTGATTCTGGTGGGCGGTTCCACCCGTATTCCCGCGGTTCAGGAGACCGTAAAGCGGATCACCGGCAAAGAGCCCTTCAAGGGCGTCAACCCCGATGAGTGCGTGGCTGTCGGCGCTGCCATCCAGGGCGGCGTGCTGGGCGGCGAAGTGAAGGACGTTCTGCTTCTGGACGTAACGCCCCTGTCTCTGGGTCTTGAGACCGAAGGTCACATCTTCACCCGCCTGATCGACCGCAACACCACCATCCCCTGCGAGAAGAGCCAGGTGTTCTCCACCGCAGCCGACGGTCAGACCACTGTGGAAATCAACGTTCTGCAGGGCGAGCGCCAGATGGCTTATGACAACAAGTCCCTCGGCCGCTTCCAGCTGACCAATATCGCTCCCGCTCCCCGCGGCGTGCCGCAGATCGAGGTCACCTTCTCCATCGACCGCAACGGCATCGTGCATGTTTCCGCCAAGGACAAGGCAACCGGCAATGCCCAGGACATCACCATCACGGCTTCCACCAACCTGACCGAGGAAGAAATCAACCAGAGAGTCAAGGAAGCCGAGCAGTATGCTGAGGAAGACAAGAAGCGCCGTGAGGAAGTGGAAACGCTGAATCAGGCTGATTCCCTGATCTATGAGACCGAGAAGCAGCTGCGCGACAACGGCGACAAGCTCTCCGATGAAGACAAGAACACCATCCAGAGCGAAGTGGATGCGTTCAAGAAGACCCGCGAAGGCGGAAATGCCGCTGAGATCAAGAACGCCATGGAAGGCTTCACCCAGAAGGTGTATGCCATCTTCGGAAAGCTGTATCAGCAGCAGGGCACTCCGGACATGGGCCAGAATCCCGGTGCGGGCAGCGTGAACGATGACGGAACGATCAACACGGACGGCGACGTACATTAAGTCATCAGGGGTCCGGGAACGCAGCGAGCGTTCCCGGCCTTTGTTGGGAAATCCCCTGATAAGAGGTGACAGAATTGGCAAACAAGCGTGATTACTATGAGGTCCTTGGCGTACAGAAGGGGGCCACGGAGGAAGAGATCAAGAAGGCGTTCCGGCGCAAGGCCAAGGAGTGCCATCCTGATCTTCATCCCGGCGACAAAGAGGCCGAAGAACGCTTCAAGGAACTCAATGAAGCCAATGAAGTGCTTTCAGATCCTGACAAGCGCGCCCGGTATGATCAGTTCGGTTTCAATGATCCCATGGCCGGCGGAAACCCGTTCGGCGGAGCCGGCGGAGCAGGCGGATTCGACTTCGGCATGGGCGATATTTTCGACCAGATTTTCGGCGGCGGCATGGGCGGACGGCGCTCCAACGGGCCGACCCAGGGCAATGACCTGCGTCAGAGCCTGAAGATCACCTTTGAGGAAGCGGCGGACGGCTGCCAGAAGACCTTCGAATTCTGGCGCAATGAAAACTGTGATATCTGCCATGGCAGCGGAGCGAAGCCGGGCACCAAGCCGGGCACCTGCCCGACCTGTAATGGTCAGGGCCAGATCCGTTCCAGCGGCGGCTGGATGACCACCGTGCGCACCTGCCCCACCTGCGGCGGCGCCGGAAAGGTGATTACCGACAAGTGCCCAGCCTGCGGCGGCAGCGGCCGGCTGCGTAAAAGGCGCACCGCGAATATCCGGGTGCCTGCGGGCATTGATGACGGCCAGACCATTGTCATGAACAATCAGGGCGAGCCAGGGCGCAACGGCGGTCCCAACGGCGATCTGTACGTGACCATCAGCGTGCGGCCGCACAAGCTGTTCAGGCGTGACGGCTATAATCTCTATCTGGATTTCCCCATCTCCTTCACCCAGGCGGCTCTTGGCGCCGAGGTGGATGTGCCCACGCTTCACGGATCGGTGAAATACCGGATTCCGGAAGGCACCCAGCCGGATGCCGAATTCCGGATCAAGGGCGAGGGCATCAAGCAGCTGCGCGGCACCGGCAAGGGCGATCTCCTGTTCCGTGTGCGCGTGGAAGTGCCCCGGAAGCTGACGGAGAAGCAGCGGGAACTGCTGGAGCAGTTTGACGCGACAGTGAGCGGCCGTCAGTATGAGGCCAAGAAGACATTCGTGGACAAGCTCAAGGATGTCTTCACGGAAAAATGACGGGGCGGCAAGCACAGAAATTTTACGGCGGACCTGCAGGAATGCGGCAGGTCCGCCTTTTTGGGTTTACGATATGCTCTGCAGCGCGCTTTCCGAAGAGCGGTATCTCTTGTCATCAGGGAATGAGACGGCTATAATTTATTCTGGTATTGTTTGCGAAGGGGGAATGACATGTTCGCGCAGGTGATTGTGGACATTGTGCATGAAGCCGTGGACCGCACATTTACCTATAGGATACCGGATGACATGACGCTGACCGCCGGACAGCGGGTGCGCGTGCCGTTCCGGTATGGGGAAGTGGACGGGATTGTCCTGGCCCTGACAGAAACATGCGACCTGCAGCCGGAAAAAATCCGGAATGTCATCCGCCCCCTGGAACAGTATTCGGCCATTCTGCCGCATATGCTGGACCTGAGCCGGGAGATGGCGGATACCAGCCACTGCCCTCTGGCAGAGACCCTCCGCCTCATGATCCCGCCTCAGATGCGGCGGGACCAGGTGAAGCCGCGCAAGGTGGTCCAGGCCGCGCTGGCCATTGCCGCGGACAGTGTGGAGGAAGCGAGGGAAAAGCAGGGCAGGAGCAGCCGCAGGAAAATGATCCTGTCGCTTCTGTCGGACGGAAAGACCCACAGCGCCACGGAGATCGGGGAGATCATTCATCAGCCGCTTCCCGATCTGCGGCATCTGCAGGGGCAGGGCATGATCCGCATGTGGGAAGAGGAAGTGTACCGTCTGCCCGGTGCCGCGGGCCCGTCGGAGATCGCTCCGGATCCTGTGCTCACGGACGAGCAGACGGAAGTGCTGGAGACCGTGCTTCCCTATCTTCAGAAGGGGACAGGAAGCTTCCTTCTGCACGGCGTGACCGGATCGGGAAAGACGGAGGTGTTTATCCGTCTGGTGCGGAGAACGCTGGAGATGGGCAGAAGCGCCATGATTCTGGTGCCGGAAATTGCGCTGACACCGCAGATGGTGGACTGGTTCCGCAGGCGGTTCGGCACCGGCGCGGCTGTACTGCATTCAAGACTTTCAGACGGGGAGCGCTTTGACGAGTGGAGAAGAATCCGCTATGGTCAGGCAAGGGTGGTCATCGGGGCGCGGTCAGCCGTGTTCGCGCCGGCGGAGCATCTCGGACTGATTATCGTGGACGAGGAGCATGAAAACTCCTACATCAGCGACCGGCATCCGCGCTATGACGCCAGGGATGTGGCCAGATCCCGCGCGGAGCGGGAGCATGCCACACTGCTTCTGGCCAGCGCGACGCCCAGCATTACCTCGTTTTACCGGGCAAGGCAGGGTGATTACATCATGCTGGAAATGCCGCATCGGGTGGGAAACCGGCCGCTTCCGGAAGTGGAAGTGGTGGATATGCGGCGGGAACTGGAACTCGGAAACCGCTCTGTGTTTTCCCAGAGCCTGAAGCGAAAGCTCCTGAACTGCGTTTCCCAGGGACAGCAGGCCATGCTGCTTCTGAACAGGCGCGGCTACCATTCCTTTGTGACCTGCCGGTCCTGCGGGAAAACCATCAAGTGCGACAAGTGCGATGTGGCCATGACGCTGCATCTCGTGCGCGGCGACGGACAGCTGCACTGCCATTACTGCGGTGCGACCCGGCCGAATCCCACCCGGTGTCCGGAATGCGACAGTCCGAAAATCCGGTATTTCGGCACGGGCACCCAGATGGTGGAGGAAGAGCTGAAGCGCCTGCTTCCGGGCGTACCGGTGGGCCGCATGGATGTGGACACCACCTCCGGAAAGGACGGACATGCCAGGGTGCTGGATGCCTTCCGCAGGGGGGATACCCGGGTGCTGGTGGGCACGCAGATGATCGCCAAGGGACTGGATTTCCCGGAAGTCACCCTGGTGGGCGTGGTGGCAGCGGATATTACGCTGAACCTTCCGGATTACCGGTCCCAGGAACGCACCTTTCAGCTGCTCACGCAGGTGGCGGGCCGCGCCGGACGCGGGCAGAAGGCGGGCCAGGTGGTCATTCAGACCTACAGTCCGGAGCATGAGGTGATCGTTCAGGCAGCCGCCCAGGATTACCGGGCATTTTTCACCCGGGAGATTCAGCGCAGGCAGGTGGCCATGTATCCGCCTTTTTCCGTCATGGCACGGCTGCTGGTGGAATCGGAACAGGCACTGGCGGCGGAGGCCCGGGCGGCGGAACTGTACCGGCGGGTGGAGAACATGCTGGCGGAGCATCCGGACTGGGAAGCTGTGCGTCTGCTTCTGAGTCTTGAACAGCCGCCGCTGACCATGCTCCGGGGCAGGAACCGGTGGCAGGTACTGATGAAGCTCCGCGTGGGCGAACATACGGAAGCATTCTGCGCGGCCCTCTCTGAACTTGCCAGAGAGCCTGCCGAGCATGTGGAAACCTTTTTTGAATACAATCCCGTGAGCACCATTTAGAAAGAAGAGGACAGACAATGGCACTGAGAAAGATCGTAACCCTGGGTGATGAGGCACTTCGCAAGGAATGCAAGAAGGTGGACAAGTTCAATCTGCGGCTGCACCTGCTGCTGAAGGACATGCTGGATACCATGTATGAAGCCAATGGCGTGGGCCTTGCTGCGCCGCAGGTGAGCATTCTCCGCCGTGTTGTGGTGATTGACGTGGGCGAAGGCCCGGTGGAGCTGGTGAACCCGGAAATCATCTGGACCAGTGACGAAATCCAGACCGGAACGGAAGGCTGCCTGAGCCTGCCCGGCCGGGTGGGCATTGTGTCCCGCCCGGAGAAAGTGCGGGTGCGCGCACAGGACCGGCACGGCAACTGGTTTGAGATTGAAGGCGAAGACCTGATGGCCAGGGCGCTCTGCCATGAGCTGGACCATCTGGACGGCAGGCTGTATATTGACACCATGGAACGTGAACTGGTGGGCGAGGAGCTGGAACAGTACCGGCAGGGAAGCCTGGATGAGGAGTCGGAGGAAGAAGCAGAGTGAGAATTGTACTGATGGGCACCCCGAACTTTGCCGTGCCTTCCCTGGAAGCCCTGATTCAGGGCGGATATGAGGTGGCCGGCGTGTTTACCCAGCCGGACCGTCCCAGCGGCCGCGGCAACAGGATCCAGATGTCCCCGGTCAAGGAAGCGGCGCTGAAGCACGGCATTCCGGTGTTTCAGCCGGTGAAGATCCGGCGGGACGGCGTGGAAGACCTGCGGAACCTGAACCCGGACCTGTGCGTGACGGCAGCCTTCGGCCAGATCCTGAGCCAGGAGATTCTAGACATTCCGAAGCTCGGGACCATCAACGTGCATGCCTCCCTGCTTCCCAGACACCGCGGAAGCGCGCCCATCAACTGGGCAATCATGAACGGGGACGCGGAGATCGGGGTCACCACCATGATGACCAGTGCGGGTATTGATGACGGGGATATGCTTCTTCGCAGGGCGATGCCACGGGATCCCGGGAAAACCTGCGGGGAATATACCGACATACTGAGCGTGGAGGGAGCACAGCTTCTGATGGAAACCATCCGTCAGCTGGAAGACGGTTCCCTGGTGCGCATTCCGCAGAATGAGGCGGAAATGACCTATGACCCCATGCTGAAGAAGGAGATGGGGGTACTGGATCTGAGTAAGGCCGGTGAGGACGTGGCCAACCGGATCATGGGACTGAATCCCTGGCCCTGCGCTTCCATTGCATGGAAAGGGGAACCCCTGAAGCTTCTGCGCGCACGGGCGGCAGAAGGTCAGGGACAGCCGGGAGAGGTGCTGAAGGCATCTCACCGGGATGGACTGTTGATCGCGTGCGGACAGGGAGCAGTGGAGATTCTTGAGCTCCAGTCCCCGGGCAAGCGTGCCATGACTGCCGCCGACTGGCTGGCCGGGCACAGGATTGAAGTAGGAGAGGTATTGGCATAAATGAGTGAAAACAGGGACAGAAAACCGGGCAGCGGACCGAAAAACGGAAAAAGTGGCGGCGGATTTGAAAGAAAACCGAGAAACAGCGCAGCAGGTGGGAAGGGATCATCTGCATACGGAAGAAATCCACAGAGAAGTGGGAGTGGAACAAAATTTTCCAGGAAGCCTTCCGACCGTCCGTTCACCGGCGAATCCGGCAGCGAGGCGCGGAGCAGTTTCCGCGGGGAACGTCCGGCCCAGGCCCGTTCCGGCGGAAGCAGCAGACCGGGCGATGCGCGGAAAAGTGGGAATGGACGTCCTCAGTTCCGCGGAAAACCGTTCGAACGTGGGAATGACCGCCGGAATTTCCCGGGAAATCGCGCGGAACGTGGGATTCGGCCCCAGAGACCGCCGGAAGACGGCCTGAAGCCCAGGCGTGTGGCGCTGACGGTGATCCGGGAAGTGACGGAGCGCGGAGCGTGGGCATCCCTGATCCTGAACCGGGAGCTGGTGAGTGCCGGTCTGTCCCCGCTGGACAGGAGACTGGCCGCCCGTCTGGCCTATGACACGCTGGACCGCCTGATGTATCTCGATGCGGCACTGAGCCAGGTGATGGCCCGTGAGGATACGGATATCCGTCTGAGAAACATTCTGCGTCTGGGCGCCTGCCAGCTTCTGCTGGAGGACCGGATTCCGGACATGGCCGCCACGGATACGTCGGTGCAATTGTGCCAGGAACTTGGCATGGAAGGGCTCAAGGGCGTATGCAACGGCATCCTGCGCAACCTGATCCGGAAAAAGGATGAGCTCGTGTTCCCGGATCCTGTGGCGGAACCGGAAAAATCCCTGTCCGTGGTGTATTCCATGCCGGAATTCCTGGTGGGAAAGTTTGTGCAGGCGTATGGCCTGGATGAGACGGCACAGATCGTGGCCGCCAGCGGCCGGAACACCTCGGTGACACTGCGCAGGAATGCCCTTCGCATGACGCCGGAACAGTTTGAGGCACTCCTTTCCCGCAAGGTATGGACCTGGGAGAAGGGACCGCTGCCGGACGCGTGGAAAGTGAAGGACATGGCCAATCCCGGTGAGGATGCGGATTTCCTGTCCGGCAATTTCTCCATTCAGTCCCTGCAGTCCCAGATGGCCTGTCTGGCACTGGCCCCGCGCCGCGGATGGACCGTGCTGGACGCCTGTGCGGCGCCCGGCGGAAAGAGCTGTTATCTGTCCGAGCTCATGGGCGGAACCGGCAGGGTGCAGGCCTGGGACAAGTATGAGCACCGGGTGGCCCTGATCGAGGCCCAGGTGAAGCGTCTGGGCCTGGACAATGTCCGGCCCATGGTGAGGGATGCGGGTGTTTTCCGCGAAGATCTGGAACAGAGCATGGATGCCGTGCTTCTGGATGCACCGTGCTCGGGTACCGGGGAAATGCATGAGAAGCCGGACAGCCGCTACCGTCTGACCCCTGAGCGGCTGGAAGAGCTGCGGGGCACCCAGGCGGCCATTCTGTCCACCGTGTGCCGGTATGTGAAAAAGGGCGGCGTGCTGGTCTATGCCACCTGCTCCATTCTGCCGGAGGAAAACGAGGAACAGGTGCGTGCATTCCTGGAAGCGCATCCCGAGTTTGAGGCGGAAGCCTGGGAGGCCCAGGTGCCTGAAGCCTGGCATGGCAAGACCGGACTGGGCGTGCAGCTGGTGCAGGGCCTTGGTGCGGAAGGCGGATTCTATATCTGCCGCATGCGGAGGAAGCGCGTATGACGGAACTGACCTCCATGACCCGGAATCAGCTGCGGGAATACTGCAAAAGCAAAGGGATTCCGGCTTTCCGGGGCGATCAGATTTTCGGCTGGATTCACCGTGGCGCGGACTTTGAGGAAATGAAGAATCTGCCGCAGGCCATGCGGGAAATGCTTTCCCGGGAAGCAGTGGCCCAGCCGGTGAGCATTCAGACCTCCGTACAGAGCCGCATGGATGATACGGTGAAGTTTCTCTTTTCCATGCGTGACGGCAACTGCGTGGAAGGCGTGCTGATGCACTATCACCACGGGTATACCCTGTGTGTGTCCACCCAGGTGGGGTGCCGCATGGGCTGTGCCTTCTGCGCCAGTACCATGGAGGGCTGCGTCCGGAATCTGACAGCCGGGGAAATGCTCGGAGAGATTCTCATGGCCAACCGGTATCTGGGAGAAAAAGGCCGGGTGCACAACGTGGTGCTGATGGGCAGCGGGGAACCGCTGGACAACTATGATGAAGTGGTGCATTTCCTGCGTCTTCTGCGGGAGGAGGACGGGGTGAACATCGGACTGAGGAACGTGTCCCTGTCCACCTGCGGCCTTGTGGAGAACATGCGCCGTTTTGCGGAGGAAGACCTTCCGGTTACCCTGTCGCTTTCGCTGCATGCACCCAATGACGAAATCCGCAGAAAACTCATGCCGGTGGCGCATGCCTATTCCATGGACCAGGTGCTGGACGCCTGCCGGTATTACCTGTCCCGGACAGGACGGCGGGTGATTCTTGAGTATGCGCTTGTGGACGGGGTGAATGCGTCGCCCGAGCATGCCAGGGAACTGGCCTCGCGCCTGCGCGGATGGCAGTGTCATGTAAATCTCATTCCGCTCAATACAGTCCCCGGAAAGCCGCTGAAGGGCGTTACGGAACAGCAGGTGCGCACCTTCCTGGATGTGCTGGAGAAAGAGCATATCTCTGCGACCCGGCGCCGGGAAATGGGCGACGATATAGCCGGAGCCTGCGGGCAGCTGCGGCGCAGCGTCCTGCATGCCGGGGACACACAGGACATTTGATTGCACTGAGGAGAAGCGTTTGAAGCAGCATTATTTTTACATCCGCCGTTCCGTGGCTGACAGGATGCATTCCTTCGATGCCATCAAGGAACAGAAGGCAGACCCGGTGCGCACGGCAGACCTGCCGGAGCAGAAACTGGAAACAGAGGCGGAAGATAAGAAGGAGATGGTCTCCGTGACAGAAGGCAGAGTATTGACTGCTGTCAGCAGAACAGACGTGGGACGGGTGCGCACATCCAATCAGGATGCTGTGATTTTTGCGCCGCCCCTGTACGGTGTTGCTGACGGAATGGGTGGACACCGGGGCGGCGAGGAGGCATCGGCTTCCTGCCGGGACGGTGTGACAGAACTGCTGAAGACCCGGACGCCGGAGAAGGAAATGCTGGTCAATGCCGTGAGAATTGTGAACCGGCGCGTGAATCTGCGCTCGGAGGAAGATGAGAACCTCAGCGGCATGGGGACCACCCTGACGCTTCTCTGGTTCGGCTCCGAGACGGCGTATCTGGCCCATGTGGGGGACAGCCGCTGCTATCTGTTAAGGGACGGAAAGCTGGAGCAGGTGACGGAGGATCATTCCATGGTCATGGAAATGGTCAAGGCGGGGATTATCACCCGCGAGCAGATGCGGACGCACCCCATGCGCAATGTGATCACCCGTGCCGTGGGCACGGACCGGATCATCCAGGTGGACAGTGATGAACTGGAACGCCGGGAGGGGGATGTCTGGCTGATCTGCTCCGACGGACTTCACGGGCTGGTGGATGAAGAGACCATAAAGAGCGTTCTCGAGGATACGTACCTGGAACAGGCAGCGGACCGCCTGATGCAGCTCGCCCTGGAGGGAGGCGGCGGGGATAATATCTCCCTGGTGCTTATACGTGACGGGGAGGCCGGTGTATGACTGTCGCGAAAGACCGGGAACCCATCAATCTTCAGAGCGGCAATCATATTCTGGCTGACCGGTATCAGCTGCTTGAGCTGATCGGACGGGGCGGCATGGCCTATGTCTACCGTGCCTATGACATGCGTACCGGGCACAGCGTGGCCGTGAAGGTGCTGCGGCCGGACCTGGCCCAGGACGCGGACTATGTCAACCGGTTCCAGCGCGAGGCAGAGGCCGCCTCCAAGATGATTCACCACAATATTGTAAATCTTCTGGACGTGGGCATGGACCATGAGAACCGCTATCTGGTGATGGAGTATGTGCAGGGCAAGACGCTCAAGGAAGTGATCACGGAGCGCAAGCGAATTCAGCCTGTGACGGCCGCGCAGATCACGATCCGCATTCTGTCAGCCCTTCAGCACGCGCATGAAAACGGGATTATTCACCGGGATATCAAGCCGCAGAACATTCTGGTCAATTCCGACGGCCACATCAAGGTGGCGGATTTCGGCATTGCCCGCATCGCCAATTCCAATACGATCACCCGGGGCGACATTGTCATGGGTTCCGTGCACTACTTCAGCCCGGAACAGGCGTCCGGCCAGCCGGCGGATGAGCGCAGCGACATTTACTCCGTCGGTGTGGTGCTCTATGAGATGCTGACGGGCAATGTGCCTTTTACCGGTGAAAACCATGTGGCTGTGGCCATGCAGCATATCCATACAAGGCCCGCGCCCATTGAGAGCATTGTGCCGGATGTGCCGGCATCCATTGCGGCCGTGTGCATGAAGGCCATGAGCAAGAATCCCAAGTACCGCTACCAGTCGGCCAAGGATATGGCTCTGGATCTCCGGTTTGCCCTGGAGGGCCGAACCACCAGTCTTCCGCTGCAGCCCCTGGAAACGGCCGGTTCCATCCCGGCGCCTGTGGCGAACCGGACGGATACCGGACGCGTTGCGGCGCATACGGGTCCTACTGTGGCGGCTCAGGCGCGTGAGCGGAAAAAGCAGATTCTGCGCTCCGCCCTGATGATCGCGGGGATTCTGGCGGTAGTGGGAGCGCTGTGCTATGTGGGTCTGCAGATCTATGACGACCTCATGCGCACCGTGGAAGTGCCGGCTTTCCTGAACCAGGATGTGGCCACGGCGCAGCGGCAGGCGGAGCGTCTGGGACTGAAAACCCAGATCCGTGAGGTGCATCATAATTCCTATCCTGTCGGCACGGTGGTCATGCAGGCGCCGGACTATCCGGCCAGGCTCTCCAAGGGCGATACCGTGATCCTTGCGGTGTCCATCGGTCCGGACAGTCTGAAAGTGCCGTCAGTGGTGGGCTATACCGTCAACGATGCGGCGGCCATGCTGCGTGATGTGGGTCTGACCCTGATGGGCACGGAGTACGTGGTGTCCGCAGATGTTCAGGAGGGATTCATTATCTCCCAGGCGCCGGCAGGAGGAAGCGACTGTCAGGCGGGGGATCTGGTGCAGGTGACGGTGTCCGGCGGTCTTTCCGTGGTGCCGGCAGTGGAAGGCGAGAAGCTTTCCGCGGCACAGGAACAGATCCGGGATGCCGGGCTCACGCTGTCACCGAGCATGGAATTCATAGCCAGCGAGGATGTGGATCTGCATGACGTGGTGGCTTCCCAGTCCATTCAGCCGGGCATGCAGGTGATCAAGGGAACCCAGATCTCGCTCAGTGTCTATCAGGTGCCTGTCATGACGCATTCGACGGATGTGACGCTGGATATTCCGGAGTCCACCAGTCTGACCAGCGTGCGGGTGACCCTGGTGACAGGGGGCAACGAAATCACCGTGTTCCAGGCCGAATACCCTGCGGACGCCACACGGCATCCCACGGTGACCATCATGGCTCAGGACAGCGGCACATACATATACCGTGTCTACTGCAATGACCGTTATGCCTATCAGCAGGAGGTTACACTCAGATGACGGAAGAAAGCCGGATCGGGCAGGGTGTCATCGTACGTGGAATCGGCAGCTTTTACAGCGTGAAGGATGAAAACGGGCAGCTGTACACGGTAAGGGCCAAAAAGAAGTTCAGAAAGCAGGGCCTGACCCCGCTGGTGGGTGACCGCGTAAGGTTCATGCCCGGCGAGGAGGACACCGACGGCTGGCTCGAGGAAATCCTGCCCAGGGAAAACGTGTTTGTCCGGCCGCCGGTGAGCAATATTTCCCGGATGATGGTGGTGATCGCGCCGGAGCCCGCACCGGATCTGCTTCTGGTGGACCGGCTTATGGCGCGCGCCTGCCAGCAGAACATGAAGCGGACCCTGGTGGTGAGCAAGCAGGACCTGGACCGCGGCCTGATCCAGGAAATGGAAAGGCAGTACGCCGGCGCAGGATGCGAGATTGTCGGCGTCAGCTCCGTGACCGGCGAGGGCCTCGAGCAGGTCCGGAGCCTCATGGAGCATGAGGTTTCCTGTCTGGCGGGCCAGTCGGGGGTGGGCAAATCCACCCTGCTCAACGCACTGCTGGACCTGGGACAGGAAACCGGTGCCATCTCGGAGAGGATTCTCCGGGGAAGGAATACTACACGGCATGTCGAACTCTTCACCAGGGGAAACATACAGGTTCTGGATACAGCCGGATTTTCGCTTCTGGAGATGGAAGAGGTCATGGACCCTGTGCTTCTGCGCGAAATGATTCCGGAGTTTGATCCCTATGAAGGACAGTGCCGGTTCACCCCGTGTCTGCACGACCGGGAACCGGGATGCAGAGTCACTCAGGCCGCGGCGTCAGGAGAGATCAGTCAGGAGCGGCTGGACCGTTACCGGATCCTGCTCAGTCAGGTCCGGCAAACATGGAAGGATCGTTATGATTAAGATTGCACCATCCATTCTGGCCGCCGATCAGATGCGGCTGGGAGAAGAAGTTGAGCGTGTTCTTGAAGCCGGATGTGATCTGCTGCATGTGGACATCATGGACGGACATTTCGTTCCCAATATGTCTTTCGGTCCCGACCTGGCGGGTGCGCTGCATGCTGCTTTTCCGGATCTTCCGCTGGATATTCATCTGATGCTGGATGAACCGGAAAAGTATATTGAACGCTTTGCCAAAAGTGCGTGGGGAATCACCATTCATGAGGAAATCCCGGGGGATGTGGAAGCGATTCTGCGTGCCATTCATGGGATGCACGTGCGCACCGGGCTTTCCCTGAAGCCGGATACGCCCGCTGAAAAGGCGGTGCCGTTCTTCGGCATCACGGATATGATTCTGGTGATGACCGTGGAACCGGGATTCGGCGGACAGCCGCTCCGGTGGGATATGCTGGACAAGATCCGGAAGCTGCGCGAACTCGGATACCGCGGTCTGATTGAGGCGGACGGAGGCATCAACCGCTCCAATATCCGTGCGCTGGCGGAAGCCGGGCTGGATATAGCCGTTATGGGCACTACCGTGTTTACCTCCAGAAACCTGAAGCAGGACCTTGCGGAAATGCATGCGGTGGGACGGGGGGATCTGGATGCGTAAGCCTGTCCTGACCCTGCTCATGGCCTGCCTGCTCCTGATATGTGCCTGCGCTTCGGCGGAAGAGTATACGGGTGTATGGAACACGGTGACCGGCGAAAGCGTGACGCTCGCGCTGCGCGATGACGGAACCGGAAGCCTGAGCTTTTCCGGCACGGAGCAGATGGTCGACTGGACGGAAGGGGAGCAGAACCTGTCGCTGTCTTGCGGGGAAACGACATATACGGCGGCCATGTCCGGACAGTTCCTGATGCTCATGGATCAGATAGGGCATGTATGGGCGCTGACCCGGGATCTGTATGACCTGCCCGGAATTGTGCAGGCGGAATCCATGGAGGATTTTCTCGGCCGCTGGCGGGCGGACTACGCCCTGGTGAGCGGAATCCGGATCAGCATGGACGGCCAGGTGGGCCCGTATACCATGGAGATTGCCGAGCAGGTGGTACATCTGCAGGGAAGCGGCATGGACAAGCCGGTGGACTGGGTGTGCCGGTTTGAAAGCGGTTCCCTGATTCTTTCGGGATATTCCGCTGAAACCGATCAGTCACTGCATCTGCGTGCGGATGGAACGCTGACACGGGATATGGACTATATGGTGATTCATTTTGTGCGGGAGCAGTGAAGGGTATGCGAAACATCTTGAGCATGATGGGAGCCGCACTTCTGGCGGTCCTGCTCGTGAGCACCGGGCATGCGGAAACGCAGGTATATCAGGGACGGATCCTTGAGACGGAGCACGCGCGCTATGATATGGAATCCCTTGGCACGGAAGCCCTTCTCGAGATATTCGAAACCGGCGAAGGACTTATGTTTTTCGGATCGGAGCGCCTTGAACTGGGCGATGTGAGCGATGCTTCCGGTGTGTGGACGCTGGTCCGTCAGGACGGGCGCAGTCTGGAAGCTGTCCGGGGCGGTCTGCGTCTGCTCATGGAACGCATGGAGGCGCAGGCTTACCGGTGCACCCGGGTTCTGTACGGGGGCATGACCGTGCGTCCCGCGGACCTGGGCATGAGCAACGCGGAACTGCTGCTCTGTCCCGGCGGCGAGGGCCGGCTGCGTGATCTGCAGACCGGGGAAAGCATGCTGCTGAAATGGACAGAGCACCAGGAAGGGATTCAGCTCGAAGTGCATCAGGAAACGGTGCTTTTGACGGCGGATGCGGACGGAGCACTGCAGCTTCCCCTGGATGAGACGGGCACCATGGCGGTTTTTGAAAAGGACGCGCCTCTCACATCTGCGCATTTTACCGGAGACTCTCCGGTAGTGTGGGTGCTCTTCGGACCGGATATGCCGGACGGGGAAGCGAGGGCCTGCATCATGGTCCTGATGAACGGGGAAAACGAAATCACCTGGATTGACGATGAGCGCACATCTGCCGGGCATATACGGAATGGAATCCTGACCCTGGAGGAAGGCAGAAGCTTTTCTGTCCGCTTTGAGGAGGGCGAGATGCTTCTTGACACGGACGCGGGAGCAGATGAGCCCATGATCTTTGAACGTCTTGTGGATGCCTTTGATCTGGATTTTCCCTTCGAGTATGAAGAATAAGCGGTACGTCCCCTCCGTTTTGGAAGGGACGGTTTCTTTTTGGGAAAAAGAGTCAAAACGAATGCATGCAGAAACAAAAAATACGCTGTCAAGCACGAATGCATGCAGAAACAAAAAAATACGCTTGACGAAACAGAAAAAGCACAATATGCTATATACAATGTGCGGTACGCGGGTCAACCATGACAGAAAATCACGTTTTTGCAGGAAATCTGTTTGCTGTTTTCTGATTTCCTTCCATAAGAAAATTTTATTGGAAACTGAATGGAGACGTAGAAGCGGGCCGTCAAAAGGAGGAAAGACCGGTGTATCAGAGGTTTGACCGGCATGAATCCAGAGATGATTATCTTGAAGCAATTCTGCTGATTCTCGAGAAAAAAGGCCACTGCAGGTCGGTGGATGTGGTGAACCAGATGGACGTGAGCAAGCCGTCGGTGAGCGTTGCAATGTCCAAGCTGTGTGCGGAGGGATATCTTCTGCTGGATGAGGAAAAGATGATTCATTTTACGGAAAAGGGGAGAGCCATTGCGGAAAACACGCTCCGCAAGCACAGGTATTTCAGGAAGCTCCTTGAAAAAGCCGGCGTGGATGAAGAAACGGCGGATCTGGAAGCCTGTGCCATTGAGCACGCGATCTCCCAGGAATCTTTCGAAAAACTGTCTGCCTTGCTCCCGGAGATTATACCGGTGTAATAAGCATGCATCCGGGCAATATCCGCATCCTGACCGGACCGGGAGGAATGCGGTTTTTCATCGGGCACCGGAACGTCCTGCTCAGGCGTTCCGGTGCTTTTTTTCCTTCCGAAGGAACGCGCGGCCGGGGTGGCTTCCGGGAAGTCTGTTTCAAATCTTTTCACATGTATGACGGCCCAAAATCTGTTGCCAATGCTTGGTTTGGTGATATACTATAAGATGGTATGGATTAACCAGACCATACCATGAAACCCCGCCTCCGGATGGTATACATGACCGCAGCGGAGTGCAGAGGAGAAGGTGCCGGAAATGAACAGTTTCGGAAGAAAACAGCAGAAAGGTTCCCAGGGCAGCGCTGCCCAGGGAAATGTACAGAATCAGCAGAATCCCTATCAGGCCTATCAGCAGAACAGCTGGCAGGGCCAGCGGACAGGCCAGCCTGCGCCGCAGGCATATCCGGTTCAGGGGCAGGCCGGCGGCGTGAATCCGGCGGCGAACCAGCAGGCCGGAGGAAATGCGGGAGCCAATCCCTATGCCCGCCAGAACGCATCGGCAAACCCCTATGCTCAGCAGGGCGCGGCATATGCCCAGCAGGGCATGGCCGGTAACCCCTATGCCCAGCAGGGGATGGCAGGGAATCCGTATGCCCAGCAGGGCACGGCATATGCCAGGCAGGGTATGGCAGGCAATCCCTATGCCCAGCAGGGTGCGGCAGGAAATTCCTATCCGCGTCAGCCCGGTCAGGGTATGGCCGGAAATCCCTATGGTCAGCAGGCCAGCCCCTATGCGCGCCAGAACCCGGTACAGCCCCTGGGGAACGGACAGGCGCCGTACCCGCCCCAGAATATGAATGCCGTCCCGCCTCAGGCGGGCGCCTATGGTCAGCAGGCCAATCCCTATGCCCGTCAGGGCGGATATGTCCAGGGCCAGGGACAGCCGAGCCCGGTGTATCCGCCGCAGCCTGTACCGGGCATGGGCTTTCCCCAGGGCCAGGTTGGTTACCAGGCACAGAACGGAAAAAACAGAAACAAGATGATCCTGGAGCAGGTTCTGAATATCCTGCTGCCCGCAGGCACCGTGGTGTTTCTGGTGCTTTCCCTGATGCAGCCCGGTATCCCGCTGTTCCGTTTTCTTGTGCTGGGATTCGGCGCGCTGAGTCTGATCTGGCTGTGGATGCAGCAGGCATTTTCCAGAAATACCCGTATCCTGGTCTCTGCACTGCTTGCCGCGTGCATGCTGGTGAGCGTGCTGGGCATGGTGCTGCCTTCAGGCGGGGATCCGACAAGGGTTTCCGACGGAGGTTCGCCGGCGTCCCAGCAGGCATCAGGCGGCGGTGAGAGTGCTGTACAGCCGGTGGAAACAACCCCGCTTCCGGAAACGCCGGCACCAGCCCCGACGGAGGAAGTGGACAATTCCACTGTGCAGATGCAGGAGAGCATTCAGTCGTTCCTGTATTTCTGGGAAGCCAACAATATCGACAGCATGCTGAATTACTGCGCGCCGTCCTGGCGCCGGTCCTTCGGCGATGATGTACAGGCAAGAACGGAGCTTTTCCGGATCCTCGCCAACCGCAGACCGCTTGAGTATACCTTCGGCAATGTGTCCGGAACGGTCAACGACAGCAGCCGGAATGTGGAAGTGACCATCCGCGTGGACAAGCAGACGGGCAAGGATCCGGAAACATACCTGTTCCGGATTATCATGCTCAACGAGGACGGCACCTGGTATGTGGATCCCAAGTCCCTTTCCTCTCATGAGGAAGCGGAAGCCACCACATTTTCCGCGGAAATCACCCAGCCTCCGACGCCGCAGCCCGCAGCTGCGGATCAGGTGCTGTATTACAATCCGGACGGGGGCTCCTACTATCATGCGGACCCCGAGTGTGCGCTGGTGGGCGAGAAATACCGGCCGCTTAAAGGGTCGTTCACCTATTCCCATATCAGTGACGACGCGTTCAAGAGCCTGCTTCCGTGCTCAGGATGCGCGGCGCCGCTGAGACCGAAGCAGTAACATGCGTCTGTTGGATCGGCTGGAATCCGGCATGCCGGAAATGCCCTCGCCCGTGCTTGCCGGTTTTTCCGGCGGTGCGGATTCCACGGCGCTGGTGCTGCTGCTTCTGAAGCAGCGGGAAGAAAAAGGCCGTGCCTTCGGCTGCGTACATGTCCATCACGGACTCCGGGGGAGCGCGGCGGACGCGGATGAAGCATTTGTCCGGGCAGTGTGCCGGGAACATGGAATTCCACTCAGGGTCTTTCATCTGGTGCCGCCGGCGCACCCGGGCGAAGGCTGGGCAAGACGCGAACGGTACCGATGCATGAAACAGGCACTGGAGGAAGACGGATACGCCTGCCTGGCTCTGGCCCACCATGCCGGGGATCAGGCGGAAACGGTGATGCTGCATATTCTGCGGGGCAGTGGTGTGCAGGGACTTGCGGGCATGCGCGTGTACTCGGACTACGAGGGCATGCAGGTGGTTCGCCCGCTTCTGGGCATGACGCCCGGGGATCTGAGAAGCATGCTGCGGGAAGAAGGACAGGCCTGGCAGGAGGATGCCACCAATGCGGAGGATGATTATCTCCGCAACCGTGTGCGCCATCATCTGCTGCCGCAGATGGAACTGCTTGCACCGGGCTGTGAGGCCCGGCTGGGTCTTCTCGCAGAGACGGCCGCACGCGAGCACGATGCCCTGGAAACGCTGGCGCAGACCTGGCCGGGCGTGCGCCTTGATATTCCGGCACTCAGGCTCAGTGCTCTGCGTTCCATGCCGGATGGACTCAGGGATACGGTACTCCGCCGGTGGTGGCAGCAGTTTGCGCCCGAGCGGAAGGAGCGGCACCTGGACCAGGAGCATACCCGGAAGCTGAATGCGCTGGCTATGGGAAAGGCCGGAAAGCGGCTGCAGCTGCCGGGCGGCATGGAAGCCGTATGCGGGTGGTCGCATCTGCATCTTGACGGAGCAGGACCGCTGCCGGTGCCTGAGATGGTCATTCATTCCTATGCCGGCATTCCGGGGGACGGAAAGCGCACCCAGGCGTTTCCGGAAGGATTCCTGGACGGCACGCAGGTGCGCTTCCGCGCAGCAGGCGACTGGATCCGGCCTTTCGGATTCGGACACCGTCAGAGTCTTCAGGATTATCTGGTGAACCGGCATGTGGATGCCCCTTTCCGGGACAGCATCCCGCTCGTGTGCCGGGGACATGAGGTTTTATGGGTCTGCGGTGTGGGCTGCGGGGATGTGCCGCGGCTCAGCGGTGCGGAGAAAGCTGTGACAGCCGAATGGACCGGTGAGATACTCTGGTTATGAGAAAGGATGGAAGGTATGGAGAAGACGGCAAAACTGTATGAGGCAACGAGTGAAATTCTGGTTACCAAAGAAGAGATTGCCCAGGCGGTGCGCAAGGTTGGCGCGATGATCACGGCGGATTATGAAGGCCAGGAAGTCGTGGTGGTATGCATTCTCAAGGGCGCTTCCATTTTTTACTGCGATCTGATCCGGGAGCTGGATCTTCCGATCACGGAGGATTTCATGATTGTTTCCAGCTATGGCGACGGGACAAGCAGCACGGGGAATGTGCGGATCCGCAAGGACCTGGATAATGATATTGCGGGCAAGCATGTGCTGATCGTGGAAGATATCGTGGACACGGGCACCACGCTGAACTTCCTCAGGAATATTCTGAAGGACCGCGGAGCCGCTTCCATCAAGATTGCTACGCTCCTCGACAAGCCGTCCCGCCGGACCGTGGATCTGAAAGCTGACTACTTCTGCTTCACGATTCCCAATGCCTTCGTTGTGGGATACGGTCTGGACTATGCGGAAAAATACAGGAATCTTCCGGACATCTGTGTGCTCAAGCCTGAGATTTATTCCTGAGTTTGCATGCTTTTTCAGGACATGTTATAATCCCTCTTCGTTGAATTAGTATATAAGGAGGACCAACCCCTTGAAGAAATCCACCCGTGGGCTCATCAGCTATGCCATCATGCTCGGTGTGCTCCTCCTGATTGCGGTCATGCTCAACAACAGCATGCCCCAGGCTGTAAGCAAGCGGATTGAATATCCGGAACTGCTGCAGATGATTGAGAACGGTCAGGTCAGCGCTGTGGCCGTCCGCGACAATTCGCTTGTCGGTCTGAAGAAGAACAGTGCGGTGAGTGCGAATGCCTTCCCGGAGCAGGACTACGACTTTGAAACCACCATCGGCAGTGATTTCCTGATGACTGCCCGGCAGATGACGGCTTCCAAGAAAGGCGTGGCTCTGGAAAGCATCTCGGTGCATGATCTTCCCTTTACGCTGGAATACCGTGCACCGGAAGCGCGGTCCTGGTGGGTGGATTACCTGCCCTTCCTGATTGAGATTATCCTGTTTGGCGCGCTGTGGATTTTCATTATGCGCTCCCAGATGGGCGGCAACCGCGCCATGAACTTCTCCAAGAGCACGGCACGGATGCAGGATCCCAGCAAGAACAAGATTACGTTTGCGGATGTGGCGGGGGCTGACGAAGAGAAGGAAGAACTCCAGGAAATGGTGGATTTCCTCCGGAATCCGAAGACCTATACTGAACTCGGTGCGCGCATTCCCAAGGGCGTGCTCCTGGTGGGCCCTCCCGGAACCGGCAAGACGCTTCTGGCCAAGGCTGTGGCCGGCGAGGCGAACGTGCCTTTCTTTTCCATTTCAGGTTCCGACTTTGTGGAAATGTTTGTCGGTGTCGGCGCCAGCCGTGTGCGTGACCTGTTTGATCAGGCCAAGAAGGCTGCACCTTCCATCGTGTTTATCGACGAGATCGATGCGGTCGGCCGGCACAGGGGTGCAGGTCTTGGCGGCGGACATGACGAGCGCGAGCAGACCCTGAATCAGCTGCTTGTGGAGATGGACGGCTTTGCGGTCAATGAGGGCGTCATTGTCATGGCAGCCACGAACCGCCGTGATATTCTGGACCCGGCACTGATGCGTCCCGGACGTTTTGACCGGCAGGTGACGGTGAATTATCCGGATCAGCGCGGCCGCGTGGCCATTCTGAAGGTGCACAGCCGCGGCAAGCCCCTGGCAAAGGATGTGGATCTGGACAATATCGCCAAGCGCATGCCCTATGCTGCCGGTGCGGATCTGGAGAATGTCATGAATGAGGCGGCTATCCTGGCTGCCCGGTCCAGAAAGAAGGAAATCGATCAGCAGCTGCTGATCGATGCCATTGCCCGTGTCCAGATGGGACCGGAGAAAAAGAGCCACAAGGTATCGGACCGCGACCGCCGTATGGTGGCCATCCATGAATCCGGCCATGCGGTGGTGGGCCATATGCTTCCCGGATGCGATGAAGTGCACCTGGTGACGATTGTGCCCCGCGGCATGAGCGCCGGACACACCCTGTCCCTGCCCAGTGAGGAGCGGGACAACATGAGCCGCAGCCAGATGCGGGATATTATCTGCATGGCCCTGGGCGGACATGCGGCTGAGGAAGTGCTGATCGGCGAAATCTTCACCGGTTCCTCCTCTGACCTGAAGCAGGCCACGGAAATGTGCCGCCAGATGGTGACCAAGTACGGCATGAGCGAAAAGCTGGGCACCATTTATCTGGGCAGCGACAATGAAGTGTTCGTGGGCATGGAATTCGGACAGAGCCGTCCGTATTCGGAGAAGTATGCGTCCATGATTGACGAGGAAGTCAAGCAGATGCTGGATGAATGCTACGAGCGTGCCAAGGAGACCATCCGCACGAACCTCGAGCAGATGAATCGTCTGGTGGATACGCTGCTCACTGAGGAAACCGTGGGCCGCAATGAGTTTGTGGCCATCATGGAAGGCCGCGAAGCGGATGCTTCCATGGATGAAGACAAGCCGAGAGAGGCTGCCCGGATTCCGGTGGAGCCTGCGCCTGAACCTGCCAGGGAAGAGAAAACGGAGGATAAGCCTGAGCTCCCGTCCAGCTTTATCCCGGAGGACAGTCTGAATGGTCAGACCTGATCTGCATCTGCACACCAATGCCAGCGACGGGGTCTTTTCCCCGGAGCTCATGCTTCACGAGTGCCGCATGGCCGGCCTGACGCATATGTCAGTGACGGACCATGATACGTTTGCCGGTTCGGACCAGGTCGTGTCCATGGGTGGAGATGGGCTCACCATCATTCCCGGAGTGGAACTGAGCATTTCGGACATGCACGGCCTGCATCTGCTGGGATACGGCACCGCCGGGGATTCACCCATCCGGGAAAAGGTGCTGGACCTTGCACAGAAGCGTGAAGAGCGTGCGCGCAGGATTGTGGAACGTCTTGAGTCCATGGGCATGCCGCTGGATTTCCGCGACATGATGCGGCGAAGAAGGCTGACGGGAGGCGGCGGAGCCACATTCGGGCGTCCGCATATAGCCCGGGCCATGGTGCACGCGGGGTATGTGCGGAACATGCAGGAAGCTTTTGAAAAATATCTGGGCAACGGAAAGTGCGCGTATGTTCCGTGCGAACGTCTGAATATGCAGCAGGCGCTTGAACTTCTGCGCGCGAGCGGGTTTGTGTCAGTCGTTGCGCATCCCGTGGAACTGAATCTTGAAGAATCTGTGCTGCGCTCACTCCTTTCCAAGTGGAAGGATCTGGGCCTGATGGGTGTGGAAGTATATCATCCGTCCGCGCAGTCATGGGGATTTGAGCGTCTGGACCGCATTGCCCGGTCCATGGGTTTTCTGGTGACCGGAGGCAGCGACTTTCACCAGGAAAATGATCCGAAGCATGCCCGGATCGGCTCAACGGCCGCGGTCTGGAATCAGTCAGAGCGGGATATTGAGCTGCTCTTGCAGTCAATTGACTGAAGGGCGGGCTGAATTGTTATTGAAGAGGAAAGGCAGGTGAATGCCGTGCAGGAACAGGAATCCATGGAAGCGATGCTTCCCTCGGAGCGCAGAAGACGATCTGCCAAGTATCTGGATCATAAAGGGGAAGGACAGCCTGCCAGCCCGGCAGACACTGCGGATAGCCAGCCGTCCAGGGCTGGAACGAATCAGGATTTCGCCCGCCGGGAGGCATACCGCAGCAGGGAGGCCAAGGCGGAAACCGCAAGTCAGAATCCAAAAAACGAATCATCGGAAACCAAGGAAAGAAAAACCACAGGTACACGGGGCTATAAGCCGCAGGCCGCCCCGAAGTCCCAGGAAAAAGGAAAGAGCACGAAAAAGGCGGCCGGCAGGAAAAGTGCTGACAAGGCTGCTGCTCCAGCGCAGAGTACAGGAAGCATGCCCCAGGTCCCCGGAAATCAGGAGACGGGCGGAATGCGGACGGAAGCGGTCATGCCCAGGAACATGCAGGGCACGGCCGGATTTCAGACGACAGGCAGCATGACCGGCGGCTTCATGCAGACCGGCGGATATCAGAATGTCGGGATGACCGGCGCCATGCCGCAGACAGGCGGATATCAGACGCCGGTGTATTATCCCGTCCAGGGACAGACGGCAGGAAATGCGGCAGTGCCGTTTACGGAAGGTGCGTCTTCAGCCGGGTATCCGGTGGGCAATATGCCTTCCCAGGGCGTGCCGCATAACGGCAGCGGCATTTATCCCGCCGCCTACGTCCAGAACATGAACCGGGGATTCACGCCGCCGCCCCAGCCGCCGAAACCGGCAGCATCCCGGTCCGGCGGGAAGAATCCCGGGGGGAAGAAGCCGAAGAGCGGCCTGCAGAAAGGCCTGATTATTGCTTTGAGCATTGCTGCCGCGGCAGCCCTGATCCTGATCGGGGTGCAGACCGTACGCAGTGCCAGAGCGGAGCGCGAATTGCGCGCGGCTGTGGAACCCTACAACGACCGGTATGTGGAAGGCGTCTATGTGGACGGCATCAGCCTGGGCGGCCTGACACAGGAACAGGCCCGGGATGTGGTGACCAGCAATGCGCAGCAGCGCTCTTCAGCATGGTCGGTGCGCCTGACCTATCAGGGTCAGCTGGTGCGGGAAATCAGTGCCAGCGAGCTGAGCATGCAGGTCAAGGTAGAGGACGCGCTGCAGGAAGCATGGCAGCAGGGACACGTAGGCGATCTGGCGGAGCGGCGCTCAGAAATGGAACGCCTGCGCGCTGAGCCCTATGAAGGATATACAGCCACGCCCAGTGGCGACACCTCCGTGATCGACAGCATTCTGGCCGATATCGCCCAGGCGGTATACCGGGCACCGGTGGATGCAACGCTTGCCACGTTCAATCCGGACATGACCTATCCCTTCACCTTCAACGAGGAAGTGGTGGGCAGAAGCCTGAACGTGGAACCGGTGAAGGAGGAAATCTATCACCGGCTGTCTTCCATGCAGAGCGGGGATATTGAACTGGACTTCACCATGACGGAACCGAAGGTGACGGTTCAGGACCTCAAGGACCATGTGGTGGCACTGCGCGGAACGGCAACAACCCCGATCAGCTCCCATAGTACAGAGGAGCGGAACAACAATATCCGGGTGGCCTTTTCACGGGTTTCCGGCACCATTCTGCAGCCCGGACAGCAGTTTTCCTTCAATAATATTGTGGGTGAGCGGACCACCAAGAACGGATTCTATCCGGCCATTGAGTATGCCTACGGCGAACTGGCCGAGGGCATCGGCGGAGGCGTCTGCCAGGCATCCACCACCGTCTATCTGGCGGCGGTGCGGGCAGGCATGAACATTGTCAAGCGTGAGCCCCATTCCCGGGAGGTCAGCTACATCGATTTCGGCAAGGATGCCACGGTGTACTGGTATTCCAACCATAAGATTGACATGGTGTTCAAGAACACTTCATCCAGTCCGGTATACATTACCGCGGCGGTGCAGTCCAGCAACACCAAAAAGGTCAACCTGATGTGCGTGGTCAATATCTATGGCGCGGACCTCGGAAACCAGACCTATGACATTGAGACAGTTCTGACGCCGATTGAGGCGCCCACGGAGCCGAAGTATGTGAAGGACCGCAATGCCGAGTATGTGACGTATACCGATCAGGAATATGTCTATTCCAAGGCGCAGCCCGGCACCATTGTGGATGCGTACCTGGTGACCTATGAGGGCAGTACCGTGGTGGACCGCAGATACATGTATACGGACACCTATGATGCGCAGCCCCAGGTGATCTATGTGGGTGTGACCCCAAGGGAAAAATAGTGAGAAACCTGACACGGACCGGTATCTGCCGGTCCTTTTCTCATGCGTGAAGCTGAGAGGCTTATCATCCGGTTTCGGCGGCACAGAGGTATGCGGGACATCCTCTGTGCTTTTTCCGTTATTTCGAACATGAAACGTGTATAAGCGGTCTTCAGGTCGGGACATGATATGGGAATTTGAGCAAAAAACACATATCATGATACCAATATTTCCCATAAAATCCGGGGGAGACTGATCATTTGTTGTCCGTATCCGGCTGAAAACCGGAGCAGGTTTTCGGTTTAATTGACACTGCAAAATACCTGAGTTAAAATAATTAGGCTAAACTACGTTGCGGAAAACCAGGAATGCATCTGCCGGAGTGCTTTTGTGTTCCATTGTTTTCTATCATTTCTTCATCAGGGTATACAATAATACATTTTCAAGGATGGGAGAGGTCAGGTCAATGCGCAAGAAGAAACTTGGAAAAATCCTGGGGGTTCTGGCTGTCTGTGCAGTGATCGTTCTGATCGTGATCCTCGGAAAAGGCCCGGACAACTTTCAGCAGAAGTATGAGGGCGTGGATCTGAGCCAAAACGTCGGAGAGATCGGAAGAACAGATACCTATGAAAAGTATCTGTCCGCACACAGCGATGCACCGTCAGGCACGCAGTCCATTGCAGTGGACGTACTTGCGTTTGAGGGTGACGCGCATGTGGATGCAGATCATCCGGACAGTGTCTTCACACCAGACGGGTCCACTGTGACTTGGCATGTCGATGTCCCGGAAGCCGGTATGTACCGGATTCTTCTGGACTATCTGACAGTGAACAGCCGCGGCGTGGATATGGAGCGGGAGCTGTACATCAATGGCAGTCTTCCTTTTTCGGGTGCGTCCCAGCTCTGTTTTTCACGGCTCTGGACCAACGCGGGACCGGTGAGGCAGGATAACCAGGGCAATGATATCCGGCCTTCGCAGGTGGAAGTGTTTGACTGGCAGCAGGTGTACTGCAAGGACGACATGGGCTATGAGACTGAGCCTTATCAGTTCTATTTTGACGCGGGCGAAAGCACGCTGAGCCTGAAGGCGGTCAACGAGCCCATGATCATTCGCGGAATCACCCTGGTGCCGAGCACAAAGGTGCGCTCCTATGCTGAGTACAAAGAAAGCATTCCTGCGGGCGTCTCCGCTGCATCCGCCGATTACAGGCAGATCATCCAGGGCGAAGATTCCACGCTGCGCTCCTCGCCTTCGCTGTATGCGCGCTATGACCGGTCTTCACCCAGCACGGTGCCGTATTCCGTCACCAACACCATCATGAACTATATCGGCGGCGATCCGTGGAACAATGCGGGCCAGTGGATTGAATGGGGATTCGATATTGAAGAGGACGGCCTGTATAACATTTCCATCAAGGCCCGTCAGGCGTATCAGCGCGGATCCCTGTCCTGCCGGAATTTCTATCTGGACGGTGAGGCTCCTTTCTCGGAAGTGGAGACTCTGACCTTTGACTACAACACTTCCTGGGATATGCGCACACTGTGCGATGAAAGCGGCAAGCCGTTCCAGTTCTACCTGACCAAGGGACATCACACCGTGCGCCTGGAAGCAACACTGGGCGGCATGGGCCCGGTGCTGGAGCGCCTGGAGGATTCCATCTTTGAGCTGAACCAGATCTACCGCAAGATTCTCGTGCTCACAGGCGTGAACCCGGACCGTTTCCGCGATTACAATCTGTTCAAGATTTATCCGGACGTGAAAACGGCCATGGATCTTGCCGGCAAGCGGCTCTACAAGATTGTGGATGACACGGTGGCCATCACGGGTCAGAAGAGCGACCGTGTGGCCGTGGCCCAGACACTTGCCGTGCAGCTGGAAGGGTTTGTGAACCACGAGGAACGGATCACCCAGTCGTTCGGCAATTTCAAGGACAACATTACCAGCCTTGGCACGGCCATGCAGAACATGGCGGAAACCAAGCTGGACATTGACATGATCGTGATTTCCGGCGACGGCGCCAAACTTCCCTCCACCAGGGACGGCTTCCTGGCCAAGGCGCTGCACGAAATCCGCTCCTGCGTAGCTTCCTACTTTGTGGATTACAACTCCATCGGCGACAAGTTCGAAGAAAATGAAACCGATGACCTGATCGAGGTCTGGATTGTGACCGGCCGTGACCAGTCCACCATCCTCAAGACCATGGTGGACGATACATTTACCCCCAATACCGGCATCCGCGCCAACGTAAAACTGGTGGTGGCGGACACGCTGCTGACCGCCGTGGTGGCCGGCAACGGGCCGGACGTGGTCCTGTCCGTGGGCTCCTGGTTCCCTGTGAACTATGCCATGCGTCATGCCGTGGAAGACCTGACGCAGTTCCCGGACTACGAGCAGGTGGTGGCACCCTTCTATGACAGTGCCATGACACCCATGATCTATGACGGAGGCGTGTACGCGCTTCCGGAAACCCAGGAATTCTCCGTGCTCTTCTACCGCGAGGACGTACTGGAGGAACTGGGACTGAAACCGCCGCAGACCTGGGACGAAGTGATCGCCATGCTGCCCACCATTCAGGGCAACAACATGTCCGTGGGCATTCCGTATCCGGATATTGCCAGCGCGGACCTGTCGATCCTCAACTCCATGATCTACCAGAATGGCGGCCAGATCTATGATGATGAAGGAAAGAAGACCTGCATTGACAGTGAAAACGGCGTGAACGCGTTCAAGCTGTATACCTCCCTGTACAATGACTATGGACTTCCCACCGTGTATGACTTCGTAAGCCGCTTCCGTTCCGGCGAAATGCCGATCGGCGTGGCACCCTATTCCGTCTACAATACCCTGACCGTGTCCGCTCCGGAAATCCGCGGCCTCTGGGATTTCACCCTGTTCCCCGGGACCATGAAAGCAGGCGCGGACGGGAAGGAAACCCTGGACCGTTCCGTGCACTGCGCGGGTCTCTGCTCCATGATCATTGCCACAGACAATGAACAGGTCAAGAAGAACAGCTGGGAGTTCCTCAAGTGGTGGACCAGCAGCGAGGCTCAGGTCCGTTTCGGACGCGAGATCGAAAGCGTGCTCGGCTCCTCTGCCCGCTATACCACAGCCAACCGTGAGGCGCTGGATCAGCTGGCATGGAGTGCTGCTCAGCTGTCCGTGCTCAAGGAGCAGATGGCACAGACCGTGGGCTTCCGCGAGATCGCCGGTGGATATTCCACCACAAGGCATATGACCAACGCGATCCGCCGCGTCATCAATGACAAGGATGATGCCAGAGAGACGCTGCTGATGTATTCCAAGACGATCAATGAGGAAATCAAGGTCAAGCGCAGGGAATTCAACCTGCCGGTGGATTGAGGAAAGGAGAAGGGAGGGAAAACATATGGAGTCAACCATGCAGAAATACTGGAAGATGAAACGTGAGAACATGAAGTATGGCTGGGCCAAGGCAAAGAAGATGAAAGTCTGCTATCTGTTTCTGCTGCCCTATGCCGCGCTTTTCCTGGCTTTCTTCATTCTTCCCATCTGTACATCGATCTATTACAGTTTTACCTACTACAATATTCTGGAACCGGCGCGCTTCATCGGATTCCAGAACTACATCAACCTGATTCTCCAGGATGAGGTTTTCCTGACGGCTGTGAAGAACACCTTCGTCATAGCCGTGATTACAGGCCCCATCGGATACATTCTTTCATTCCTGTTTGCCTGGTTCATCAATGAGCTTCCCAGGTGGCTGCGCACGATTGCCGTGGTGGTATTCTATGCCCCCTCAATTGCAGCCAATGCCTTCTATATCTTCTCCATCATATTCCGTGGAGATGCCTATGGCTATCTGAACTCCTTCCTTCTGCAGTTCGGCCTCATCGATGCGCCGCTGCTCTGGCTGACGGATCCGAGATACATTCTCCCCGTGATCATCGTGGTCATTCTGTGGATGAGCATGGGCACCGGCTTCCTGTCCTTCGTGGCCGGCCTTCAGGGCGTGGACCGCTCCATGTATGAAGCCGGTTATGTGGACGGCATCCGCAACCGCTGGCAGGAACTGTACTACATTACGCTTCCGAGCATGAAGCCCATGCTTCTCTTCGGTGCCGTGATGGCCATCACCCAGGCTTTCAACGTATGCGACGTGCCGCGTGCCCTGGCCGGATATCCGTCCACGGACTACGCTGCCCGCACCATCGTCACGCATCTGTTTGACTATGGCTTCTCACGTTTTGAAATGGGTTATGCCTCAGCCATCGCCACAGTTCTGTTCCTGGTCATGATTCTGTGCAACAAAGTAATTCAGACTGCATTGAGGAAGGTGGGCACATGAGTTCGAAAAAGCCGATTCAACACATCAAGCCCCCGGAAACGAATGACCGGATTGAGCAGCTGCGCTACCTGGCCCAGATCCGCGGTGAACTGGTGATCGAGGAAGAAAAGCCGAAGCTGAACGTCAAGCGGTTCCTGATCATTTCCCTGATTGTCTTTGTGATTCTTGCGGGCGTGTTCCTGTTCGCGCATCTTCGTCTTCAGGCGATCGACACCTACAATGAACAGGTGGTGGCCGGCCAGATCGAGGGCGAGGTTGATGCATCTGCCTCCACGTTTATTCTGATCCGGTTTATCACCGTGGTCCTGGCAGTCATCTACGCCGGCTTCATGCTGGTCAAGCTCGCGCATCCCAAGCGCCGCAAGCCCAACCGTTCCTTCTGGGGCGATCTTGGAATCTACCTGCTGATGCTGATTCTCGCTGTGGCAATGGTGTTCCCCCTGGTGTTCTCCATCTGCTCGGCACTGAAGCCTCTGGACGAACTCTTCCGCTTCCCGCCGAAGGTGTTCCCGTCCCATGTCACGCTGGACAACTTCTCTGACCTGTTCGTGACCATGAGCCAGAGCTGGATTCCTTTCTCCCGGTATCTGACCAATACGGTATTCATCACCGTGGTCGGTACCTTCGGACACGTGGTGATCGCGTCCATGGCGGCCTTTGTGCTGGCCAAGTATGACTTCCCGGGCGGAAAGTTCTTCTTCTCCGTGGTCGTCACGGCCCTCATGTTCTCCGGTTACGTGACCGGTATTCCGAACTATGTGATCATGAGCCGCCTTGGCATGATCGACACCTACTGGGCGATTATCCTTCCTGCCTTTGCAGCCCCCATCGGACTGTTCCTCATGAAGCAGTTCATGGAAGGCCTGCCCACGGCACTCATTGAAGCGGCGCACATTGACGGGGCAGGGGAGTTCCGGATCTTCTGGTCCATCATCATGCCCAACGTCAAGCCGGCATGGCTGACCATCATTATCTTCTCTGTGCAGAATCTGTGGAACACCAATGCGGCCACGGTCATTTACTCCGAGGAGAAAAAGACCCTGGTGTACGCACTGCAGCAGATTCAGGCCGGCGGTATCGCCCGTACCGGTCAGGCGGCAGCCGTTACCGTGATTGTCATGCTGGTCCCGATTGCCATTTTCGTTCTGTCCCAGAGCCAGATTCTTGAAACGATGGCGAGCTCTGGTCTGAAAGACTAAGATGCAGACGAGAAAGAAGACAGGAGGAAAATGAGCATGAAGAGGATGGCAGGACTGTTTGCCATCATCCTGTGCGGGATGCTGCTCTTCACCAGCGTGGCCGGTGCAGTCGATGATGGTTTCACGAGTACATATACCTACAATTATGATTACTGGAGCGAGGTCCGTGAGTCTCCGGATGCCTATCGGGTGGACCAGATGATCTACTCCACGACCCTGGGACTTGAGACACCCATGCGCAGACCCCAGAGCCTGTTTGTGCAGGGAGATCTGCTGTATGTGGTGGACACGGGCAACAACCGGATTCTGGAAATCCGGCGGGAAGACGGGAATTTCAGCCTGGTGCGTGAAATCCGTGAAGTGAAGGGCACAGAGCCCGCAGACTTCGCTTCCCCGAGCGATGTGAGTGTGGACCCGGAAGGCAATATCTATGTCAGTGACACCAACCACAACCGCGTGGTGATGATGGATCATGACCTGAATTTCATCCGGGAATATACCAAGCCCAATGACACCACCTTTGACCAGAGCATCAGTTTCCTGCCCAGCAAGATTGCCGTGGACGTATCCGGGCGTGTCTTTGTGCTGGCCACGAACGTCAACAAGGGTCTGGTCAAGTATGAGGCGGACGGAACGTTTACCGGCTATATCGGAGCCAACAAGGTTTCCTACAGCATGTGGGACTATATCTGGAAAACGTTCTTCACCACCAAGGAACAGCGTGAGAAGCAGGCGTCCTTCGTGCCTACGGAATATGAGAATATCTACATGGATGACGAAGGCTTCATCTACGCGACCAATATCGTGTTCTCCGAATATGACCTGCTCTATGACGTGGCCAAGCCCATCCGCCGCCTGAACGGTATCGGTGATGACATTCTGATCAAGTCTGACCGGTATCCGCCCATCGGCGATCTGGAGTGGGTAGCCGAATCCCAGGACTATGGTCCTTCCAAGTTCAAGGATATTACGGTGCTTGACAACGATATCTATATTGCCGTGGACAGAACGCGCGGCCGCCTGTTCGGCTATGATCCCCAGGGAATCATGCTCTGGGCATTCGGCACCAAGGGCAACAGCGAAGGCGCTTTCATGTCCGCCGTATCCATTGAGCATATGGGAAACGACCTGTTCGTTCTGGACGAGAACGAAAGCAGCATCACCGTGTTTTCGCCGACGGAGTACGGAAATCTCATTTATCAGGCGAACGACCAGTATCTGAAGGGCGATTACGACGGCTCGGCGGATACCTGGCGGGAAGTGCTGAAACTGAACGCCAACTACAACAGTGCATTCATCGGCATCGGCCGGGCACTGATGCGTCAGGAAGCCTACAGCGAGGCACTGGAATACTTCAAGATGGCGCATGACCGACAGAACTACGGCCGGGCCTACCGGTACTACCGCAAGGAGCTTGTGGAAAGAAACATCGGCTGGATCGTGGCAGTGGTGGTACTTCTGCTGCTGATTCCGCTGGTGATCCGCAGGGTGAAAGGCATGAAGGAGGAGGTGGAAGCGTATGAACGCCGCAAAATCGCGCACTGACGGCATGACGTCCGCTGAAAAGGGCGCCGGCTGGAAACAGTACAAGGCATCCATGAAGTACGGACTTTATGTGATCTTCCATCCCTTTGACGGGTTCTGGGATCTGATCCATGAAAAGAGAGGCTCTCTTGCCGCAGCTCATACATTTCTGGCCCTGTTCCTCATCACGTATGTGCTCCGGCTCATGCTCACCAATTTCCAGTTTATCCAGGCACCCATTCAGTATATCAATATCTATGAGCAGTGCGGTTCACTGCTGTTCCCGTTCCTGGTGCTGTGCGTGTCCAACTGGGCTCTGTCCACGCTCTTTGATGGAAAGGGCCGTCTGCGGGACATCTACATGGCCATGTGCTATGCGCTTCTGCCCTATATCCTGATTCAGCTGCCGCTGATTCTGATCAGCCATATCATCTCCTTTGATGAGGCCGCATACTATCAGGTACTGGGAAGCGTGTCGATCATCTGGTGCCTGTTCCTCGTGTTCGTCGGCCTGATGCAGGTCCACGACTATACACCGGGAAAGACCATCATTTTCCTGTTCTTTACGGTGTTCGGCGCTCTGGTGATCCTGTTCCTGATCCTGGTATTCTTCTCTCTGCTCAGCGATGCCATCGGCTTCTTTGTCTCTCTGTACAGGGAAGTCGCCTTCAGGCTGTATTAAGGAGGCGGTGTGACGATGAAAAAGAAATCCATCCTCCGCCGGATCATACCCTGGGTACTTACTTTGACAGTCCTGGCGGCGCTGGTGATTTTCGTGGGAATTCCGCTGTATTCCCAGCGGGACGAACAGACGACGCCGCTGCCGCATGTGACCTATTTTGACGGGAAAGCGGAAACGCTTACCCTGGAAAACGACGCGCTGAAATTTGAAATGGATACAGGCACCACCCAGTTCCGGCTGACGGAAAAGGCCACCGGGCGCGAGTGGACATCCATTCCGGATAATGCGGCCAATGACCAGATTGCAAAGGGCAGTCAGGCCAACCTGTATGCACTGCAGTCCACGCTGCTGATGACCTATACCGACCGTGACAAGGGTACAGCCGATATTGCATTCAACAATTATCAGCGTTCCATCATGAACGGCACCTATGAGATCGGTGAGGTGACGGACCACTCTGTGGAAGTGATCTATTCCATCGGCGATATCAGCAAGACCTACATGATGCCTTATGCCATTACGGAAGAGCGGTATCAGTACTTCACCGAAAAGATGAAGAGCGAGCTGGGACTTTCCAAGTCCAAGCTCAACAGCAAGGTGGGCAATCTCTACATCATTTATTCTCCTGACACGCTTGCTTCCAAGAGCGATGCTGAAAAGGAAAGCATCCTGGCCATGTATCCCCTGGCCGGGGAACAGGCGATCCGCGTGCTGGATACAACCAAGAAGGCGGATTATCAGACGATCTCGGATTACTTTGTCCAGGTCGGCTACACTCAGGAGGACTATGATCAGGATCAGCAGCTGATCGCGTCCGCGTCTGCTGTGGAAAAGCCCATATTCAATGTCACCATGCGGTATATTCTGGACGGATCGGACTTCCTGGTGGAAGTTCCCTATGACCAGATCCATTACCGTGCCAATTTCCCCATCACCTCCCTTACCGTGCTGCCCATGTTCGGTGCAGCCGGCGTGGAAGATCAGGGATTCATGTTCATTCCGGAGGGCGGCGGCGCCCTGATCAACTTCAATAACGGCAAGCTGAGCCAGAACAGCTACTATGCCAATATGTACGGCTGGGACTGGGGCACCTTCCGCAAAGAAGTGATCAATGAAACCAAAAACACATTCCCGGTATTCGGCATGTCCAAGAATGACGGTTCCTTCATCTGCATCATGGAAGGCGCAGCCTCCTACGGCGGTGTTCAGGCAGATATCGCCAACCGCTACAACAGCTACAACTGGGTATGTGCCAAATACACGGTGCTGCACGGCGACCAGTACAATGTTTCCAACAAGACCGGCACGCTGGTGTACATGTTTGAAAAGAGCCTGGCCAGCGACACCATCCGCCAGCGCTACCGCTTTGTGGACAGCAGGAGCTATGTGGACATGGCCAAGAGCTACGGCGAGTATCTGCGGCATGAGTATCCTGAGCTTGCAGAGCGCACCGTAAACGAATCCATGCCCGTCAACGTGGAACTGGTGGGCGCTATCAACAAGCGTGTGGTCAAGTTTGGTCTGCCGGTGAACTCCGTGACAGCCACCACCACCTTCAGTGAAGCCGAGAACCTGATTACAAAGCTGAAGGACAGCGGCGTCGGCAACCTGAGCGTGCGCATGAGCGGGTGGGCGAACGGCGGCGTGAACCAGAAGGTGCTGACCTCCGTCCATGTACTCAACGAACTGGGCGGCAACAAGGGTATGGATCACCTGATTGATTACGCTTCGTCCAAAGACGTACCTCTGTACTTTGACGGTATCTCCTGCTTTGCCTATGACAGCGGCCTGCTCAACGGATTCCTTGTCATGCGCGATGCGGCACGGTATACCACCCGCGAACGCGTGGAAATCCATCCCTATTACACGGTCACATTCCGGCCCATGGACTGGGAAGATCCGTTCTACCTGGTACAGCCTTCCTATGCCAAGCGCATGGCTGACAATCTGGTGGAAGCGCTCAGGACACACAGGGCATACGGCGTTGCCTTCCGTGATATGGGCAGTCTTCTCAGCGGCGACTATAACGTCAACGACCTGACTACCCGTGAGCAGGTGAAGCAGATGCAGATTGTTTCCCTGATGGGTGCGAAGGCGGCGGGTCAGGCCGTGATGATCAAGGAAGGCTTTGACTATGCCATGCCCTATGCTGACCTGATCACGGACATGGACCTGAAAGGAACCCCGTATTCCATCATTGACGCTTCCGTTCCGTTCTATCAGATCGCCCTGCACGGTGCCGTCAGCTACACCGGCAGACCGGTCAACCTGGCTAATGACTGGTGGACTGAACTGCTGCGCTGTGCTGAATACGGCGCCGGCCTGAACTTCACCTTTATGGCGCGTGACACCAAAATCCTTCAGGACACCAGCTACACCGGCTACTTCGGCGCATACTATGATGCATGGGACGAGGAAGCACTTCAGCTGATCAATGAGTACCAGAAGGCCATGGCAGGGCTGAACGCCCAGGAGATCGTGGATCATGAACTGATCATGCCCACGCTTTCCGTCACAACGTATGAGAATGGTACAAAGGTCTATGTGAATTATGCCGCAGAAGACTATGAAGCGGACGGCGTGAAAGTACCTGCACGCAGCTATATCGTGGAAGGGGGGAACGAGGAATGAGCAGGAAAAAATCCAACAGTCAGGACCGCTGGGGATTCAAGGAATCGATTCTTACGTTCATTCCCGGCAACAGCACATTCAGCACGATGCGTTCACGGCAGGCCCGGACAGGCGTCCTGTTTATCCTTCCGTTCATACTGGGCTTTATCTTCTTTATGGTCAGGCCCATGTACACGTCCATCCTGATGAGTCTGAGCGACGTGACGCTGATCCCTGGCAAGGGATATGACATGGTGTTCCGGGGAATCAACAACTTCAGGAGTGCCCTGACATCCGACCCGTACTATAACCAGTATCTGGTGGAAGAAATCAGCCGCATGGCCGTCAACGGCACAGCCACCCTCGTGATGAGCTTCGTGATTGCCGTGATCCTGAACCAGGAATTCAAGGGAAGGACACTGGCCCGTGCCATCTTCTTCCTCCCCGTGATTCTCTCCTCAGGCGTGCTGGCCGGTATTGAAAGCCAGAACGAATTCTATGACATGATGGCCGGCATGGCCGAAGCCGTCGGTCAGTCTTCCGGCGTGAATATTTCGGCAGCCCTGCAGGATCTTCTCTCGGTATCCGGTGTGGGCAGCGGTGTATTCGACGTACTGTTTGACATGATCGATGCCGTGTACGACATTATTATGGCCAGCGGCATCCAGATTATCGTGTTCCTCTCCGGTCTCCAGGCCATTTCCCCGTCCCTGTATGAGGCGGCCGATGTGGAAGGGTGCACGGCCTGGGAAGCTTTCTGGAAAATCACTTTCCCCATGGTCAGCCCGCTTCTGCTTGTCAACGCCATCTATACCATTATCGACTTCTTCATGAAGAACGATAACCGGGTGATGGAAAGAATCAACACGATCATGTATGGACAGCTGAACTTCGGCCTGTCCTCGGCCATGAGCTGGATCTATTTCGGTGTGGCTATTCTCTTCATCGGAATTGCCAGCATTGTGATCAACAGGGGGGTGCATTACTATGAAGACTAATGCAGCTGCCATGACGAAACAGCAGAAAAAAGAAGCGGCGGGCAGGCGCGACAGGAAATATGCCGCGAAATCCAAGTTCAAGAAATACGGGATTTCCATTGTCCGCGGCCTTCTGCTCTTCGGTCTGTGTTTCATGATCATTCAGCCCATGATCATTCGCTTCTGTTCCAGCCTGATGGTGGAAAGCGATCTGTATGACTCCACCATTGTTCTGCTGCCGCGGAATGTGACGCTGGAAAACTACAAGATCGTGGCGGATCTGACCGCATTCCCGAAGTCCATGATCAATACGCTCTGGACGAGTCTTCTGGTGTCGGTATGTCAGGTGATCGCCTGCACGCTGGTGGGCTATGGCTTTGCGCGGTACAGTTTCCCGCTGAAAAAGTTCTGGTTTGCCTGTGTGGTCCTGCTCATCATCATTCCGCCCCAGACCATTCAGACATCCCTGTATGTGCAGTTTGCCTCCTTTGATTTCCTGGGCATCATTTCGCTGCTCACCGGCGGACCGGTGAATCTGCGTACCTCCATTTTCCCGTATGTGCTGATGAGCCTGACCTGCATGGGCCTGAAGAACGGTCTGTATATCTACATGCTGCGTCAGTATTTCAAAGGCATTCCCAAGTCCCTGGAAGAGGCTGCGTATGTGGACGGCTGCAGCACCATGCACACCTTTGTCAGGATCATGTTGCCGGATGCCGTACCGACGATTGCTTCGTGTTTCCTGTTCTCCTTTGTGTGGCAGTGGACGGACCTGTTCTATTCCCGCAACTTCCTGTCCGGCTATTCCATCTACTCTGTGCAGCTTTCCTCCATCGTCAGCCGTATGGCCCGCTACTTCAACAAGGGCTCGGATGTGGCTATGGTGGTGCCCAACGCGCGTCAGCAGCAGCTGATTTTCGTGGGCGTGATTATCTGCAGTCTCCCCCTGATCATTCTCTATATCTTCACGCAGAGGACATTTGTGGAGAGCATTGCTATGTCTGGTAGCAAAGAATAAGGATCTCATGACAAATTTTGAGGAACGTTACTCTTCTCAGGCATTGCGGAAAACGGGAAAAAGTGGTAACATTTTCCCAACAAAAGTAAATCTTATGTGCTTGGCACATGGAGATAAGAATTTCAAATGGGAGGAAGCATTTATGAAGAAACTGTTGGCTTGGCTTTTGTGTGCAGCACTGCTGCTGGCATCGACTGCAGCTCTGGCCGAAACCCCCGAAGGCTATCCCGAGGTAGTGGAAGGCATCGATTTTGGCGGTGCTGAAGTGATGATCCTGGACTACTGGTCCGGCGACGGCGCACGTGCTGAGAATCCCACCGAAGAACAGGCTGCCCAGTATGCATATCGTGACTGGATCAACGCCACCTACAACGTGAATGTCCATCAGCTGCAGGGCGGCGACTGGGGAACCTGTGCTGAAGAAATGATCAACTTCACCGGCACCCCTGACGGAAGCCTGCGCATGTACATCATTGAGCCCGGCAAGGTCGGCTCTCTGGTTGCCAACGGCATTGCTGCTCCTGTGAGCGATAAGTATGTTGACCTGAACGCTGAAAAGTGGAACGCTGCGGAAAAGGATTTCATGACTGTCGGCGGCAAGCTGTATGGTCTGTATGCCGGAAATTCCGAGCCCCGTGGATGCCTGTACTTCAACAAGCGCGTTCTTGAAGAAGCCGGTATCGACTGGAACACCATCTATGACCTTCAGGCTGAAGGCAAGTGGACTTGGGCCGCTTTCGAAGAAATGCTGGCCAAGATCACCCAGGACACCAACAACGACGGCGTGAACGACATCTGGGGCCTGATCGGTTCCGGCGATGACGGCTACAACCTGTCCGTGTTCTCCAACGGCGGCTGCTACTTCGACTTCGACGAGAACGGCAAGATCTATCCTGCCATGGGCAGCGAAGAGACCCTGACCGCTCTGGCATGGTTCAAGGACATTCAGTCCAAGTACTGGGCTCCCACTCCTGAAGGAGCAAACTGGGACTGGTTCAAGGATGGCTGGAAGCAGGGCTACTGCGGATTCTATGTCTATCAGACCTACGGCGGCTTCAATGACAACAGCGAAATGGCCGACATGGCTGACGACTGGGGCTGCGTGGCATGGCCTGTGCCTCACGAAGGCGATACTTACATCAACGTCATCAGCGACAACATCACCATGATCCCTGCCTGCTATGACGAAGAGACCGTCGCCAAGCTGACCTTCCTCTATGACCTGTGGAGCAATCCTACCCCTGGCTATGACGATGAAGACAGCTGGATCGGCAACAAGTACAACTACACCGATGACCGCGCTGTGGACGAGACCTACGCCATGCTGCGTGAGCCGGAACACTGCCGCATCAACAAGGTGACCTATCTGGGCACCTCCAACGACGTGCTGGGCAGCAGCCTGCTGTGGGCTCTGGGTGGATCCACTCCTGCTGAACTGGTTGAAGCCGGCATGCCCGCATGGCAGGATCTGTGCGACACCTTCAACAACAAGTAATTCATGGCTAAGCTTCAGGGCTGCCGTTTCAGACGGCAGCCCTTTCTGATGCCTGTCTTCAGAAAAACCGCGTCATGCAGAAGCACAAAACCCCGGCTGCAAGGCCGGGGCTTCGTGCTTTCAAGGTGATTCTATTCAGCTGTATATGCTGCTTAGGCATTTGCGCCAAAGGGATCCAGAATCTGAGGCATGCGGCGCTTGTGCATATTGGCCTTTTCACGGCGCCGGATTTTCTCATCGGTTTCCGGATCTCCGCAGGAACCGAGCCGGATATAGCTGTGGATATCCGCATAGCGAAGGCCCATCTTTTCCTCATCACTCATGCCGGACAGGCCGTCTGTGGGGGTTTTTACAACCAGATTCCGTGGCAGCTCTTCCATGGTGAGGCCTACCTGAACCACTTCCACACTGGTGAGGTTGCCAAGAACCGCAAAGTCACAGGAGGTGTCGCCGTCCTTGGTGCAGTATCCCACGGTGGCCTCGCTGAGATTGCCGGTGCCGGCCAGTCTGGCGGACAGGGCCTGGGCGATATAGCGAAGGGTGGTCATGCGCAGTCTCGGCCCCACATTGATATCGCTTTCACGGCTGTAGGGAATCTGGAAGGCTCCGGGCTCATCCGTGGGCGTGATCTGATCGGTTACTTCCTTGAGCGCTTCATGGATTTTGCCGATATTGACGGTACGGCAGTTGATGCCCAGTGCCTCACAGACTTTCCGGCTGTCGCTGATGTCGCTCTGGACACCGTCGGGCAGCATGACGCCATACACATTTTCACGGCCCAGTGCCCTGGCACACAGAGCAGCGGTGACGGTGGAATCCTTGCCGCCGGAAATACCGATGACGACACGCTGGAATCCCTGCTCGCGGGCGATGTTCCGGATGGCCTCGACCAGATTGTCTCTGGCCTGTTCCGCATGAAACTGATATTCGGACATGATGGAAAAACCTCCTGTTCTGAAGACACTGGAATGCGCCTGCCACGGCTTTACCGGCCGGAGCAGCCGGCCTGAGGGCCGGTCTGTTATGTACGGGGAAAGCATAGCAAGGAACGGGAAAATTGGCAAGAGTTCCCGGACTGTGAGCGAAAAGAAAACACAGAAAAAGGGCTGCACCATATAGTGCAGCCCGGGCATGTGAAATCAGGCTTTTCCGTCGCAGCCCAGAACGTCCACCAGCTTGTGCTCGACCATCTTCTTGATGGCTGCACGGGCGGGCTTGAGGTACTGACGGGGATCGAAATGTTCCGGATGCTCGCAGAAATACTGACGGATGCAGGCGGTCATGGCCAGACGCAGGTCAGAGTCAATGTTGATCTTGCAGACAGCGCCGCGGGCAGCCTGACGCAGCTGCTCTTCCGGAATGCCCACAGCATCGGGCATCTTGCCGCCGTTCTCGTTGATGATCTTCACGAATTCCTGAGGAACGGAAGAAGAGCCGTGGAGAACGATCGGGAAGCCGGGCAGACGCTTTGCCACTTCGTCCAGAATGTCGAAGCGCAGGGGCGGGGGAACCAGAATGCCCTTCTCATTGCGGGTGCACTGAGCGGCGGTGAACTTGTAAGCGCCGTGGCTGGTGCCGATGGCGATGGCCAGGGAGTCGCAGCC
>CAMNDE010000014.1:0-51380 GCA_946534895.1 uncultured Clostridia bacterium
AAACTGTTTCACAAATAATGCTCTGGTGTTTTACATTGGAAAAAAACATGGAATCCATCAAAACAAGGCTGCTGAACACGAATTGCATCGTGTCCAGCAGCCTTACTTATTTCCTGGATCTTTCCCAGTTCAGTCCTGTCTCATTCATTATTCAGTATAACCCAGATTTCTTAAATCTTCCGGACGGTTTCTCCAGTCTTCACGAACCTTCACCCACAGCTTCAGGTTGATATGCGTATCCAGAAGCTTCTCGATATCCAACCGTGCCTCACTGCCAATTGTCTGAAGCATACTCCCATGCTTCCCAATGATGATAGCCTTATGAGCTTCCCTTTCGCAGTAAAGATTCGCATGTATTTCCATCGTGCCATTGTCTTGCTGCGTCATGGCCAGAACCTCAACTCCGATTCCATGCGGAACTTCATCCCGCAAATGACGCAAAGCTTTTTCTCGAACAATTTCCGCCACAATTAACCGTTCAGGCTGATCTGTCATCGTGTCTTCCGGAAAATACTTCGGGCCCACAGGAAGCAGATTCTGGATGGCTTTCACCAGTTCATCCAGCCCATCCTTTGTTTTTGCGGAAATCGGAATGAATTGCTGAAACCCCATGTCTGAGAATTTAGCAATTGTCTCCAAAAGCTTTTCATGGGACACCAAATCGATTTTATTGATGACAAGAATGGAAGGCACCTTTTTCCTGCTCATCTCTTCAGCAATGGCAATGTCTTCTTTGGTAATAAAGGAAGCATCGACCACCGTGACAAGAATATCCATGCCATCCATGGCATCCCGCACAGACTTCATCATATATGTGCCCAGCTTGGTCCTGGGGTTATGAATACCCGGTGTATCCACAAAGACCATCTGATCGTTTTCATGCGTGATGACGCCAAGAATCTTATTGCGCGTAGTCTGAGGCTTGGAAGAGACAATAGCCACCTTTTCCCCGATCATCGCATTCATCAGGGTAGACTTTCCTGCATTTGGCTTTCCGACAATGGTAACAAATCCCGAATGAAATGTATCCTTATTCTGACTCATTTAGGATTCCTCTTCTTTCCTTGTGCCAATTCATGTGGACCAAAGCCATTTGGGAGCAGCTCAGGGAGCGTGGATTCTTCCACCTGCCCATCCCAGGTCACCAGAACACGCAGATCAGGAGCGAATTCATTCAATGCCTGCCGGCAGATCCCGCATGGCCATGGAGCAGAACCTTCGGCTGCAATAGCAATCGTTGTAAACTCACGCGCACCTTCGCTTACTGCCTTAAACAACGCTGTGCGTTCTGCGCAGTTGGTTGCACCCAGAGAAGCGTTTTCGATATTGCAGCCCTGGAAAACTCTCCCATCTGCTGCCAGAAGTGCAGCACCAACCCTGAATCCGGAATATGGAGAATAGCTCCTTTCCATGGCGGCTTTTGCTAGCTCAAGAAGCATGTCATCATTGATCATATCGGTTGCCTCCCGTCCAAGTCCTACAGAGCAAAGAATCTTTTCTTCCATTGCCCGCATGGTTTTCTTCTCTTCTTCTTCCATATGATCATAGCCCATCAGATGGCAGATACCATGCACGGTCAGATATGCTGCTTCACGTTCCACTGTATGTCCATACTCTTCTGCCTGAGCAAGCACGTGGGGCATGGAAATAATAATATCGCCCAGAACTGCCGCATCAATATCGTCATCATAAACCGTCCGAAGCAGCCCGGGAGCTTCAGACAGCACAGCCTGGTGAGGATACTCAATCAAAGGAAACGAGAGAACATCTGTTGAACGGTCAATACTCCTGTATGCTCTATTGATTTCCTGTATCTTCTCATCATCGCATAAAACAATATTGACTGCCACTTTTTTCTCAATGGAAGCACAGACCATACTGGCATCTGCCACGACCTGCATGAGCGCCAGCAATGAGTAATCCACCGGAACATCTGTATGCCACTGAATAATCATTCCTTCTGCTGTTCCTCCGGTTCACTTGGAATTTCATTTTGCGGAATGGTCTGATGATTCTCCATGCCTCCACCTGATACAGTGCTTTTCTCAGTACTTTTCTCTCTCAGCTGCAGAATATTGCGCTTAGGCACTTCCGCTTTAGGATACTCAATTCTTTCATGGAATACCCCGTTCAGCACTTTGCAGAAAGCTTCGCAAATTCCATCAATATCCCGCAGCGTCAAGGGACTGTCACTGAGCTGACCATCTTCAATCTTTCCCCGAACAAGCTGTTCTATAAAGCTTGCGATTGCTTCGGGTGTCGGATCCTGCATGGATCTGACAGCTGCTTCTGTGGTATCAGCCAGCATGATAATTGCGGCTTCTTTTGATACCGGACGCGTTCCATCATACCGGAAATCATTGATGTCAACCGGCTTTCCGTCTGCCTGCTGCAATGCGCGGTGATAGAAGAACATGACAGGCGTATCTCCGTGATGCTGAATAATGATGTCCTGAATTTCCTTGGGAATGCGATATTTTTGAGCAAGCTGAACACCATCACGGGTATGTGTTGTGACTATCGCAGCAGAAACATATGGATCTGTCTGATCCAGCGGATTCACTCCAGTCTGGTTTTCCTTAAAATACTGCGGCCTCTTCAGCTTTCCGACATCGTGAAAGTAAGCACCTGTTCTGGCAAGCAGAGCATTGGCCTGGATCCGTTCAGCAGCAGCCTCAGCCAGATTGGCAACTATCATGGAATGATGATAGGTCCCTGGCGCTTCCATCATCAGCCGCTTGAGGAGCGGATGATTGGGATTTCCCAGTTCAAGCAGCTTACTGGGCGTTGCAAGATTAAAGATCGCCTCAAACAACGGCTGGAAACCTATGGAAAGAACACCGGACACCAGTCCGCCGAGCAGCCCCCATAAGCAATTATCATACACCGGAGAAATATCGCTTAAGGCCATCAAGCCAATCAGATAGATAGTGGCTGCATTTATGAATCCGATAATAACACCGCTGATCAGCAGGTAAACCCTCTGCGTCCCGCGCTGCAAAAACCGAATCGCAAAAACTGATCCCGCCAGATTCATCAGCACAAGAGAAAGCATCTCGATCAATGTGGTTGTGCTGGCACCTGCTGCCAATCCGGATACCATAATGGACATGGCCACGGTAGCAGGAATGGCTGTCTGCCAGTCAAACAAAACCACCAAAAGCAAACTGCCCAGAGCAAGCGGAGCTGCATATACATTGATGATGCGCACCATGATTGCGCATAATCCCATTGTGATGACAAGGCACAGCATGATTACCGCAACCAGGCGCTCATCATGGATAAAGCCTTTTTTCATCAGTTGCATCAAGTATAAAAGCACAGCCATGGAAATCAGGATCAGCAAACCAGCACCATAATAGCTGGAAAAATCATAGGTTTCACTTTCCAGCATTCCCAGTGAGCGGACCATGGCAAGCTGACTTGAGGTAACGACTTCGCCCTCCCGGACAATATTCTGTCCCTGCTGATACACAATGGATTCAACTGATTCCATTGCTTTCTCCCGCGCCTGCGCAGTGGCTTCCTGATCAATGACCAAATTCGGCTGGATGCTGGCTTTAAGTACCGCCGGAAGGATATTCTGCACCAGTGAAATATCTACTCTGTAACCCACTACCTGCTGTATCGTGGTTATGGCATCAGACACTTTCCCTTCCCGGATTCCCTGATTCAGCGTGTTCTCCACAGCCCTGGTCACATTTGTAACCATGGTTTCAAATTCGTCCATTCCGGTTCTGAGCAGAGTACTGGCCTGATATTTGCCTAAAGACATTTTCGTGACCAGTCTCTGCGCATATTCGATTTCGCTGTCAGAGAAAACCTTGACTGAATCCGACTCTTCTTCCGAAGCGTCTGATAGTGTCAGCCCATACTGCTGGACTGTCCGCAGTTCGGCAAAAATGTCCCCGAGATTCGTCATGACCTCATCTGAAACGCCCTCAGCCAGATGATAGGTGGGCTCCACAGCATTAGCGGCTGCTTTTCTTCTTTCCTCTGTGGCTATTTCATCCACCACATCGCGAGTAGCTGTAATCGTCTGATGAGAAATTGAACCAACCGTCAAACTGTATCGTTTCGGAGCACATGCCGCATAGAAAATTGTCCCCAGTATCAATGTAGCGATAACAATCCAAAGCGTCGAACGTGCGGCGGAAGTATGAGACCATGCAGACAAGCGCCTGAAACCGGTATGCTCTGACGGTTTCCTGCGATCTGAATGCTTCAATTCCCTCACTCCTCTGTTTCCTCAGCTTTTTTGGCGTAGGCATCCACTATCCGCTGAACCAGTTCATGTCTGACCACATCACGGCTGGAGAGGCGGGTAATCCCAATTTCTTTTATACTCTCCAGCACCTCAACCGCTTCCGATAATCCGCACTTCTTCCCGTGCGGCAGGTCAGTCTGCGTCGGGTCTCCGGTAACCACCATTTTCGAATGAAAGCCTAACCGGGTCAAAAACATTTTCATCTGTTCTGATGTACAGTTCTGCGCCTCATCCAATATGATAAATGCGTTGGAAAGCGTACGTCCACGCATATAAGCCAATGGCGCAACCTCAATCGTTCCCCGGTCCACCATCTTCTGATAGGCATCCATTCCTACGAAATCGAAAAGTGCATCATACAGCGGCCGCAAATACGGGTCTACTTTCTGAGACAGATCTCCGGGAAGAAATCCCAGCTTTTCACCTGCTTCCACTGCCGGTCTGGTCAGAATGATCCTTTCAATTTCCCGGTTCTTCAGATAACTAACCGCAAGTGCAATGGCCAGGTATGTTTTTCCGGTTCCCGCAGGTCCGATGGCAAAGGTAATATCATGGTCTCGAATGGATTTCACGTACTCCATCTGTCCAATTGTCTTGCACCGAATCGGCTTGCCGCGCTGAGTAACCGCCACAAGGCCTTCCATCATCATGTCCAGCTGATCCCCATGACCGTTATGAATTGCATTAATCATATATCTCAGCTGTGCCTTATCTACTGTTTCACCATGTTCAATCAAAACAAGAAGCTTTTCAATTGCTTTTCCGGCTTCCACTGCCTCGTCTTCTTCGCCAGTGATTATCAAACAGTTGTCTCTGACAGCAATCTGAACATCGAAAGCAGACTCTATCAAAGCAACGTTTTCATCATTGAAGCCAAACAGAGAAATCCACGCGTCCATACCGGTCTCGGACAATGTGAGCTTTCTGGTGTTTTGCAAAATCCATATCCCCCCAACTGTCCAACGGACAGTAAAGTGTACCCACTGGGCAAAATTTTACTTTTTTATCATACTACGATTCTATGAAATGTCAATATAATCATGATTCGACAGCCCTTATACCTGCTCCCAATTCATCCGAAGAATAAGAATTCCCGGGCATGCATCGTTTACAGTCAGAACAATGAATGATATAATGACATTCTAACATAGAAGTATCTCTTTTGGAGGGATAACATGGCTCAAGTAAATGATATCGGAATAGATCTGGGCACATCCCAGGTTCTGATATATCAAAAAGGGAGAGGCATCATTCTCAGAGAGCCGGCTGTAGTAGCGGTTGACAGAGATTCATCCAAAATACTGGCTGTCGGCAACGATGCGTTCCGCCTTATAGGAAGGACCCCCGGGAACGTACAGGCCATTCGTCCTCTCCATCATGGCAATGTAGTTGATTTTTCCCTTACCCAGCAGATGCTTCATGATTTTACGACACACGCTATAGGACGTCACTGGTTTTCCAGACCGAGAGCAGTGATTTCTGTTCCAACACTGGTCAGTGACGCAGAGAAGAACCAGATCATCAGCATTATGTTTGATGCAGGTGTTAGGAAAACGCAACTTCTGGAAAGACCGATCGCGGCAGCGCTGGGTGTCGGCATTCACTTTTCCGAAGCATACGGCAGCATGATTATAGACATGGGTGCCGGCGCAAGCGATATTGCGGTTCTCAGCATGGGCGAAATCGTAGTTGCAAGCTGCATTCCTATTGGCGGTGACTATTTTGACGATGCGATTATTCGCTATCTGCGCAAAAAATACAATCTGCTCATTGGAGAACGCACCGCAGAGGAAATCAAGATCAACCTCGGAACCGCAATACAGCCTGTCGATGCAATTGAGATGGAAGTCACAGGAAGAAATCTGATTTCCGGGCTTCCCAAAACGCAGAATGTAGATTCTTATGAAATCTATGAAGCATTGAAAGATCCCATAAATGATTTTATCGAATCGATACAGGCTGTTATTGAACGTACACCACCGCAACTTGCCAGCGATATATTTGATGAAGGCATCGTCCTGACAGGCGGCGCCTGCCAACTCACCGGTCTTGCCGATGAAATATATCGGGTGTTGGGCGTTGCCTGTGGCGTCGCAGATGATCCACAGACGAGTGTGGTTATGGGGTGTGGAAAGGCTGTGGATGATCCCCGAGCAATGAAAATGTACCTTGGAGACGGCAAACGTTACTGGACCAGGTAAACCATACTTTGATTTGAACCGAGGTCTTAACTGTGTCTGAAATCAGTGAAATGAGAAAATACATAGAAGCTTTTGCTGCGTTCTATTCCATGAACCTCTCTCAGCTGTCTGAACGTCTCGGCTACCGCAGCAAAACATCGCTGATAAGAATGATGGACGAGCCAGTACGTCCCAAAAGCGCTCAGGATTTCCGCAAGAGACTGCTGGCGAATTTCCAGCTGTCCCCGAAACAGATCGAAGAGCTGGACCGTGCGCTGCATATTAAGATCTATGGTCTGGAAAACTATATGATCAATCAGGAGCTTGTCCGGTTTATCCATTCTGAGCACAGCATTTATCCTGATGATCTCAAAATACAGGTATTATCCAAAAACAGCCCGCACGGTGTGGAATACCTCACTCTGCCCCAGCTGTATCAGCATAAAAAGGATTTAAAGATTCTGATCCTCAACTGCCAGTTCGTCCATCTGTACTCCCAGCTTCGCTCCCTGCTGCTGGGCGGAGATGTCAGAGTTCAGCAATATCTGCACGGATATAAGGATACCGCGCATACAATCAGCAGCATAACATCCGTTATGTCGGTATGCTTTTCCGCCAATTATTCAGTCGGTTTTTTTGACGAACTTGTTCAGGCTGAAAATCGTTCCCCCTTCGGCCTTTCCATGACCGATATACTGCTGTGCACTTATTATGACGAGAATAACGTGCGCTGCACTGATATCATACTGTTCGTTACTGAGAACCTAGGCATCATGAGCATACGTGCCCCATATGAGTCCATCCAGAATCCTTTTCTTCAGTCAAGACTCGGTAAGTATTACTGGATCAAGAATACCCCTGCTGAAAGCAATACGCATATCGCTCAGATCATTCTTTCGCACGCTGCGCTGGCAAACAACTCACATCATTGGAGCTTTAAACCGGACCTGTTTATCAGTCAGGTGTCCGAAAACATACTTCATGACGCTATAAATGCAGAGTTGTTTTCCAGGTCCGAGTTTGAGAACATCAAAGCAAGCCTTTCCAAACTTGCCTGCCATTCCCATCTTGCCAGACATCACGTGTTTATGATCCATAAGAAACGGGCCATGAACCATTTTGCCGAAACAGGTACGATCCAAAGTCATCCGCATTTCCTCAAGCCGTTTTCTCCTGCCCAGCGGCTTGAAATATTGGATTCCCTGATTCGTGAGCAGGATTCGAACCCATATTTTCATCTATTATTCCTCCGTGATGACAATTCTGTCGATGATATGGAAATCAGGTGCTATGACCGAAAAGGCATTCTCGTAATTCCAGACAGCAAATATGATAAGAAGTACTGTGAGGTATTTATCAATAATTCAGAGTTTACCGACGCCTACAAGAAGTTTTATATGCAGGAAATGGTTATGAAATTGTGCCTTCCGGAATCGGCTTCCGTCAGCATTTTGAAATCTCTGCGCAATCAGATTACCTGATCACCTGTTTCATTTTCCAACACAACAAAGCAGCTGCAGCATCAGCATGCAGCTGCTTTGTTGTATTGAAGAAGCCTTGTGTTTTCTTGACATTTTCCTTAATAAGAAGATAATTATATGGGTATTTATGTCCATGCGTCAGGAGGGTAAGCGAATGGCTACCAGAATTACCCACGTTCAGGAAGGGTCCGTTGCTTACAATCTCGGACTGCGCGAAAATGACCAGCTGATCAGCATTGCCGGCGAACCGATTATCGATCAAATTGATTATCAGGCGCTGACAGCCGAATCCCGCTTTGACATGTTGGTAGAGCACTCCAACGGTCGTCAGGAATTGATGCATGTAATAAAACAGGACTGGGAACCGCTTGGCCTCACATTGGATCAGACTATTGTTTCTTCTCCCAGGCACTGTACAAATCATTGCGTGTTCTGCTTTATTGACCAAATGCCCCCAGGCATGCGTAAAACCCTCTATGTCAGAGATGACGATTGGCGCTTGTCTCTGATGATGGGAAACTACATCACCATGACAAACATGTCCGACGATGAGTTTGATCGAATTATTCGCCGGCGTGTCAGTCCGCTCTATATTTCCGTTCATGCCACCGATTCTGATACTCGGTGCAGAATGATGAGAAATCCCGCGGCATCCCAGCTGCTTCCCCGTCTTCATCAGCTCAAATCTGCAGGCTTGAGGTTTCACTGTCAGATTGTTCTCTGCCCCGGCTGGAATGATGGCATCATTTTGGATAAGACGCTGATAGATTTGTCAGAATTCTTCCCTGCTGCATGTTCTGTCGCGGTGGTTCCTGTAGGATTGACCAAATTTCGTGAGCGTTTGCCTCATCTTGAATGCTTTTCCGCATCCGGTGCCGCTGCTGTTCTTGATCAGATTGAAAAGCTGCAGAATACATTCCTGCAGACGCTGGGAACCCGATTTGTTTTTCCTTCTGATGAGTTTTTCTGTATTTCCGGAAAGCCAATACCGGATGACCTTTATTATGAGGATTATCCTCAGATCGAAAATGGTGTAGGAATGCTGCGGCAGTTCGAAAACGATCTCAGATATGCAAGTGAAGACTATCCAGTGTCTGAAACGCCGCCCCGACATCTTGCCGTTGCCTGTGGAACCAGCATTGCGGAAAACATGCGGAAATGGTGCAGTTCTTTTGCACCCGAAGGCACAGTTGTTGATATTTACCCGATTGTAAATCACTTTTTTGGAAGCACTGTCACAGTGACTGGTTTGATAACCGGTAAAGATCTGATTGAGCAGCTTCAGGGAATTCAATGTGACCAGCTTCTTTTGAGCAGAACCATGCTCAGGAGCGAGGGCGATCTCTTTCTTGATGATGTTTCAATCAATGATGTACAGAATGCTCTGCAAGTTTCGGTAAGAATCGTTGACAACAACGGAGAAGCATTCTGGCATGTTCTCAGTGGAATGGAGGAAGACTGAATTGCGTAATTCTCTCGTAGCCATTGTCGGCCGGCCCAATGTAGGAAAATCCACTTTTTTCAACAGGCTTGCCGGCCGCAGAATCAGCATTGTTGAAGACACACCAGGTGTAACACGTGACAGGATCTATGCTGATGTCGAATGGCAGAATCATTTTTTTACGTTAATTGATACGGGCGGCATTGACGTGCACAGCGATGACATTTTTCTTGCTCAGATGCGCCGCCAGGCAGAAATTGCCATTGATACAGCTGATGTTATCTGTTTGTTCTGTGATGGAAAGCAGGGCATTACTGATGATGACCGGGAGGTTGCTTCTCTGCTCCGCAAGAGCAAAAAGCCCATTATTCTTTGCATAAACAAAATTGATGATGTCACGCAGAACGACGCTGTTTATGAGTTCTATGAACTTGCACTCGGCGATCCCTTTCCTGTCAGTGCCGCTAATATGATGGGACTGGGTGATGTACTGGACTGCATCTGCAGCTATCTGCCAAAAGATTCAGCAGAAAATGAAGACACAGACAATCACACTATCCAGCTGGCTGTTGTCGGCCGCCCCAATGTCGGAAAATCGTCCCTGGTCAATCAGATTCTCGGGCAGGAGCGGACTATGGTTTCCAATATCGCTGGCACAACCAGAGATGCTATCGACACAGAATTCACTGCTGCTGATGGAAGCCGATACAACATTATCGATACAGCAGGTATCAGAAAAAAAGCCAGCATAGAAGACGCAAGTCTCGAAAAATACTCGGTTCTCCGGTCCATTGCGGCAATCCAGCGCTGTGATGTTGCGCTTCTTCTGCTGGACGCAAAAGACGGCGTGACCGAACAGGATACCAAAATTGCAGGAATGATACATGATGAGGGAAAGGCCTGTATCATTGTCGTTAATAAATGGGATGCCATAGAAAAAAACACCAATACAATGGAGGAATACAGGAAAACAGTTTACGATGGCTTAAAGTTTTTAAACTATTGTCCCGTCATTTTTCTTTCCGCACTCACCGGACAGCGTGTTCACCAGGTACTTGATCATGTAAGTATCGTGTGGGCACAGGCATGCAAAAGAATTCCCACCGGCATTCTCAATGACATCCTTGCTGACGCCACTTCTGATCTTCAGCCGCCTTCCACAAACGGCCGCCGCCTGAAGATCTATTATGTGACGCAGCAGACAGTCTGTCCCCCGACTTTTATCTTTTTCCTGAATGATGAAAAACTGATGCACTTCTCTTACTCACGTTATCTGGAGAACTATTTCAGAAAGTCTTTTGATTTCTCAGGAACTCCTGTACGCTTCATATTCCGCGAGCGAAAGAAGGATAACTAATATGTCTGTTTATCTCCAATATGTCCTTATTGCCGCTGTCGCCTACTGTGTCGGATCCATTTCTTTCGGTATTATTCTTTCAAAAGTATTCAAGGGACCGGATTTGCATACAGTCGGAAGCGGATCAACAGGTGCCAGTAATGTTCTTCGCACGATGGGAGTAAAAATGGGCCTGCTTACTCTTGTCGGAGACTTCTCAAAGGCATTGCTTGTGTGTCTCATTTCCGGATGGATTACTCATGATCCATGGGCTGTACGGATTGCCGGACTGGCCTGTATCATCGGACATAACTGGCCTGTATTTTTCAAGTTTAAAGGTGGCAAAGGCGTGGCATCCTCCTGTGGCGTCATGACTGCCTGCTTTCCTGTAGCCGGTCTCATTTCCATGATTTCTGCCGTCATCATTATTGCCACCACACGTTTTATCTCACTGGGTTCCATGTGCATGCTTTCCTTATTTGCCATTTTGGTCAGTTTCTTTTTCTCGGATGGCAACATTTGGATCATAGCCTGGGCTGTCCTTCTTGCCGGTTTGTGTATATGGCGTCACAGATCAAATATCGACAGACTTGTCCATGGAAAAGAACGCAAGATCGGCCAAAAAGAAAAAATCAACTGATCATTGGAGGAATCTATGTCCGAAGCCCGCAACAAATTTATCCGGAATTTCTGTATCATTGCCCATATTGATCACGGCAAAAGTACATTGGCTGACCGACTGCTTGAACTGACCGGTGTATTTGCGAAAAGAGATATGGTTGAGCAGATTCTGGACAGCATGGACTTGGAGCGAGAACGCGGTATCACCATAAAGAGTAAAGCTGTACGAATGGATTATACAGCCAAAGATGGAAATACCTATGAACTGAATCTGATTGATACTCCCGGTCATGTAGACTTTACTTATGAAGTCAGCCGTGCACTTGCCGCATGCGAAGGGGCAATTCTGGTAGTCGATGCAACGCAGGGCATCGAAGCTCAGACTCTTGCCAACTGTTATATGGCCCTTGATCATAATCTCGAAATCATTCCTGTCATCAACAAGATCGATCTGCCTTCCGCACAGCCTGAAGTGGTCAGGCAGGAGATTACAGATGTCATTGGTATTGATGGCTCCATCGCACCATGTGTTTCAGCCAAAACCGGCCTGAATGTCGGTGAAGTACTTGATGCCATTGTGGAATACATCCCCGCTCCTGAAGGGGATGCAGAAAAGCCGCTGAAAGCATTGATTTTTGATGCTTTATATGACAATTACAAAGGCGCAATCTGCTTTGTTCGTGTGAAAGAAGGCGTAATTCGTCCCGGTATGAAGATGCGCCTGATGGCCACAGGCGGAGAATTTGATGTCGTGGAGGTTGGCACATTTCATCCTGGATATTCTCCCTGCGATGCGCTGTTCCCGGGAGATGTCGGATATGTAGCCGCATCCATCAAGGATGTCCGTGATACACGGGTCGGCGATACAATCACGGATGCTGCAAGACCGGCAGAAGAGCCTCTGCCAGGTTATAAGCAAGTCACCCCGATGGTATTCTGCGGCATTTATCCTGTCGACGGCTCTGATTACCCCGCTCTGAAAGACGCACTTGAAAAGCTCAGAATGAACGACGCCTCTTTGACATTTGAGCCCGAAACAAGCATCGCTCTTGGCTATGGATTCCGTTGTGGTTTTCTTGGGCTTCTGCATATGGATGTGATCACAGCCCGTCTTGAACGTGAATTCGATCTAGATCTGGTCACAACGATCCCCGGTGTTATTTATCATATTACAAAAACTGACGGCTCTGTCATTAGCATTGACAATCCTACCATGCTGCCCCCTGTAACAGAGATTGCTTCCATGGAAGAGCCTTTTGTGCACGCTGAAATCTATTCACCCCAGGAATACATTGGAACGCTCATGGACCTCTGTCAGGACCGGCGTGGCATTTTTCTGGATATGCAATATGAAGGCAGCCGAGTAAAGATCAATTATGAGATGCCACTGAATGAAATCATCTATGACTTTTTTGATCAGATCAAGAGCCGCTCAAGAGGATACGCCTCTTTTGACTATGAACTGAAGGATTATCGGGCAAGTGATCTGGTAAAGCTTGATATTCTCCTGAATGGTGAACTGTGTGATGCATTCAGTCAGATTGTCTTTCGGGACAGAGCATACGCAAGAGGACGGAATATCTGTGAGAAACTGAAAGACGTTATTCCGCGCCAGCAGTTCGAAATTCCAATTCAGGCTGCAATTGGCGGAAAAATCATAGCCAGGGAAACTGTGAAGGCCATGAGAAAAGACGTGCTGGCCAAATGCTACGGTGGCGATATCACACGTAAAAAGAAACTGCTGGAAAAGCAAAAAGAAGGAAAGAAGCGAATGCGCCAGTTCGGCACTGTTCAGGTGCCAAGTGAGGCTTTCCTTGCCGTGCTGAAAATGGATGAAAAATGACAGACTGTGAACTGTATATCCATATCCCATTCTGTGTGAAAAAGTGTCATTACTGTGACTTTGCATCTTATGCGAATGCTTCATGTTTCATTTCTGATTATATATCCTTATTGATTTCAGAAGCCTCCTGGATGTCGGAGGCTGTTTCCTGTGCAAGTTTCAGCAGCATATATGTTGGCGGCGGTACGCCCTCACTTATCCCGCCACATGAATGGAAGCGTCTGTTTGAAGGTCTTTCCAGCATTCTTGATTTATCCAAGGTGAAGGAGTTTACTGCAGAGGGCAACCCGGATTCCATCTCTTCCCAATGGCTGGATGCAGTGATCTCCACGGGAGTAAACCGTATTTCCCTTGGCATGCAGTCCTCCGTGGATTCCGAATTGAAAACCCTGGGCAGAATTCATTCACAGACACAAACAGAAAAAGCGGTCCGTTTGGTTCATGATTCAGGAATTGTCAACCTGAATCTGGATTTAATGTTTGGATTTCCAGGCCAGACTCCTGAGTCCTGGAAAAATACACTTTCCTGTGCCCTAACGTTTGATCCTGAACATATCAGTGCCTACGGGCTTATTCCTGAAGAAGGAACTGTCATGTATGACCGAATAAGGAGTGGAGCTGTAACGCTTCCTGATGAGAATATCGAACGTTCCATGTATGATCTTGCCAAAATGAAACTCAGGCAGGCCGGTTTTGTCCAATATGAAATTTCCAATTTTTCAAAGCCCGGTTATGCATGTCAGCACAATATCGGCTACTGGAATCATACGCCCTATCTCGGCATTGGATGTTCCGCCGCTTCCATGCTTCCTGCAGGCACTTCGCCGTTTTCATGCATGCGCTTTACCAATCCACGTGATCTTGCCTCATACAAAGCCTTGGTGGAAAATCGTGATTCCGCGCTGCGTGAACAGGAAAATGTATCTGCAGCCGAAGCCAGGTTTGAAACAATGATGCTTGGACTAAGAATGATTTCCGGAGTCAGTGAAGAACATTTTCATCGCCTGCACGGTATTTCTCTGGAAGACTGCTATGGAGCAAAACTTCGGCAGCAGGAAAAACTTGGCTTCGTAAAACATGAAAATGCCAGCTGGAAGCTTACAGATAAAGGCATGGATTGCCAAAACGCGGTTCTTGTTGAATTAATGGAATAACAAAAAAGGGATTATCACTTGCATATAATCCCCAGGAAAAAGTCTGATACACGGTTTAAATTCTGAAGATCACTTGATGATGGCTGATCGCCCTTCCTCAATGTGATCTTTTTATTCCAGATCACCGACACAATGCTGCGCATTCAGGCTTCCGAAAGCATGCATCTGTCTGGCTTACAGAAACAGGAAGCTTGCTACATCTCATCGTTCCCGAAACAGCACCGCCTGTCAGTCATAATTCTGCAAAAACTGACGGGTCCGTTCTTTCTGTGGATGAGAAAACAGAGCATCAGGTGTTCCCATCTCACAAATGTTTCCATCATCCATAAACATGACCCAATCGGAAACATCATGCGCAAACCGCATTTCATGCGTTACAATGATCATTGTGGTTTTTTGGCTGGCCAGTTCTTTTATGACCTTCAGCACTTCACTGGTCAGTTCCGGGTCCAGCGCAGAGGTCGGTTCATCAAAACAAAGAATATCAGGATGCATGGCAAGCGCCCTGGCAATGGCAACCCGCTGACTCTGCCCTCCCGAAAGCATATATGGGTAAGCAGAAGCACGTTCTTTCAATCCCATTTTTTCCAGCAGCTGCATGGCATTCTCTTCAATTTCCCGGACTGCCTTCTGGTACTTGTCTTTATTCCCGGCACTTTCCTTTGCCCGAAGCTTGCTGGCCAGCATAACATTTTCCAGAACCGTATACTGCGGAAACAGATTGAATGACTGAAAAACCAGGCCAAAATGAAGCCTGTTATTTCTTTTTTCGTTTTCCGTCATGGCAGAGTCCTGTGATGCATCAAGCAGAACTTTACCGCCAACTCTGATGATTCCACTATCCGGATATTCCAGAAAATTCAGGCATCTGAGCAAAGTGGTTTTCCCACTTCCCGATGATCCGATAATTGACAGCGTTTCCCCCTGATTCAGAGAAAAACTGATATCCTTTAAAATCTGAAGCCGTCCAAAAGACTTTTTCAGTCCGGAAACCTCAAGGAGAGCCATTTCCTATCCCCTATCTAAAAAATGATAGTTTTCTTTCTATATATCGAAAGAGTATCGTCAGAAGTCCATTACAGACTAGATAATAAACTGCCGTGAAAAACATCGGCCAGATCGCTCCGGAGATCCCCTGACTGCCTTTCAGGAATGCCTGCCCAGCCCAGATAATTTCCTGAAGAGCAATGATCCTGGCCAGAGAAGTATCCTTAACCAAAGTAATGATCTCATTGGATATAGGCGGCATCACTGCCTTGACCATCTGGAGTAGCTTGATGCGGAAAAATATCTGCCGCTTTTTCATTCCCAATACAAGACCCGCTTCTTCCTGACCCAAGGGTATCCCCTGTATTCCCCCGCGGAATATTTCTGAAAAATAGCATGCATAATTGATTATGAATGCAATAGCTGCCGCAGAAAAGCGTCCTGTTTCACCGCCGCCCCATATCGGAGTATGCAGCACCAGGCCTGGAAAATAATAAATAATCAGGAGCTGGATCATCAGTGGAGAACCACGGATGATCCAGATAAAAATCCTGATAAACGCCTTCAGTACACGAATCCGGGACATGGACCCCATTGCAATCAGCAATCCCAAGGGAAAAGCACCAATCAGCGTGATAAAAAACAGCTTCAGCGTCTGAAGAAAGCCGATATTCAAAGAATGAAACACAATTGGAAACTGCTGCAGAAACATGTCCATGCCTCTTATGTACCTTTCTAGAATCGCATTTTATTCCTGTGCTACCAGCGCTGCCTGAATACCATAGGTCTCAGCAATCTTCAACAGTGTTCCATCCTTATATGTATCCACAAGAAAACTGTTCAAAGCCGCTGCAAGATCCGATCCCTTCCGGAAACCGACACCGTACTTCTCATCATTCAGAGCAAATGTGTAGGTGAGCTGTTCATAACCGGTTCCTTCACCAATCATGGCAGCTGCCATCAGAGCATCGATTACTGCCGCATCAGATGTTTTGGCCGCAATTTCCATCAGTGCCGCTGCCTGACTGGAAACCTCAGTTGTTGCAAAACCAAGTTTTTCCACTTCACTCTGTCCAGCACTGCCGGACTCAACGGCGAATACCAGAGAAGCCATATCACCGATCTCTTTATAATTATCAACTACATCTTTCGGCACCACAACCACCTGGGCGTTATTGGCATATGCATTCGAACACTCCATGGCAGAGAGCACTTCATCGGTGAGCGTCATTCCGTTCCAAACACAGTCGATAGATTTGCCGTTAAGTTCAAGGACTTTATTATCCCATTCAATTTCCACAAATTCCGCCTTGACGCCCAGGCTTTCCGCAAACAGTTTGGCAACATCCGCATCAAAACCAATCCACTCGCCGTTTTCATCCTTGTAATCCATCGGTGCAAAGTCTGTAATGCCAATTACAAGAACGCCCTTGTCTTTGACACAAGTCAGATCACTCTGTTCTGCCAGGGAAAATCCTGCCGAAAACACCATTGTAAGTACCAGGAAGCATACCATCAGTTTTTTCATAAAAACACATCCTCTCTTTCATTTCCAAAAGGTTACTTTGATACTATATCGATTTATCACGCTAAAGTCAATATGATAAAAGAAAAAGGATATCCGAAGATATCCTCTTGTACTTTCACTGACGTCTGGCTGCAAGCCGGTACGATTCATCGTAAAAATACGACTGACAGTTCAATGGTTCTTCTGTGCCAGGTGTACGTCTGACATAATTTCCATCCGGTTTCTGGTCTCTGGCAGACACATTGTCATTCCACATGACATCCAGAATCCTGTCCAGTCTTCTTTTCAGATCCGGATCCCTTACAGGCGTCGCAACTTCCACACGGCGGACTGTATTTCTGGTCATCCAGTCTGCGCTGGAAATATAATACTTCGCATCCTCGCCTTCCCCAAACACATAAATCCGGCTGTGTTCCAGAAAACGTCCCACTACGGACATGATACGGATATTTTCCGTATATCCCTCAACGCCGCCTTTCAGACAGCATATCCCGCGGACAATCATATCAATATGAACACCCGCCATAGACGCCTCAAGCAGCTTGTTCATCAGAACTTTATCCGAAAGGCTGTTCACTTTAATACGGATCATTCCTTTTCCGCCGCTTTTTGCCCTGGAAATCTCTCCGTCAATCAAATCTAACAACTTGTCCTGTAAGCAATGGGGGGCAACCAGTAAATGCTGGACATGATCAACCGTTTCTCCACGGAGAAGAGCCTGAAAAACAGCCAGTGCATCCATTCCGATGTCCTGATCTGCTGTCATCAGACACAGATCTGTATAAAGCCTGCTTGTTTTCTCGTTATAATTCCCTGTCCCGATCTGAGTAATATACTTGATTCCTTCATCCGTCTTTCTTGTTATCAGACAAAGCTTGCTGTGGACCTTCATGTGCTCAATTCCGTAGATCACATGGCAACCTGCCCGTTCAAGACGCCGGCTCCATTCAATATTATTCTCTTCGTCAAACCTTGCTTTCAGCTCTACAAGCACGTCCACACGCTTGCCATTTTCGGCTGCTTCCACCAGGCTTTCGACAACCTTGCTGTCTCTTGCCAGACGATACAAAGTCATTCTGATGCTCACGACTTCCGGATCATGGGCAGCCTCTCCAAGAAGCCGGAGAAAAGGCCGAATACTCTGATAAGGATAATGAAGTAAAACATCATGCTCCTCAATCTGGCTGATAACAGAACGCTTCAAATCAATATCCGGGCTGTTTTGAGGATGCCTTGGCGCATAGAACAGGTCTGCGTGGCTCCTGAGCCCATCCTGCAGAATGCCGAAAAAAGACATATCCAGTGGAGAATCGTATTCAAATACCCGCTCCTGATCAAGCTGGAGAAAGTCACAGAGACGAGCAATAATCGCTGCATCAATCTGGCGGGAAAGTTCGAGGCGGACCGGACACAGTTTTCTTCTTCTCCGAATCACCTCTACCATGTGTTCTCTGTAATTTAAATCTTCATCGTATATGGAATCTGCATCAATATCGGCATTTCTGGTAATTCTTGCCAGGGTTTTGCTGACAATTCTATATTTGGGGAACAGCGAAGGCAGGTAATGCAGAATCAGTTCCTCCGCCAGCATATAGCATCCCTTGCGATCCGGGATTTCCACAAGTCTCTGAAAAGCCTGGCTTGAACATGGAACGATACCAATCCGTTCCTTTTCCTTATCTGTATTGAGAACCGCTATGGCATATATTTCCTTATTGTTCAAAAAGGGAAACGGCTGTTTTTTTCCGACAACAAAGCTTGACAGCAAAGGCATATATTCTGTTAAAAACAGCTGTCCCAGATATTGTTCGCTTTCTTTTGAAATGGAACGGAAATTCACCAGTGTGATCCCCTGGTCGCGAAGAAGATCCATCAGGGTATGATAGGTTTTATCTCTCCTTCTGCACAGTTCACGCACCCTGATCATGCATGCATCAATCTGTTCCGCGGGTGTCATATTTGTTTTGTTGTCTCTGGCTTCGCAGTCAAGGAGCATCTGATCATGAAGAGAACCGATTCTCACCATGAAGAACTCGTCAAGATTGCTCTGAAAAATGGAAAGAAACGACAGTCGTTCGCATAACGGAACCCTTTCATCTTCAGCTTCTTCCAAAACCCGTTCATTAAAACGCAGCCACGACAATTCACGGTTTTCAAAGAATGCATGCGACATACTTTCACTCCTCGAAATATTAATTGAGTGCTATTTCCTGTATTTGACTCCGATATTCCCCGACAGCGAGACGCTCGACCTGTTTTCTGGCTTCTTCGAGTTCCGGCTGCTCCCGAAGCATTTTCATGCAGCGTACTGCTTCATCCAGCAGCTGAATGCCTCCCCGCATAAGCATTTCCTGCAAAGGCTGGCCCGACTGTCTCGTTCCCATGATATCCCCTGGACCACGTATTTCCAAATCCTTCTGTGCCACCTGAAAGCCATCATTGGTTCGTGCTAGAATACTCAGCTTCTCATTAGCATCAGCTACCAGAAAGCACCAGCTTTCCGTATTTCCCCTGCCGACACGTCCCCGCAGCTGATGCAGCTGGCTCAAGCCAAATCGTGATGCATTCTCCACAATCATAACAGAAGCATTGGGGACGTTTACACCTACTTCGATCACTGTAGTAGAAATAAGGATATCGATACTTCCTCCCGCAAACGCCTGAAGAACCTGATTCTTTTCCACCGCATTCTGGTTCCCCCATGTCAAGCCAACTCTCAGACCTTTGAGTTCATTCTTTACCAGCTCTTCATAAGTGCTCTGGGCGGAACGAATGTCCTCCATGGCTTCAGAATCTTCTACCAGAGGGCACACAACATAGCCCTGTCTTCCGCGTGAAACTTCGTCCCGCAGAAATGTATACATGCCGTTTCGTTTGCTTTCAGGAACGATCCTTGTTTTCACAGGCGTACGCCCCGGAGGCAATTCATCCACAATGGAAACATCCAGATCACCATACAGTATCAAAGCAAGGGAACGGGGTATGGGCGTTGCAGACATGACAAGAACATGAGGCATTGCCCCTTCCTGATTTCTGCCTTTGCTTTGCAACATCGACCTCTGGCGAACTCCGAACCGATGCTGCTCATCGGTCACTACCAAACCAAGCTCATGATACTTTACTCTGTCTGAAATCAAAGCATGAGTTCCAAAAACAGCATGACAATGCCCTGATTCCAAATCTGATAAAATATCCCTGCGTTCTTTTTCCTTGGTAGAGCCAGTCAGCAGCCGGCACACAACACCCAATGGTCCAAGAGCCCTGCACGCTTCCTGGTAATGCTGGATGGCGAGAATCTCCGTAGGAGCCATCATGGCTGACTGGAAGCCGGAACGAAAGCACAGATAGATACTGCCGAATGCCAAAGCTGTTTTCCCGCATCCCACATCGCCCTGAACCAGCCGGCTCATGGCGACCTCGCGTTTCATATCCCCTGCTATTTCATGAAGAACGCGTCGTTGTGCCTCTGTAGGAGAAAAGCCCAATGCATTCCAGTACGTTTCCTCCATTTCTCCGGTGATTTTCATTGGGAAGCTGCCAGAGTGGAAACCGCTTTTCATGCCCATTGCAGCCTGATAAATGAGCATTTCTTCAAAGAAAAGCCTTCTCTGTGCGTCATGCAACCGCTCCATATTTGGAGGAAGATGCACTGTTCGGACTGCTTCCGCCTTTGCCATCAGTCGATATGTTTGCAGAACAATATCCGGTAGCGTCTCAGGAAACAGATCATCCGTCTGGTCAAGGCACTCACAAAGCATACTGCGCAGCGTTTTCTGAGGCAGGCCTTCGATGGATCTATAAACCGGATAAATGCCTTTTTCAGACACAATCTTGGGATTTTGAAGCCATAGGGCATTCTGTTTCATAACCGACTGCCCGTATAAAAGGTATTCTTTTCCAGGCAGGAGCTGCTGCTTCATCCACGGCTGATTGTACCACACAACGTTCACTTGTGCACTGCCCTGCAAAAGTTTCCCCTGAACTTTTGTGATCCCTCGAAAACGCAGAACATTCAGCGTTCCTTTAAGGGTAACGCGCAGCAACGCTGGCGCAGCCACAGAATCTTCAATCTGAGCTTCAGTACTCATGTTTTCGTATCGGACCGGAAAATACAACAAAAGATCGCGCAATGAGTCAATTCCCATTGCGCGAAGTTTTGCAAGACGAGACGGTCCGAGACCACGGATCTCTTCTAGCTCCATCATTACTTACACCTTATACTGGTACCTTTATTCCACTGAAATCAGGTAATAATACAGGGGCTGTCCTCCACGGTGGCATTCCACATCCACATTCGGATAAGCATTGCCGATCTTTTCAGACAGTTCCTGAGCATCTTCCTCACTGGTTTCGGCTCCGTAGTACACGGTAACCAGCTCTGATTCCTCATCCATGATAGATGCCACAGTCTGCATGGCTACATCACAGATATCTTTCCCCTGATATTCAATAACACCGTTGTGCAGACCGATAATATCCCCCTGGGTGATATGTATACCATTGTACTCACTGTCGCGAACCGCATAGGTAATGGTTGCCGTTCTTACATGCTGAGCTGCCTCTTCCATCCTTGCAATATTATGCTCTACATCTGCGTCAGGCTGAAATGCGACAGCTGCTGCAATTCCCATCGCCACATTCTTCGTCGAGATTACGTATACATTGCACGGCTCTGCCAATGCTGCAGCCTGCTGAGCCGCAAGAATCACATTGCCATTATTGGGGAAAACGAACACGTTGTGTGCATGGGCACTTTTGATCGCATGAAGAATATCATCAATGGAAGGATTCATGGTTTGTCCGCCTTCCACTATGACATCTACAGAGAGATCATGGAAGATCTGAGAAAAACCGTCACCCAGAGAAACGGCAACCATGCCGAATTCCTTTTCTTCAAACGTCTCTTCAGTTTCCGTTTCGTTCTCTTCCGGGTGCTCCAGAGCATATTTCTGTCTGCGGGTTTCACCGATATTCTCTATCTTCAGATCAACCAGCTCACCCAGTTCCAAACCGTCCTCAATCGCGCTGCCGGGATGGCAGGTATGCACATGAACCTTCACGCACGACAGATCGCCCTCCACATGCACACGATTGCCGATTCGGTTGAGTCTCCGTCTCAGTGAGTCAATATCCGTTTCTTCACAGTCATCCCCAATACGGACGATGGAATAATTCGTACAATATACATTCTCAACATCATCCAGAGAATCATGATCGTCCACGAAACTTCCATCATTTTCTTCACTTTCAGCCAGGATTTCTTCCAGGTTCTTCCCGCTGAGTACGGCAGCATAGCCCGCGTAAATATACATCAGACCGCTGCCGCCGGAGTCGACCACATTGGCCTGCTTCAGCACAGGAAGCATCTCAGGTGTTTTCTGCAGGATTTCCTGCCCGCTGTGCATGATGACATCAAAAAGCGTTTCAAAACTGTCAGGGTCTTTCTGCACATGGCGCAGTGCATCCTCGGCCATCACCCTGGCAACTGTCAGAATTGTGCCTTCCTTGGGCTTCATCACTGCCTTGTAGGCCAGATCTGCACCCGCCTTCATTGCATTGGCAAACTGAACAGGATTGATTTTTTCAACACCGTTCAGGGATTTTGAAAAACCACGAAGAAGCTGAGATGTAATGACGCCTGAGTTGCCTCTCGCGCCCTTCAGAGCACCCTTGGCGAGAGCTGACGCTGCTTCATCCGCCCGCAGGAATTCACGTGAGTTTATTTCCCGAATGGCACTCTGCATCGTCAATGACATGTTCGTACCTGTATCTCCATCAGGCACAGGAAAAACATTCAAGGCGTCAACTGCTTCCCGGTTCTTCTCCAGCAGTGCGCTTCCTGCTATGGCCATATCCCTGAGCAACAGGCCATCAATCACTTTATACTGAATCAAAGGTTCATTCCTCCACTCATGTTCTGGATTCGACCTGCCGCTTATACACGAACACCTTCGACATTCACGTTGACTTTTCTGACTTTGATGCCGGTCATGTTTTCCAGTTTATAGCGCACTGTGTCTATAATGGTTTTGCATACTTCTGCAATGGAAATACCGTATTCTACAACCACAAAAAGATCGACATCAAGAACGTTGCCTACGTTCTTAATCTGCACTCCTCTGGTCAGGTTTTCCTTCCCAAGCCACTCAACAAGACCATCGGTAGCTCTTTTGGAGCACATGGCTACGATCCCGTAGCATTCCAGCGCAGCGTACCCGGCAACTTTCAGCATGACGTCTTCTGTAATGTAAATTGTACCGATATCATTTCGGATCTTACATTCCATAATCTGCCCAGCCTCCTTGCAGAAACAAAAACCGTTTCTGCGACATAAAGCGCATGATAAAAATGCACTCACGCGCCTAGGGTAAAGTATACAGGATATTGCTTTTCTTGGCAAGCGATCATCCATATCCCTTCCTATTGTATTATTCTCAGTGCTGTATTCATTAAGTTGACACGCTCTTTCCCTACCCTTATAATTGCGACCGATACGAATGCATTGTTCAGAACTGCCGCTGGAGTCATGTACCAATTAGTTTTTTATATTTGTTGCCTTCTTTTCCGATTGTCATCCGGCAGGCTGTCTGAATCTGAAACTGGAGGTTTTTGAAATATGCCAGAAGGAATTGTTTTCTCCGACCGTTTCCATGGAATAAGCGGAAGTGCCATCCGTGAAATTTTCAAAATGATTGCCAAGCCAGACATGATTTCCTTTGCCGGCGGGAATCCTGCACCATCTGCTCTTCCCGATACAGCTGTTGCAGAAATCGCGGCCCGGGTTCTCAAAGAAAACGGCAAGCAGATTCTGCAGTATGGAGCCACAGAAGGATATCCGCCTTTTATTGAAAGCCTCACCTCCTATATTGCTCCCGACATGGGACAGCGTCCTTATTCGGTGCTGCCTGTCACTGGTTCAACCCAGGCAATGGACCTTCTCTGCAAAGCGCTGATCAATCCCGGTGATGTGATCCTGGTGGAAGATCCTTCTTTTCTAGGCAATCTTCAGTGCATGCGCCTGTACCAGGCCAAGCTCGTACCCATTGAGAGTGATTCAGAGGGTATACTGACTGATATGCTTGAGAAAGCCATTCAGCAGTACCATCCGAAAATGCTCTACGTAATCCCGAATTTCCAGAACCCTACCGGGAAAACCCTCGGCCTTCAGAGGAGAATGGAGATCGCACAGTTGGCTGCAAAGTATCATGTTCTGGTCGCTGAAGATGATCCGTATCGCGATCTTCGTTATAAGGGAACTTCCCTTCCCACCATCAAATCTTTCGATGTGTCTGGCTGGGTTGCATTTCTGGGGTCTTTTTCGAAGATTATATCCCCCGGCCTTCGTGTCGGCTACATTGCTGCAGATGCAGACATTATCCGCAAGTGCGTTATGGGAAAGCAGTCTTCGGACCTTCATACCGCCAACCTCAATCAGGCAATTGTAGACCGTTTTCTGCGGGACAATCTGCTTCCCGAACACATCCGTTCCATCAGGTCCGGATATGCTGCACAGCTCAATACCATGCTGAATATGCTGAAAGCATTTCCGGAGGGTACCGTATGGACGGAGCCTGAAGGCGGATTGTTCATCTGGGTCGAGCTTCCTGAAAGTCTCAACACATTGGATATGCTTTCCAAAGCAGTGGAGCGTCATGTCGCGTATGTCCCCGGAACGCATTTCTATGCAAACGGTGGGCATCTTAACACATTCCGTCTCAATTTCTCGAATTCCAATATTACACAGATTGAACAAGGAATGACCGCACTCAGCCGTCTCATTCAGGAGAATCTGTGAAAGCAGGCAGTGCCAGTAAAGGATGATCTATGAAGGCATCATACAAAACAATCAAGTCTTTTTCCTCATCCGAGATCATAATCCAGAAATCCAGGTTTATCGGCTGGGCTGCCCCTGTCTCAAGCGAAAAAGACGCACTGGATTTAATCCAGAAAGCGAAGGATACCTATAAAGACGCGTCACATCATTGTTATGCCTACACGCTGGGAACCAATATGGGCATCATGCGCTATTCTGATGCCGGTGAACCTTCAGGAACCGCCGGTCTTCCCATGATGGAAGTCATCAAATGTCAATCTGTCTGCAATTGTTGCGCTGTAGTCATTCGCTACTTTGGCGGGATTCTTCTCGGTGCTGGCGGGCTTCTGAGAGCTTACAGCCAGTCCTGCAGTCTTGCACTGCAAACCTCAGGAATCGGCATTGTTGAAGAGACTCTTCCCGTTCTGTGCGAGGTGGGGTATTCATACTGGGACAGATTACTGCATGCGCTTCATGCACTGCCCGTTGAAATTGCAGACCAGGAATTTGCCGCATCCGTCAATTTTCATCTGTATGTCCGGACTTCTGATTTTCCTGTCGTTTCTTCCCGACTCCTTGAAATTACTGATGGCAGTATTTTCATGCTTCCCGAAGAGCCCATATACCGAATTTGGGAAACACATGCTGCTGATTAACCTCTCCATGAGGGCCGTTCTTGATTTTTCATAATCTGTGCTGTAAGATAAGCTTGATAATCTATTGATTGGAAGGCGGAGAAGATATGCACAACCTTCGAAGTGTCATTTTTTCCATTCTTGTCTGTGCCATGATTGTCTTTTCGTCAGTTGGATCTGCAGTTAGCTTCAACGAGCGTGGCCGGTATTATCTGTATGTCACTACATCTGATACGCCCATGTATTCATCAGACAGCTCTGCGGACGAAACCAGTCTTACACAGACTGGCGTTCTTCCCGCCGGTACACCGGTGAGTTCCGGAGATGAAATCGGTTCTTCATACCGGAGAATCACCTATATGGATGAAAACGGAAGCACACATTCTGTTATTGTCGATAAAAGTGTAATTAAGAGCAATTACGCTACATTGGATTTTACCGAAAGTATCGGTAAGATTGCCATTCCGATCCCCGCTATGGCAAACAGCGAATGGGTGTCCGATTACCTTTCCTACCGGGGCAAGACCGTTTCCCTGACTGAAATTGAAAACGCTCTTGCCGCTTATTCCGGAACCGTTACTCCTGCTCCGGTAGCAGAGAATCAGGTTACTGAAGAAAATGATACAGTGACCCCCGAAGAACTGGCTCAGGAAGAGGCGGATGCCGCCGCGGAAGATGGAGCGGTTACAGATGAGGCCGCAGATACGGAAGAAGCTTCAGCGGATCCAGAAACGGTTGAAGATTCCGAGAATGATACTTCCGAGTCCGCTTCCACCGAGCAGGCTGAAACTTCCAGTCAGGCCAAGGTCAAACCCCAAAGGCAGACCGAAACCAGCAATTCTGCAGTTCCTGACAGCAATATTTATCTGCAGAGCGATGACGGGCAGCTTGTTCTTGTCGCTGTAAAGCAGCTTGGCATTTCACGGTCGATCGTTGAAATCAAAGGTCAGGAATATGAAGTTGAAACTTCCATGCTGGTCTGGAATACGACAGCGGATGCCGATCACAGAATAGCCGTGGTGCACGCTCCGAAATCCGGGAAAGCCAGTCTGCGCAAAACCGAGAAAAGCGGCAGCAAAGTTATCAAGTCCCTTGGTTCGGGCACGGTTGTTGCAGTATTTGATATGCAGGACGACATGTCAGGCGTTTATTATGACGGCCTGGTTGGATATATGAAAAACTCTTCCCTGCTCTATTTCTCTTCCGAGCGTGAATACCAGACTGCTGTATTGACCTATAACGGTTCCACCACCAACACACATCGAATCAATATGTACAATCTTCCAAGAGAATCCAGCAGACGGCTTGTCGGTCTCCGTGCCGGCATGACTGCAACGGTATTCGGGGAAGAAGGCGAATTCTACGAAATCGAAGTCAATGGCCGTCATGGATATATCTATACCAGATTTGTAACTCTGGATGACGTGCCTTCCGAATTATCCGTTCTTCCCGGCGATCTTTCCGACGAAGCGGAAACCACAGAAGAAGATGCAGACACAACATCAGATGAATCCGATACGGCTTCTGATACTGAACTCATTAATGAAGATTCAAATGCCTCCGAGGATGTTGTACCGCCGGAAACAGATTCCACAGATAACACTGATTCTGAATCTGACGCTTCAGGGGATGCCTCCGAAAGTGAAGATGCCTCTGCAAATACCGGTTACGAGCCGTTTATTGTGAACGGTTATGATATGCACAGAAATCCTTATAACTGATCTCATGAACATAGCAAAAACCGCTGAATGCCGCTGCCTTCTTCGCAGCGGCATTCAGCGGTTTTTGCTCAACTCAGATCACCCTCAGCAGCACCATGTAGGAAAAAGTACCCGCACAGATTGCCAGTATCACCTTCCGTGAAAGAATCTGCGCTGCGACTGTAATGAGACTTGCCACAACCGTTGGCACCCACTCAGCGCACACCGTAAATCGAACCGCCCGGAGACAGTAGATAACAAGCATGGCCATCGAAGCCCTCGGAAGCTGTTCACCCAACCATTGAATAAACGCAGGTGTTTTCGCCTCATGACGGAAAATGAGAAACGGCAGCGTTCTGCATAGAAGGGTACCAAAGGCTGCAATTCCCACTGTAATTCCCAGTTCAGTCAAAGTCATATGTTTTTTCCTCTCCGCTTCTGAATCGAATGTATAACAGCAGCAGCATGCCGATCATGGAAAACACCAGAAATGAATCCGCTCCAAAGATGAGCAGACAGATCAATGTTGTACCGGCCCCAAGGGCTGGAGCATACAGTGCCTCAAAATATGTGCAGCGGTGCATTTTGGCATTTATCAGTGATTCCATGGTCTGATTTGTGACAATCACCAGAAACAGGGCTGTCATTGAAAAATCAATTCCCTGAAGGTAATCCATCGGTATCTGCTGTCCCAGCCAGGCACCAAGCACACTCCCGAATATCCAATACAGATGATCCAGCAGAGAGATCACAGCAAACCATTTCGTTTGTGAAATGTGCTCCGGTGTATCCATACAGACCAGAGAATAGGTTTCGTCTGTCAGCGCGAATATCAGGTACGGCTTCCAGAACCCGGTCTTTCTATATGGTTCAAGCATGCTCAAACCATAAAAAATGTGCCTTGCCTGAATGAGAACTGTCAAAAGGAGAAGTGTAACCGGTGCAAATGCCTGCGTCAGATAATCCATGAGTGCAAACTGAAGAGAACCGCCGTATACAAAAATGCTTATAAGGCTTGTCAGTCCGATTCCGAACCCTTTACTTCTCATGGATATTCCATATGCTGTTCCAAGAAAAATATAACCCGTCATGACAGGGAGTGTTCTGGAAAATGCTTTTCTTAATTCTGTCGCCATAGCAGCACTCCATTTTTTGATTCTTCATTGTCTGTCATTATGCCCGTCTGCAGATGTATGTATTCACCATTCTTTAGGGCATGCGTATATTACGTAACCAAATAATGATTGTCAAATCTTGACAGAGAAATTCACCGTGGCCTATAATTTTCCGCGACCCATGCCCATCTCAGTTATGATCAAGTCAGGAGGAAGTGCAGTGAACCGTTTAGACAGCCTCTTTGCCAGCAATGTGTTTAATGAAAACGTCATGCAGCAGCGCCTTCCCAAAGAAACTTACAAAGCGTTGAAAAAGACGATTGATGAGGGACGCAGTCTCGACCCGCAAATTGCTAATATTGTTGCCCATGCTATGAAAGAATGGTCAATTGACAAAGGGGTTACGCATTACACGCACTGGTTTCAGCCTCTTAATGGCGTAACAGCTGAAAAACACGATGCCTTTCTCTCCATTCGTGACGGGCAGATGATTCAGTCCTTCAGCGGTTCTGAACTGGTGCACGGTGAGTCGGATGCTTCATCCTTTCCATCTGGCGGCTTACGCTCAACCTTTGAAGCACGCGGTTATACCGCGTGGGATCCTACAAGCTACGCATTCATCAAAGACGGTGTTTTATGTATTCCCACTGCTTTCTGTTCCTACGGCGGAGAAGCTCTCGATAAAAAGACTCCTCTGCTGCGTTCCATGGAAGCGCTCTCCCGGCAGGCTGTAAGAATACTGAAACTTTTCGGAAGGGATGCAACACGTGTTCTTCCTACCGTAGGCCCTGAGCAGGAATACTTTTTGATTGATGAAAATCTTTACAAGCAGCGGAAAGATCTTATTTTTACCGGCAGAACGCTGTTCGGTGCGAAACCTCCCAAAGGACAGGAACTGGACGATCATTATTATGGTGCGATCAAGCCAAGAGTTCAGGCTTTTATGCGTGAACTGAACGATGAGCTCTGGAAGCTCGGCGTACTTGCAAAAACCGAACATAATGAAGTTGCGCCTTCCCAGCATGAAATGGCCCCTATTTTTACAGTCGCCAACGTAGCCGCTGATCAGAATCAGCTGACCATGGAAATCATGAAGAAAGTAGCTGAGCATCACGGCCTCGTCTGCCTGCTTTCTGAAAAGCCTTTTGCCGGAGTAAACGGATCAGGCAAACATAACAACTGGTCCATGGTTACCAATACCGGTTACAACCTGCTTGATCCTGGCACATCGCCGTATGACAGCGCACAGTTCCTTCTTTTCCTTGTTTCTGTAATCAAGGCCGTGGATGATTACCAGGAACTCCTCAGAATATCCGTTGCTTCCGCAGGCAACGACCATCGTCTGGGTGCAAATGAAGCCCCTCCAGCCATTGTTTCCATGTTCCTTGGAGACGAACTTACTGAGATTCTTTCAGCAATCGAAAGCGGAAGCTCATATGAGGGCCACGGCCCCCAGGATTTGACCATCGGTGTTCATGTGCTTCCCAAATTCCCACGAGACAATACAGACAGAAACCGTACTTCGCCATTCGCGTTTACGGGCAATAAATTTGAATTCCGTTCTCCCGGGGCACCAGAATCGATTTCTGACTGCAATGTTGTGATCAACACCATTGTAGCTGAGTCCCTGCGCATTTTCGCAGATGAGCTGGAAGCAGCAAAGGATTTTGGTGCAACACTTCACGACCTGATTGTCCGCGAAATCAAACAGCATAAACGAATTATCTTCAATGGGAACGGATATGCTGCAGACTGGATCCGTGAAGCCGAGAAACGCGGGCTGCTGAACTTACCCACCACAGTTGACGCGCTGCCTCATATGACAGATGAAAAAAACGTATCCCTATTTGAGCGTCACAGGATCTTCAGTTCTGCAGAAATTCATTCACGGTATGAAATCAGCATGGAAGCTTACTGCAAATGTCTTGTAATAGAAGCTGAAACAGCGCTTTCCATGGCTAAAAGAGAAATCCTGCCGTCTGTGATCCGCTTTACCGGCGATATCGCAAAAACCGCTTACTCCATAAAGCAGTATTCTCCTTCTCTCAATACGCTTCCTGAAGAGTCCCTGCTGAAAAAACTGACTGAAAAAACGGCTGTTCTCTCAGACAGAATACAGGACCTTGAAGATGCAGTCGTTCATCTTGATCGAAACGCTTCGATCTATGACCAGGCATATTATCTGAAAGAACATGTGATTTCCTGCATGTCACTTCTCAGATGCGTGGCGGATGAACTCGAGTGCATTGTTGACAAATCCTATTGGCCGTTCCCCACTTATTCTGATCTGCTTTTTCAGGTTTGATTCATTTTTCACTGACTTGTTTTCTTTCTGTACCTTTATTCTGCGTGTTATTGACATCACTTTTCAATGTGATACACTCGAGCGCGTAGGAGTGGCAGAATGCCACGGTAGTTATGAAGGAGGAATCACATCATGAAAAAAGTTCTGTCTGTAATGCTGGCTGTATGTCTGTGTCTGTCCATCGGCACATGCCTGGGCGAATCGAAAACCTATGAAGTCGGTGTAGTTCAACTGGTTCAGCATGTAGCTCTTGACGCAGCCACTCAGGGATTCATTGATGCGCTTACCGAAAAGCTTGGCGACAGTGTTCACGTCACAGTGAAAAACGCTTCGGGAGATTCTGCCAATTGCATAACCATTGCCAATGATTTTGTATCAGCTAACGTTGATCTCATCATGGCAAATGCAACCCCTGCTCTGCAGGCATGTGTCGGGGCAACCGCCGATATTCCGATTCTCGGAACATCCATTACAGATTACGCCACTGCACTTGCCAGTGATGACTGGACCGGAGTAACCGGAATTAACGTATCCGGCACATCCGATCTCGCTCCGCTGGACGGTCAGGCTGCAATGCTGAATGAACTTTTCCCGGATGCAAAAACCGTAGGATTGATTTACTGCTCCGCTGAACCGAATTCCCTGTATCAGGTCACGGAGATTACAAAATATCTCGAAGGTTATGGCTATGAGTGCAAAGCCTATGCTTTCGCAGATTCCAATGATGTTGCTTCTGTTGTCACTCAGGCATGTGAGTGCGACGTGCTCTATGCACCTACAGACAACACGGTTGCCACTTACGGTGAGACCGTTGCCAACGTGATTGTTCCTGCCGGCAAAGCACTGATTGCCGGTGAAGAGGGCATCTGCAGCAATTGTGGCGTGGCCACTCTGACGATTTCCTATTATGACCTGGGATATGCAACCGGCCTGATGGCATATGATGTATTGACGGGAGAATCTGTCATCTCCGAAACAGCAATCCAGTATGCTCCCACCTTCACCAAGAAGTACAATCCTGAAATGTGTGAAACACTTGGCATTGTCATCCCTGAAGATTACACTGCCATCGAGTAACATTCGGTTTTTCCATAACATAATTAGGAGCCATAAGCCAATCTTATGGCTCCCCTTTATCTTTTTGCTCCCTGCATAATAATATGTTTTATCATTCCAAGGAGGCGTTTTTTTGGATTTCGCAAAACTGATCAATGCTTTTCCAGGTGCTATTTCGCAAGGTGCGATCTGGGGAATCATGGCCATCGGAGTGTACATTACGTATCGAATCCTGGATGTAGCCGATCTGACAGTTGACGGTACAATGGCAACGGGTGGAGCTGTAGCCGCTGTTCTGATCACTTCAGGCGTAAATCCTTGGATTGCTGTGATGATTGCTTTTGTTGCCGGACTTGCAGCAGGACTGGTAACCGGCATCCTTCATACAGGTATGGGCATCCCAGCAATTCTCTCAGGCATTCTTACTCAATTGGCTCTTTATTCCATCAATCTGAGGATCATGGATGGAAAAGCAAATACAGCTGTAAATGTCAACAAATTCCCCGTAATCGTCACCAGCCGTAATGTTCGCGATATCAGCTTGTCAAATCCATTTGTTCTTTTGGTTATTATCACATGTATTGTGATCGCATTTCTGTATTTCTTCTTTGGAACAGAATACGGAAGCAGCTTAAGAGCCACCGGCTCCAACAGCCGTATGGCCAGAGCACAGGGTATCAATACAAATACAGCCACCGTTCTCGGTCTGATGCTTTCCAATGGTCTTGTGGCTTTCAGCGGTGCTGTACTGACACAGTATCAGGGATTTGCTGATGTCCAGATGGGCCGTGGTGCTATCGTCATAGGCCTGGCAGCCGTCATCATCGGTGAAGTTGTGTTCGGTAAAATGTTCCACAGTTTTGCCGGCAGGCTTCTGTGCGTCTCTTTAGGCGCTATCATCTATTATTTGGTCATGCAGGTTGTTCTGTGGCTCGGACTCAATACCAATGATCTGAAGCTGCTGACGGCGCTTGTTGTAGCGGTTTTCCTTGCCATTCCCTATTGGAAATCCAAATCTTCTCCAAGAAAAAAGACCGGTACGGAGGAGAAAAAGCATGCTTGATATTAATCAGATCAGTAAAACATTCAATCCCGGAACCATTTCAGAAAAAGTCGCCCTGAACGGAACCGATCTTCATTTAAAGGAAGGTGACTTTGTCACTGTTATCGGTGGTAATGGAGCAGGAAAATCCACCATGCTCAATGCCATCGCAGGTGTTTTTCCCATCGATCGCGGTTCCATTCTCATTGACAGCCAGGATGTTTCCGGTTTTCCGGAATATAAGCGTGCACAGTTTCTCGGCCGTGTCTTTCAGGATCCTAATACAGGCACTGCTTCCACAATGACCATCGAGGAAAATCTGGCGCTTGCTTATCGCAGGGGTCAGACGAGAAGTCCATTTCGCTGGGGAATTGGAAAAGCTGAACGCAATATGTATAAAGATGCGCTTGCACAGCTGGGTCTCGGTCTCGAAAACCGTCTGACAACAAAAGTCGGACTCCTTTCCGGCGGACAGAGGCAGGCACTTACGCTGCTCATGGCAACACTGAAAAAGCCGAAACTCCTGCTGCTGGATGAACACACCGCCGCTTTGGATCCCAAAACAGCGCAGAAAGTCCTGCATCTGACCAGCGAGCTCATTGAAAATCACCATTTGACCGCTCTTATGGTAACTCACAATATGAAAGATGCGCTTCAATATGGCAATCGCATCATTATGATGCATGAAGGCAGAATCATTGTGGATGTAGACTGGCAGACCAAGGAAAGCCTGCGGGTCGACAATCTTCTGGAAATGTTTGAACGTAATACCGGTTCTGCGCTCGATAACGATCGTATGTTATTGGGATAAAACAGTAAAAGCAGTGCCACAGCTTTCACTTCGGATGCGCCATGGCACTGCTTTTCTTGTTACTGTTTTACTTGCCTGAATTCCCGTTTAGGTATTCTGTCAAGGTATATATTTCTTTTCCCTGCAGCGAGCAATCATGTTTTGCGTGCAGCATGGAGCGCAGAATTGCTTCCTCACAGGCTTCACCGGCTGCACGAAAAGGTATATTCAGTTCCCCTTCTTCAAGAACAGGAGCCATGAATACATGCTCTGACACGCGTACCCGCGATGCAGTCGTAAACCCCACGATGACTTCCCCACTCCCATGGCCGATATACGAGCCGAGGCGCGCCATTCCCACGCTGCATCGCTTGATAATGCGCTTCAGCTGCCTGGCATCCACAGGCAAATCTGTCGCCACCAGAATGATGATAGAGCCCTGATCATTTTCCTGGATATCGTCAGGTATTGATGCAACCCGAAGGTCTCCTGATGCGCCATAATTGGTCTGTACCAGAACACCTAATGTATACTGCCTGCCATCAATGCTCATCACACGGGATGCTGATCCAATCCCGCCTTTAAGACCATAGCATATTGTTCCGCGCCCTGCACCGATGCTTCCCAGTTCAAAATCTTGTCTGGCCTGTTGATAAGCAGCAAGAACATCCTCTTCCGTGATGATTCTCTGTGTGATATCTGAAATCTGGCCGTCATTGCATTCGCACACAACCGGATTGATACTGCGTACAGGCACATGTTCGCGCTTACAGCGCTCAATGATCAAGGAAAGAATTCCATTGTGAACCGTGCCGACACTCAGTGTATTGGTCAATGCTATAGGTGTTTCAATCTCTCCCAGCTCTTCCACCTGGACAAGACCGAGTGTTTTCCCAAAGCCATTAATGACATGACAGGCTGCAATATACTTTCTCACAAAAGGATTATCCGTTCCTGGCACCAGTATAGTAACCCCAGAGTGATAACTGCCCTTGTCCACTGTTTGATGACCGACAAGAACACCAGGCACATCCGTTATAAGATTTCGCTTTCCCCGGGCCATCGTCCCTATATGCAAACACTCTTTATCCATCCTGTTTTCTTCTCCCCTTGTAGTCAGGCTTGCGAAAAAAATGCTGTTCAGGCAATGTTCAGTCAGTATGAAGGAGATTACCATGGAAAAACCGATTATAGGAATTGTCAGCGGACTTTCAGAAAACCGGAAGTATATTTCCACAGGTCGTGCCCATGCGGAAGCGGTCCTTGCTTCCGGCGGAACACCGATATATCTTCCCGTTATTCCCGATAAACAATTGATGCATCATTACATAGACTTATGTCAGGGCTTTATATTTACCGGCGGACCGGACATTGATCCCATCCGCTACGGCGAAGAACAGAAAAACTTCTGTGGATCCGTACAGCCGGACCGTGACGAAATGGAACTGGAACTCGCTGCTCAGCTACTGCACTTTACGAATAAGGCTGTTCTCGGCATATGCAGAGGCCATCAGGTTTTAAATGTGGCAACAGGCGGATCCCTGTATCAGGATCTGGCTTCACAGTATTCTTCCGACGTCATTGCACATCGGCAGAAGCAGGATGAAGAATATCTGTCTCATTCAGTGTCTGTTTTCCCGGACACACTGCTCATGAAGGTCTGCAAAAAACAATCATTCCGTGTATGTTCACTGCACCACCAGGCCGTGAAAACGCCCGGAACAGGCATGAAAGTCTGCGCCTGTTCCAGTGACGGTGTAATAGAAGGAATATCTTTTGAAAAGCATCCTTTCTATCTCGGCATACAATGGCACCCGGAGCGCACCTGGAAAACTGATGAGGTTTCTCTCAATATTTTCCGGGGAATTGTTCAGGCTGCCATCGAATTGTCTGATTAATCGCCATCAGCTGAATACAGAATTGCCGGACTGTCTTCTAATATGCCGGCAATCCGTTCCGCAGATTGTTTCATCAGTTTTTCCTGAGCGTTTGTCATTTCCTCAGGAGGCAAGTTCATGGATGGAATCACGCGGTACAGATTTTTGCCATTTTCCTTGGCGTGCCAGATAAATGTCGGGATATAGGAAACATCTGAAAAGGACAGCCCCTGTTCCGGATCAAAATGCACATGTATACGAAGAATTATACTCTCCCTCGCTCCCGACTTCGTCGAGGCCTGGATCAATGTTCCAAGCGAATATGCGCATAGTACACGCCGTTCTTTTCCTGATGAATCAGTCGTATTCAGTATCTCCAGGTCCTGAACACGGCGTGTTCCGCACCCGATAATCAAATCAGCTCCAGCATTTGCAAGACGCTGTGCCGTTTCCCGCTGACTTTTGGTTGGCTGTGTTTTTCCAATTGTCCCCCAGTTTACCCGGACAATTACACACTGAGCCCCTAGCTCCCGCACTTTTCTGATTTCAGACTCAGCCTCTGAAAGCAGCGGAACTGCGTGCGGCAATGACTGTGCCTGCTTTTTGCCCTTGCTGGACAGCGTTTCGGTATACTGCAGTAATGCCGTCTTCATTCCATGAATATTCATGATTCTATGGCCGAGGTCAGCAGCATCTTCATTTCGATAGGCACCATTGTGCTCTATGCCAGCCGCTTCCAGAGAAAGCTGGGTGCTGCGTATGCCCTCCTCACCATAATCAAGGGCTTTCGAGAAACCAAAAGAAACAAAATTAAAGCCACCTGAAGCAAGCATTCCGGAAATCTCATCCGGTGCAACAGTGTCCGAAACCTGCGTACCGGGAATCACCAGATTTTCCATCTGTGCCCATGCCAGATCTCCAGCCATATATCGGTTTACCGCCTGGAGAACGCCTGAAAAGTCATAAGTACCGCTCGTTTTATCATATCCCGACTGGCGGACAGAGGTTTCCAATGCCGTTGTTCCCGCAAACGAAAAAACCGCATCGCATTGTGCTGCTGCATTCGGCTCCGGATTGATAACTTCCAGAGAAGCCGTCGGCTGCACAGTCACTGCCGCTTCCGCGGTTGTAACTGAGCCGGACTCCGCGGAACCTGTCTGATCTGCCGAAGATTCATTCCAATGGAAAAGCTGAATACTGCCCCCCTCAACCGAGACCAGAGGCTGTTCACCGGCTTCCAGCAGACTGTGTATGATCAGACTTCCAGATATAAGTACGACCAAAGAAAGCAGAATCATCGCAATGCTTCCCTTGTCTACCCCCCGATGTCTCTTTTTCATTCCGGCTACAGCTCCGCTTTACCACACATTGCTCAGCACTGCTGCAATTACCGTCGATATCACCATAATTGCAGCCAGGGCCAGGGCCAGAATTCTTACCGCATTCTTTTTTCTCGTTTCTTTCTGACTAGACATAGAATTATATCCTCCCATACTATCAAACAAAAATCATTGTTATACAAGCGCCTGTGCCGTTCCAGACCGCGGAAACTTCAGCAGATAAGCCTCACTTTTCTTTTGCATTTCCGGCATCAGTGTCTTCCCGTGCAATTCTTACCTGAGTCACCCGACGCCGGTCCATGGCTGTTACAGTACCGCGGATGCCTTCGGTTTCAAATACCGAACCCACCGTAGGAATACAGCCCGATACTTCGGCAGCCCATCCGCCTACCGTATCTGATTCGTAATGCTTGGTCAGCTTTAATGCGTCCACAATATCCTGAAGCGGAAGACTTCCATTTACAAGAAGACTTCCATCTTCCAGCGAAACGACGTCCTCAAAAATATCATCATGTTCATCGTAGATTTCCCCTACCAGCTCTTCGAGAACGTCTTCCATTGTCACAATTCCTTCGGTTCCTCCAAACTCATCAAGCACAATCACGATATGGGTTCGAGTGGATTGAAAGAGCTTCAGCAGCCGGGAAACTTTAAGCGTCGAAGGAGCATATACCGGTGGAACCATTAGCTGGACGATGCTCTCGACTCCGGCATGTCTTCCTTTATAAAAATCTTTTTCGTGAAGAATACCCACCACATGATCCATATCTTCATGATAGACCGGAATTCTTGAATACTCGCTCTTTCGGAAAATATCGGCAGCTTCATCCATGGAGGCTGTATCTTCAAGTGCAATAACATCAACCCGCGGCGTCATCACATCCAGTGCATCGGAATCCTTCAGTTCAATTGCAGACCGGATCAGCTCACCCTCATGGGCATCCATATCTCCTTCACTCTGGGCCTCATCCACCATACTGATAAGTTCATCATCAAAATCACTGTCAATAGATTGCGGACGAAAAAAGCGCTGAACCAGCTGCTGCCACTTCTTGAAAAGCGTATTTACAGGATGCAATATAGTCAGCATAAAACTGAGAAAACCCGCGGTCAGACACGCCACCTGTTCCGGTGACTGCTTCGCGAGGGTCTTAGGGGTAACCTCACCGAAGAACAGTATCACAACCGTCATAAGCACAGCAGAAACAGTCGCCCCCACATTTCCCAAGAGTCCTGTAAACAGAACTGTTGCCACTGCTGTTCCAACAGTATTGACAATATTGTTCCCTACAAGGATTGTTGTAATCAGTCGATCATAATCTTCAGTTAATTTAAGCGCTTTACCAGCTTTCCGGTTGCCTCTCTGTGATAGATTTTTCAGCCTGACACGGTTCACTGCCATAAAAGCAGTTTCCGAAGCAGAAAAAAAAGACGACAGAGAGATACACAACAGCAGGAATAAGGCCATAAGCCATTGCGCAGGATCCATAAAAAAACAACCATTCCTTTCTTCCCGTACTCCAAAATCAAGTCAGATCTGTTCAAAGCCGGGAATAAAGAAATTATAACATGGCTGGACATGGAAAGCAAACTGCGCTCGTTGCATTTTATTACAACTGTGCTACAATGATGAGTGCTTTTAACTATTGTGAGAATTCATTGGCTGGTTCAACGAATCATCTCACCAAAGGGAGTTACACGTAAATGCGGATTTTAGTCGTCGGTGCCGGGAAGGTCGGCAGAACACTTGCAGAGCATCTCTCCGGAGAGGAGCATGATGTTGTCGTCATTGATAATGACGATGAAGTCCTTCAGTCGTGCGAAGATTCTCTGGATGTACTATGCATACATGGCAACGGAGCCAATGCCCAGACACTCATAGATGCCGGCGTCAATAAGGCCGACATTCTTATTGCTGCCACCACCGGTGACGAAGTCAACATGCTGTGCTGTCTTATTGGCAAAAGACTGGGAGCCCGCTATGCCATCGCCAGAATCCGAGATCCCCAGTATAATGAAAGTCTGACGCTTCTTCAGCAGGAGCTTGGTATAGACATGGCGATCAATCCGGAACGTGCAACTGCGGTGGAAATCAGCCGTTTGCTCCGCTTTCCTTTCGCTTCTAATATTGAATCCTTTGCAAAAGGATTAGTGGAAATGGTGGAGTTCCGCGCCCAGGAGCATGACCCGGTCGTCGGCATTCCCCTACGGAATCTTCTTAACAAATACTCCCATCTTCCGCGGGTGCTCTATGCCGCCATAGAGCGGGACGGCAGTGTAACCATTCCCAGCGGCGACACCATTATTCGAAGCGGAGACCGTGTGTTTGTTGCCGGCGATATCGTAACCATCACTGACTATTTCAAAGCCATGGGGAAAAACACCGTTCAGGTAAAAAATATCATGATCATCGGCGGCGGGAAAATCAGCTACTATCTGGCCAAGCTCATCGTTCCGACCGGAATCCACGTCACCATGATTGAAAAGGACCCTGTCAAGGCGGAAATGCTCTCGGAAGAACTGCGGCATGTAAATGTACTCTGCGGAGACGGAACAAGCATGGAACTGCTTCATCAGGAAAGTATTGACCGCATGGATGCAGTCGTTTGTCTCACAGACCGGGATGAAGAGAACTTTATGACCGGACTTTTTGCTTCCAAAACAGGGGTTCCCAAGGTTATCATCAAGAATAACCGCCTGAATTATTCCGATATCATATCTGAGATGGGACTTGATTCCATTGTCAGTCCGAAACAGATCACTTCTTCCAATATACTGCGTTATGTCCGTGCGCGTATCGGAGGGGTGGGAACCAAAGTTGAGAAATTGTACAGGCTCATGAACGGCAAAGCCGAAGCACTGGAGTTTGCCGTTCGAAAGGAAGAACGCTTTACAGGAATCCCGCTGATGAAACTCCACATGATCAGCAATACGCTGGTTGCAGTCATTGTCCGCAAAGGAAAAGTCATCGTGCCTTTTGGAAAGGACACCATTGAAGCCGGTGATTCTGTTGTAATCCTTACCTGCCAGCGCGGCATCAGTGATTTAAGCGAGGTTTTTTATAAATGAATGCAAGGCTAGTCATTCGGATTCTTGGCAGCATTGAACTGGTAGAAGCGGCCTCATTCATCCCTTCCATCATTGTATCTCTTATTTATAAAGATGGCGATACATGGGCTCTTGTCATTACAATGGCCATTGTGCTGGCCGTTTCGCTTCCCATGTTCTTTCTTTCCAAACCCCGTGACCGGTCTCTGCGCTCGCGCGAAGGCTTTCTTGTTGTAGCGCTCTCCTGGATTATTCTGAGTATATTCGGAGCCATCCCCTTCTCTTTATCAGGTTTGATGCCGACATTCGTGGACTCGCTGTTTGAGTCAGTCTCCGGTTTTACTACCACGGGAGCTACAGTTCTCCGTTCTTTTGATCATACGCCGCACGGTATTATGTTCTGGCGGTCTTTCACCCACTGGATCGGCGGCATGGGGGTTCTTGTACTGACCCTTGCACTTATTCCCAAGCTGGCAGACCGTTCCTCTCATCTAATCCGTGCAGAAAGCCCCGGTCCAAGTCTCAGTAAGCTGGTTCCTAAAATTGGCGACAGTTCCAAGATTCTGTATCTCATTTATATGGGACTCACCTGCCTGGAATTCGTTGTTCTGCTGCTGCTCGGCATGAATGCATATGATGCCGGCATCCACGCCCTGGGAACCGCCGGAACCGGTGGATTCAGCAATTACGGAGATTCCGTTGCACATTTTCAGTCCACCGGAATTGATATTGCCATGACAGTCTTTATGTGTCTGTTTGGCGTCAATTTCGCAGTCTATTATTTTTTCTGTCATGGCCAGTGGAAGGATATATTCCACAATGAAGAACTGCGCTGGTATCTTTCCATCTTTTTTCTTTTCATTCTTGCCATTACAATCATACTGATTCCAACATATGGTAATTTTTTTACTGCTCTGCGCTATTCGTCTTTCCAGACTGCCAGTATCATGTCCACATCCGGCTTTTCCACCACGGATTTTGATCTCTGGCCGGTTCAGGCCAAAATGCTGTTGATGGTACTGCTGTTTTTCGGTTCCTGTGCAGGTTCCACCGCAGGCGGTATCAAAATTGTACGCATTGCACTTCTTATTAAAGAGGGCGCGCGTGAAATCCGCCATACTTTCCAGCCGCGAAAGGTTCAGACGATCAGGCTGGACGGTCATGGTGTGGATGAAAGCATGCTGCACTCCATTGCTGTCTTTTCTTTCATTTATGTTGCCCTTATCCTGGCCGGCAGCATCCTGCTCTCCCTTGAGGGCAAATACGACCTGATCACGAATTTCACCGCTTCGCTGACATGTGTCAGCAACGTAGGTCCTGGATACGGTGCGGTGGGACCTGCGGGTTCTTTCGCCGGTTATGGCCCCTTCGCCAAGCTTTGCTGCTGCTTTCTCATGCTTGCCGGCAGACTCGAGCTCTACCCGCTGTTTGTAATCTTTCATCCGGCGGTATGGAAAAGAACCTGAGGAGCCTTTTCATGTCCGATTTCACAACAATATGGAAACTTGTATCTGCCGTTCCTGAAGGGCACGTGGTCACGTACGGCCAGATTGCCAGAAAACTCGGAAATTCCCGCGCTTCCCGGCTGGTTGTCTGGGCTTTGCATCAGGCTCCGCCCGACGTTCCTTGCCACCGTGTGGTCAATAAATCCGGTCAGCTGTCCACAGCCTTCCAGCCTTTTGGAAGACAAACCCACCAGATGCTTCTGGAACGTGAAGGGATTCGATTCGCTCAACCGGAAACTGTGGATCTGCAAACATATCAATGGTTCTATCCCGACACTTCAGAGAATTATGGAGACTTGCCATGCTGCCAAGAATAACCGTTGTTTCTCTCGGGCCTGGCCCTGTTGAAATGATGACCATCGAATCCCTGCGCATTCTGGAAAACGCCCAGATTCTGTATTTGCGTACAAATCAGCATCCATGCGCATCCTATCTCCAGAGCAAAAACATTCCATTTGAAACAATGGATTCCTTTTATGAATCCTCTGATGATTTTGACCTCATGCATGAGAAAATGGCCCTGTTTCTGTGGCAGGTAGCTGCAAAAAAAGAAGTGGTTTACGCTGTTATGGATCCGCAGCATGACTTTTCCATAAAAGCATTGCGGCAGGCCAAGCCGCATAATGGAAAAATCACTGTTATTCCCGGGATCTCATTTACTGACAGTCTGCTCGCACGTCTTCCCGATGAGTATCCCCATGACACCGTACACACGGTATTAGCCAGCCGCTTGGACCAGGTGCTCATTTCACCTGCAGAAGGTCAGCTGATTTGTGAAATAGACAGCCGCGAAATTGCAGGTATCATCAAGCTACAGCTTCTGCAGTATTATTCCGATTCCAAGACAGTAGTCTTCTTCCGTTCACTTGTTGAAACCAAGGGCACGCCCGCTTCCATTCCCCTTTATGAACTCGACCGCCAGAAAACCTATGATCATACCGTAGCTGTTTACCTGCCGCCCGATGACTTCCTGCACCAGAATTCATACTCCTGTAATGATCTGCTTAAAATCATGGATATTCTGCGCGATGAGCATGGCTGTCCCTGGGACAAAAAGCAGACTCATCAAAGTCTTCGCCCGTACCTAATTGAAGAAGCATACGAAACTGTTCAGACCATTGATGACGGTGATCCGGACGCACTTTGCGAAGAGCTCGGTGATGTATTGCTGCAGATCGCGTTCCACGCATCTATTGCGAAACAGGCTGAGGAGTTTTTACCTTCCGATATTTCCACATGCATTTGCAGGAAAATGATCCGCCGTCATCCTGATGTTTTCTCCTATAATCAGTCGCTTTCAGGAAGCAGGGACTGGGATCGGATCAAAAACGATGAAAAAGGATTCAGCACTCAAGGCCAAGCATTACAGTCCGTCGCCCGTGCACTGCCAGCCTTGATACGGGCAGCGAAGGTGCAGAAACGCGCAGCTGATGTCGGATTCGACTGGAATGCTCCGGAGGAATGCATCTATAAGATTCATGAAGAAGCCGATGAGCTGTCAGCAGCTATTTCTGCCGGTTCCAACATAGAGGAAGAAATCGGGGATCTTCTGTTCTCCTGCGTCAATGTTGCCCGCCTGGCAAAAACCGATCCGGAAGAATTGCTGCACAAAGCTGCTGACAAGTTTACCGAGCGTTTCTGTGCTATGGAAGAAGCTGCACTGGCAGATGGAAAACCCATTCACAGCTTGACTTTTCCCGAAATGAATGTATACTGGTCTGCGGTCAAAAGAAATGAAGCTAATTCTAGGAAGATTGACCAATAGTCATGCCAAAGGCATATTTCAAGGAGGTTACTTACCAATGAACAAGTCTGAGTTGACAGCTGCTATTGCTGAGAAAGCAGATCTGAGCAAGAAGGAAGCCGAAAAAGCAGCTACCGCTTTTGTTGATGTCGTGCGCGACAGCCTTGCCAAGGGTGAAAAAGTGCAGATCGTAGGCTTCGGAACGTTCGAAGTGAAAGCCCGTCCCGCCCGTAATGCCCGTAATCCGCGCACCGGCGAAACCATCAAGATTTCTGCTTCCAAAGCACCTGTCTTTAAGGCCGGCAAGCCTCTGAAGGATGCTGTGAATAAGTAATCTTTAAGTTGGTTTTTTGCGACCCGCAGGGTTACGCCTGCGGTTTTTTCATTGGAGGAAGATTTTATGCGGCTAGATAAGTATCTGAAAGTTTCCCGTATCATCAAAAGAAGGACAGTCGCAAATGAAGCTTGTTCAGGCGGCCGCGTCTCCTTGAATGGAAAAGTCGCCAAAGCCGGAGCAGAAGTCAAGGTTGGAGATACCATTGCTATTCGTTTTGGTGACAAGCTTGGCAAGTACGAAGTAGTATCCATTCAAGAAACTGTAAAAAAAGATCAGGCATCTGAAATGTATCGTGTTCTTTCTGAGGATTCCGGAATGCAGGATTTCAGAGAGTGAGGCTGAATCTATGTGGTATGCTGTAATACTGGGCGGCGGTAGTGGAACAAGAATGGGAATGGACCGAAACAAGATTCTGCTGAATGTCTCCGGAGAGTCCATGCTCGTACGTTCCATCCGTGCGTTTCTGCCTTTTGTGAGTGGACTGATTGTGGTAATCCGTTCCTCTGATATGGCAGAGGCTGCACATCTGATCCAACAGATCCGCACCTCCTGCCCTATTCAGATTGTTGCCGGCGGTGAAACACGCCAGGATTCTGTGCGTTCCGGCTTGAACGCTCTGCCGGATTCATGTTCCAAAGTAATGATTCATGATGCTGCCAGATGCCTGGTGGATGCAAAAACCATTGCAAATGTCATGCAGTCTGTAGACAGTGTAGGAACCGGTGTTGCTTCTATTCCGGTAACCGACACGATTAAAACGGTTGATGAGGATTCCTGGGTCACCTCCACACCGGATCGAAAAACACTGCGCGCGGTTCAAACCCCTCAGGGGTTTACAAAGCAACTGCTGCTGGATGCCCATCTGAAAGCCATGGAGGATGGTTTTCTTGGCACAGATGACGCTTCTCTGGTAGAACGCATGGGCGTTCGAGTTCATCTTACCGAAGGAAGTATTACGAATATGAAAATCACTCATGCCGAAGATCTCATATCCGCAGAAAGAATCATTGATTCCCAGCAGGCTGCTCCTCTTCGTCTTCGCATCGGCAACGGATTTGATGCACATCGTCTGGTTGAAAACCGGGATCTGATACTGTGCGGGGTCAAAATTCCCTATGAACTCGGACTGCTGGGGCACTCAGATGCTGATGTTGCCACCCATGCTCTTATTGACGCCATTCTTGGCGCAGCATGCGCCGGAGATATAGGGAAACTGTTTCCAGACAATGATCCCGCATATAAGGATATCTCTTCCATGCTTCTGCTGAAAAAAGCAATGGAAACCATTGCGGACAGATATTCCATCGTCAATGTCGATATCACGATCATCGCACAGCGTCCACGTCTTTCTGCTTATATCGAAGCCATGAGAAACAGTCTCGCTGCAGTTTTAGCTATCCCTCTGGACCAGGTATCTGTTAAGGCCACCACCACAGAAGGCATGGGATATGAAGGCAGAGGCGAAGGTATTTCCGCTTTTGCGACTGTTCTGCTGCAATAACGGGGCAGACATGTATCATTGCCTCAGCAGACTTTTTTCCTGAATCACATACAGTTTCAACAAAGGCGGCAGATTTTGCTCTGCCGCCTTTGCTTTGTACTTTATTCTCCAATATCCGTTGCAGTTGCAACCACCTGCTCAACCTGAATCGGTTCTGCCTGAAGCTGACTTTCCATATCAATCATATGAAGATCCAGCAGCGTGTTTGAAAACAGATCGGAAAGAAGAATCCTTCTCTCACTCATATCCATCTCTGACATGAGCACTGTATTCTCAGGTTCCATGGGAAGAATATCCCAGGGCGATGCTGTTCTCATCTTTGCCGCCCCCTGGAGCTTCCCGCCTGCAATTCCTGTATTGAAGCTGAGTTCAAGGGTAGTTGCTGCCCGTTTGGCCGGTTTACTGTAATAATGCAGCTGAAGCGTTCCCTGAATCACAGGAAGCTGGAAATAATTATCCTCTGCTCCCGGATGTTTTTCCAAATAATCCCGATCATTCTGAATCGTATACTGCCATGTCTGATATTCATGCTGGACGCCTTCTGCATCCGTACTCAGCGTAACCTGAGATTGGATATCAAATGCGAGCGAAACGGCTTTTTTGTCTGTTTCTGCAGAGCCAATGCGTCCAAGAGTGCCCTTCAGGTGCACACCTTCATCGGATGTCTGATACTCCTGAACACTCAGCTCCACAGAATCAGCTTCACCTTCCAGGATATATGTTATGGCAGCATTGTTCTTTTCCATGACGAAGGTCTGCCAGGGAGCAAGCACATCCGCCAGGGGCAGTTCCAATCTGCTGGCAATTTCCTCGCCCTGCAGTGTTACTTCTCTCTCATATACAGCGGCCTTTTCCATGATGATCTGATCGATGCAGGCATCATAATACCATTCCAAGCTTCTGTCGAGATACAGGCTCTTCTGTTCCTCATTGCTGTTCTGCCGAAGTGCGGTCAAAAGTTCTGTATCATTCAACACTTCATGAACCAGCAGTTTCATTTCTTCACGAAGCGCATCTGCCGGAATCTCATGCCGGATACTTACATAAGAAATATCATTTTCTGTTCCGTATACCGGAGATACCGCATACCCGTCCATCCATGTCTGTATCTTTTCAGCGAGTATATCAATCCTGTTTTTCAGTGCTTCGTTCTCACCCATCATCTGTGCAGCTTTCAGCAGCGGCATGAAAAGTGAAACATTCTTATCCTTTTCAGAAAGCAATGATGTCAAGAGATCACCCTTCAGGTTCAATTCATATACTGTTCCCTGAAACAGATCACTGCCAATATAGATTTTTTCTCCATTGCCATAAACCTGGGTTTTTGCCCCGCTTTGTCCGTTTTTTTCCGTTGATACCTCAATCTGCAAAGCATCTTCCTTCGAGATGTATGACCAGTTAAATACAGCGCCATCCAAGGGTTCAAGCATTTCAGCCGTAAGCTCACTTCCGCTTACAGCAAACTGCGCAATTCCTTTAAGGCCGCTTCCAAGCGCTATCTGTTTTTGGAACTTGACCGGAAGCGTGTATTCTTCGCCCGTTTCATCGCCGTATGCCAGCGTCCCAAGAAAAACCATACAGATTAGCACACTGAAAAACCTGCGGATCATATGATGCCTCCATAATCTTGTCGGTATTCCTGACAGCAGTCTGCCGATCTCAAAACTCGTCTCCATCCTGCATCCGGAAGAATCGGCTTAATGCTTCCAGCAGCTCCTGCATATCATTCATATTATTGATCATCTGGCGCATACGGGCTGAATTACGCATCCCATGAATATACCAGGAAAGATGCTTCCGCATTTCAGTAACCGCAATGCGTTCCCCTTTCCATTCCATCATCAGTCTGTAGTGCTCCATTACTGCTGCATACTTCTCTTCTGCCGAAGGAACGTAAGCCGCTTGCCCTCCCAGCTGATCTTTGATCTGCCGGAAAATCCACGGATTTCCCATCGCCCCGCGTCCGATCATGACACCGTCCGCGCCTGTAATACGCATGCATTCACAGGCCGTATCAGCGTCGATAATGTCACCGTTCGCTATTACACCAATGGAAACACTTTGCCGAACCCGGGCTATCTCCGTCCAGTCAGCATGTCCGGAATACATCTGGGTTCTGGTGCGGCCATGTACCGTTATCTCCCGTATGCCAGAATCCTCTGCAATTCTAGCGATTTCCACGCAGTTAATATGATCTGCATCCCATCCAAGCCGCATCTTTACGGAAACAGGAAGTGACGACTGCTTCACCACTTCGCTCATAATTTTCCCGGCCAGCAGCGGGGTTTTCATCAACCCGCAGCCCTCTCCATTTGAAACAACTTTATGGACAGGGCAGCCCATATTGATATCGATTCCATCAAACAGCATGGTCTCGCATAATCGCTTTGCTGCTTCTCCCATAATTCCCGGTTCTTTTCCGAAAATCTGGACAATCAGCTTCTTTTCATGTTTGTCCCGTATCAGAAGATTTCTGACAGCCTGTTGTTTTCCCGCATAAACATATCCCTGTGCGCTGACCATTTCAGTATAAGCACCGTCACATTGCTGGTCAAAACACAGTTTTCTGAACGGCCAGTCAGAAACGCCGGCCAGTGGTGCAAGCCGCACATCCATCACTTGTTCCTGCACTGCGGAAACACCGTAATCCTTTCCCCGGCTTCTGAAAATCTGACCAACTGTATCTGTTCTTCATGATGGCTGGAAACAGGAAATACAGGAATATCTTCGGGGATCCCATTTTCAGCCTTCCAGTCGGAAATCACTTTCACAGGAAGCACCACCTGATTATCCGAAATCATCGGTTCTCCAGCTGCCCCATACTTCCATTCTTCATGTTCCTTCACTGGAAAACTCATCAGATCTGCGCCACAGAATACGGCGATTCCGTGATGATGCCCCTCCACAGTATAGACAGCACGATCCCACTGAAGGTCAATGCGGTCGCTGGGGTTCCACTCTCTATTCAAAACAGCAAATTGTTCCGCTTCTGTTTCAAAAGTGGTTTCCTCTCCATTGATCATGACCCGGAAATTTCTCATCCATTCTGCTTTTCTCAGCCGAATCGTTCCACGGAAAGGCTTTTTTGTCTGAATCTGGAGCGAAACTCCCGTTGAACAGTCAATATGGATTCTGCACGCCTGCTCATGCACTGCAAGGGTGTAGGAACCAGGCAGATAAAGCTGAACAGAAAACCCATCCGGTGTGGTCATGACCGCATGCATATACACAGCAGCCCATGCTTTGGCAAGCCTGTGAACCGCATAATCCTGATCATCATTCTCGATATGATAGCAGGCGCGCATGCCACCTGCAGAATCAAGCTGATTCACTCTAAAGGCCGTCACCACATTTTCTGACTGCATGCAGGCTTTCAACCCGTTGTAAATCAGGCACTCCAGTTCATCAATCGCCCACCCGGAGTGTTCTCTGGTTGAACAGGCAGAAAAAGCTTCAGCCCATGCAGCCAAAGAGGCAGCTGTCGTCGAAAACGACGGTGCAGCACCTTCCAGGACATCATCCGCAGTAGTGCCTCCGCAGGGAATGCCATGCCATTTTTTCAGTCTTTTCCAGGCTGTCTCAGGAGCGCTGCTGTCGTCCAGAGCTCCCTTGAATATACTATTATACAAAACACCTCTGAGACCATCGGCTATTTTTTCCGCCTGTGCAGACATATGCAGCACACCGTAATAACCTTCAGTGCCATTCTCCTGCTGCAAATGGGTTTCAAGTTCTTCCCATTTGATAGTCTGTGAAAATGGAAGACGCTGTGAAAAAGCCTTCAGAATCCGGTTCCATTGCATAGCATCTGCATACAGCTTTTCACATATCTGCAGATAACCGCTCGAGCCAGTATAAAGGTACATTTTTACAGCAAGTTCCATCAGTTCTCCGGGATTTACCCTGATCTCCCTGCACTGTATTATCTCATCCCAATGTGCATAACACCATCCACACCAGGCTGAGACCTGTTTCAGTATGCCGCGGTCATTCGTATGCTCATAGACACGCAAAGCTGCTCTGGTAATGGACAAAGCGTCTGCAACAGGGCAATTCAACTCTCCGTTTTCTTGCTGCTTAGCAAAGGCCTGCCTGATGAGATCAACGGTTCCTGCTGCCGAAGGATCATCATAAAGCATGCATTCCAGTAGAAAAGCAGCTTCCCAGGTTCTGCATGTACCACTCGATTTTTTCAGAATTGTATAGATATTCTTAATCGTCGGATCATTTGTTTTCACCTGTCCAGGGCCAAGCGGAAACAATGACAGACCATTAAGTGGAGCGCGATAGTAAACTGGTTTAACTGGCAATTGAGTAACCTCCTCATAAAGCACTTGCATCTTTCGGAGCAGTTCAATTATAGCGATTTTTATACTGTTGCGCAATGAAGGCAGTCGTTATCATCAGCAATCCATTTCTCCAAGAATTCGCTGGGATATTTAGAAAACGGCCAGTCATTGACTGATTCCCATACGCCGTTACACAATGCCACCAAAATAGTATACTATAGATTTCCATCATCTGAAAAGCGGCTGGATTGAGCATATCCAGCCGCTGAAATGGAATGATGCAGACACGCTTCAGGAATGGATTACCAGACGCTTAATACGCTGAAATACAAATCCTGTCAGGGCATATATAACCAGTATTCCACCTGCCAGATAAATAAGGACTGTTCCTGCCGCACCAGTGGAAGGGAGCTGTATTCCTGCCGTATTAATGATTTCCATCATCCATCCATCTTGTTCCAGCGTTAACTCCGGCATATAAACATTCTGTACACTGCTCAGATTTTTGAGCAATGTGCCGCTCTTGTCCAGACACTGTATCGAAACACCGGAATTGACCTCATTTTTCCGCACCTGGAAAAAAACATCTCCCGGCAGTGCATTATACCCATTTGGCGTTGTTGTCTCCCGCAGTCTGTAAACACCTGGTCCAATTCCGACAAATTCAAATTTGCCATCCAAGTTCCCGTCACTGTCATCAATTATAGTCAAAATCTCAAATTCTTCATTGTTCAGTCTTGAAAGCTCAAAGACAGCTCCCTTCAGCAGATTATGTGCAGGATCTGCTTTCCTGACAGTCAGTTTCCCGGTATAAACTATTGCATCCACATCCTTGGTTTTCCCCCAGCCTTGGGTTCTTGGATCGTTCCTGTAATACATACGTGCTGTATTCTGATTCTTACCTGGAAATACCTCTGCCTCATTGTTAAGGTAGGCTTTATAACGGACTCGCACTGCCTGCACTCGGTCAGCATCTCCGAGGCCATCATAATACCTAAATGTTGAATTGTAACGCAAATATACAGTAACTGTAAGTGTTGTCTTTTCCGCTTCCCTGTTTATATTAACCTCGTAAACCGGTTCTTCTCCTTTATTGCTGACCATTCCTAGTTCATCACAGGAACCTGCTGCATTAATTGCACCCCAAAAAAGTGCTATATCATCCTCATCATGCAGATCAAATCCCTTAGGCAATACATCAACGATTTTCAAAGTGTATTCGTTATAAGTCTGCGCATATTCAGGCACATCAGCTGTCAGCTGATATACAATCGGTTCCTGTATTCCATAAACCTCCGTATGCTTCCATTTTATGCTGTCAGGACCATCCTGTTTCTCTGTATATGGAATTCTCCCTGATCCGTAAACCGCCACCTCTTTCTTTAATGTAGGTGCGGCGTTTTTGGGAAATACGGTTGTGCTTTCACTGGCCTGGATCAGCATGAAATGTTCACGGTCAGCAAATAGATCCTCCTTCGCTGTTTTTTCTAGTAACTCTTCCGACGGCGGATTTTCTGTCCCCAGGAGTTTATCCACAATAACATAATATCCTGAAGGAAGGTCCTTAAAAACATATTTCCCGTCCATCCATGTACCTATATTAGGGGCATTACCAAGGCTTTCGTTATTCAACGTTTCCGATATAATCTTAAAGTATTTTTTAGGGTCCGTCGGTAACAGTTCAGAGAAATAGGCCATCATTTCCGTAAGAACCTTCTCAGGTTTCACGGGATTTTCTAATAGTATTGGATATTTTTTCTTTTCCGGTCCTGACATGTTCCTTCGAATTATTTTTACGAATTCCTTTACGTTGACACTTTCACTCCATCTATAATTACATAGCACTTTTTTACCATCGAGTTCTTCTACATCACCGGAAAACAGCTGATAGGCAAAATATTGATGACCTTTCACATCGTTTTCAATTGTCAGCGTGACAGTACTTTCACATCTTCCCAAAAAACAGAACAAGAAAAGCATTGATCCCAACAACACGGCTGCAACTGCTCTGGTCATGTTTCTCCTTTCTTCCGCATAGAAAGCAAACGCATTCTTACAGAACCAGTTTTTCGCAGATTCATCTACTGGCAAGGAGTCGGATACTAACCAGCCCTATTACAGTGGCATGACCATGTGTTTTCCCCGTGAACTAAACATTCCTCCTATTCTCGCTGTCGATCCTTAAAATTAACTTCACTTCTTTGCCTGTAATTGTAAATCATTCGCAATATAAATGCAACACTTTTCTGGAACTTATTTTATTATAGTACCAAATTTGTGTTTATAATTTTGTTTGAATAGTTTTTTAGTTGGTGGTAATAATGTATTGAGTCTAATTTGGTTCAGAACTATTATCCGCGTTTCGCGTTATTATTTTTTGTTTTCTCTGTGCTACAAAAAAAGCTGCTGCCCATCTGGACAGCAGCTTTTGATTGCAATTACCCT
>CAMNDE010000015.1:0-51080 GCA_946534895.1 uncultured Clostridia bacterium
CAAAATAGGTCATGAGCGAGAAGCTCAGGTACCGGGGCAGGTGCTGGTCCGTGGTCACGGGGTCCCGGGTTTCCGTGCCGGTGTAGAGCCCGTCAATGATCTCGCGCTGGTCTCTGGGATTGTAGCCGGTTTCCTGATAGCTCTCGGCCCAGTTGGGATACTTGATCACCACCTGGCAGTCCGGGTTCTCCCGGCGTGCCGGCGCGATGATGTCCTCTTCCGTCACCCGGCGCATGAGGTCCAGCCGGTAGGCTTTCCAGCTGCCGTCCGTGATGCCGTGGACCTTGTTGTAGGCGTCGCGCTCACGGATGCAGTCGGCGCAGGTGCAGTCCGTGAAGAAGAAATCGTCCAGCATGAAGCGCCTGAAATGCCGGCCCATGAACGCGCTGACTTCCCGGAGCTTTTCACGCATGCCGGGATCGTTGTAGCAGAAGGTTTCAAACATGCGCGGCTTGGGCTCGGCGCCTTCCGGCGTGGGGATGACGGTGGTCAGACCGCCCTCCACTTCAATGCCGCAGTCGCGCAGCACGCCCTGGATCATCCGGATCTGTTCGGAGGAGGCCATAAGTCCGCGCCAGGGCTCAAGGTATACCTTGTCCAGGCGCAGGTAGCGCTCAAAGAAGGCGAGCTGGTCTTCCAGCTCTTCCCGGGTGATCCGGGCGGCGGCTTTGGCCACAAAATAGGTGGCCAGCCGGAAATTGCGGTAGTTTCCCATGAAGAGCTCCTTCCTGCCGCCGGCGGGAACCGGGCGGCGTCCATACAGAAGAAAAGCCGCAACGGTAATGCTGCGGCTCTTGGATCATTCTTCTTCGGTTTCGGGATTGTTCAGTTCATCCAGATACTGGGTGGCCACTTCCAGAAGCTTGCCTTCCAGATCGTCATCATCCACGGGAATGAACTCTTCCATTTCTTCACCGTTCTCATCGGTGAATTCGCGGACCTTCATGACGAAGCAGTCCACTTCCAGGGGCTCGTCGGTCTCTTCTTCTTCCTCTTCTTCGTTGACTACGGCCAGAAGCACATACTCTTCACCGTTGTAGAAAAAATAGTCCAGAACCTCGGTCAGAATCGGATTGTCCTCATCGTCGTAGATCTCAATCAGATCGCGCTCCATGTCCTGATTATCCATGCGTGCGGTACCTCCTTCCTTCGTTGCGCCGACATTATACATGAAGCCATTCCCTTTGGCAATGCCCGGATATGGACGCAGACGGCCGCTTGTGTTAAGATGGCGCATGCAGCATGTCTGCATGATGGAAACGGAGGATGAACAGGTCTTGGATAAGAGCAGCAACCGCCTTCTTACGGGCAGCATTCCCGGTACCGTTGTCCGGTTCGCGCTGCCTTTCCTGCTGGCGAGCTTTCTGCAGTCCGTATACGGCGCTGTGGACCTTCTGGTGGTCGGCCAGTACGGAAGCGCACCGGCGGTATCGGCAGTATCGGTGGGATCCCAGCTGATGGTCATAGCCACAGCCTTTGCCATGGGCATATCCATGGGCGGCACGGTGCGCATCGGGCGGAGAATCGGTGAGGGCAGCATGGAAGGCGCCGGCACGGCCGTGGGCAACACGGGCACGCTGTTCCTGCTCCTGGCGGTGATATTGACGCCGCTGATGCTTCTCTTCGGGAATACGCTGATCCGGTTCATGCAGACGCCGCCGGAGGCCGTGGAGGACTGCCGGGCGTATGTGCGCATATGCTCACTTGGACTTCCGTTCATTATCGGATATAATGCCGTGAGCGCCATTTACCGCGGCGTGGGCGATTCCAGAACGCCGCTGCTGTTCATATCCATCGCCTGCGTCGTGAACATTGTGCTGGACTTTACGCTGGTGGGGCATTTCGGCATGGGCGCTTCCGGCGCCGCGATTGCCACCGTGGCGGCCCAGGCGGTATCGCTTGTGTTCGGACTCTGGCATCTCATGCACAGAGGCGTGGGCTTTCCTGTGCGCCGTGACATGTTCCGGCCGCGGGCGGAAGAAATGCGCCATATCCTGAAGGTCGGCCTGCCGCTGTCGTTTCAGGACGTGCTGGTGCACATCTCCTTCATGGCGATCACGGCCATGATCAATACGCTGGGCGTCACGGCCAGTGCCGCGGTGGGCGTGGCGGAAAAGCTGATGAGCTTTGCCTTCCTGATCCCGGGTGCCTTTTCCTCGGCTGTGGCCACCATGGTGGCCCAGAATCTCGGGGCCGGACAGCAGAAGCGTGCCGTGCAGGCCACAGGCTGGGGCATCGGATACTCGCTTGTCTGCGGGAGCGTGGTGGCACTTCTGTGCTGGGTGGTGCCCGAATCCCTGGCCTCGGTGTTCTCCAGGGACCATGACGTGGTCGCGGCGTGCGCGGGATACATCGGGACCTACAGCCTGGACTGCATCCTTACAGCGTTTGTGTTCAATATCAATGCGTATCTCAACGGCAGGGGCGAATCCATGGTCTGCTTTTTCCACTCCATGGTGGCCACCTTCCTGGTCAGGATACCGTTGACCTATTTCATGCTTTCCCTGTCTTCGGACTCGCTGGCGCCCATGGGCATTGCGGCGCCTGCCGCGTCCATGGCGTCGATTCTGATCTGCGCGGTCTATCTGCGCATGAAAGGCCGGAAGGACAGCAAACAGGGAAAAGCAGCTTGACCCCCGAAGCGGCGTATGGCCGTATGGGCATATGTACAGGAGGATCGATATATGGTAATCGGACAGTTTGTGGATACCTATCCGCCGCAGGTGGACGGGGTGGGCCGTGTCACTCAGGCGTACTGCCAGACGCTTGGGAAGATGGGCCATGAAGTCTACTATATTGCTCCGAACAACAGGGATGTGGAGAGGCCCGAGGACTTCCGCGTGATTCTTTCGGCAAGCCTGAAGGTGCCGGGCGAGCTTTTCCGTATGGGCCTTCCGGGACTGGACCCGTTCTTCCAGAAAAAGCTCCATGAGATCAGCTTTGACATCGTGCATGCGCAGTCGCCGTTCCTGGCCGGGCATGAAGCGCATGCCATCGCAAAAAAACGGGATATTCCGCTGGTGTCCACCTTCCATTCCAAGTATTACGATGATGTGCTGATCAAGACCAAGTCCAGGTTCCTGGCCGAGAGCGTCACGAAAAAGCTGGTGCATTTCTATGACAGCTGCGACGGCGTGTGGACGGTGAACAACGCCACAGCCCAGGTGCTGCACGACTACGGATACCGCGGCAAGATCCTGATCATGGAAAACGGCACCAATCATGAGGAGCCCAGCGAGGAGGGCCGGCAGCGCCTGATGGAGCGCGTGACGCTTCAGGAGCATGTGCCGGTGCTGCTGTTTGTGGGCCAGCATAACTACAAGAAAAACCTGCACGGCATCCTCGGCGCCTGCCGTATGCTGAAGGAGCGCGGCCTGCCCTTCCAGCTGCTGACCGCCGGGGACGGCCCGGACTATGACGCCATTGTCCGGGAAGCGGAGAGCCTGGGCATCCGGGATCAGGTGCAGTTCCTGGGATTCATGCGTGACCGCGAAGAACTCATGGCGCTGTATCACCTGGCAGACCTGCTGGTGTTCCCGTCACTGTATGACAACGCACCCATGGTCCTGCGCGAAGCCGCGGTCATGGGCACGCCTGGCCTGGTGGTGAAGGACTCCTGCTCCGCCGAGGGCGTGATCGACGGGTACAACGGGTTTATTTCCCCGGACGAATCGGCGGAAAGCATCTGCGAAACCATTGTGCGCGCACTGCCGGATGTGAAGTCCGTGGGTGAGCAGGCCATGCATACCATTCCCAAGAGCTGGGATACGATCATGGAGCGCGTGGTGGAAGAGTATGAGCGCCTGATCGACTGCCATACAGGCGGCAACTGAAAGGACAGGGTATGACAGAAGCACAGAGAGTGCATGGAAATCTGGAGGGCATCCGGGACTCCATCATCGCGCAGCTCGCGGAACTTTATCAGTATGAAATGGATGAGGACCGGTTCCTGCCCAGGGATCTTATGAAGATCCTGGCAAGGTTCACAGGCATGCTCAACCGCGAGATCGCGCTGTACATCACGCGGGACGGGGAGATCGTGGACGTGTGCGTGGGCACGGACCGGGACGTGGAGCTCAGGGACTTTTCCCTGCGCCGCAGCCAGTCGCGCCTGAGCTGCGTGCGCTGCGTCCATACGCATCCCGGCGGTGACGGGCGTCTGAGCGAGGTGGACCTGAGCGCGCTCAAGTCCTTCCGCTATGACAGCATGGTGGCTGTGGGCGTGAAAAATGGCGAACCCGTGACGGTGCAGGCCAGCTTCCTCGTGGGCGAGGGAGAGATCATGCTCGCCGGCCCGGTGATGTGGTATAAGCTGCCGGAAGACGCGTGGATGCAGCAGATCCTGGAAAGCGATGCCCTGGTGGGCAGAGCCCAGGACAAAACCAGCGAGGGCCCGGAGCGCGCCGTGCTCATGGGCATTGAGAGTCAGGAATCCCTGCGGGAGCTGCGCAAGCTGGCCCAGACAGCCGGCGCCGTGGTGGTGCAGATGTTTCTGCAGAAGCGGGACAAGCCGGACACAGCCACGTTCATCGGCCGCGGCCGCGCGGAGGAACTGGCACTGCAGTGCCAGGCGCTGGAGGCGGACCTGGTCATCTTTGATGAGGAACTCAGCGGGATTCAGGTGCGGAATCTGGAACAGATGCTCCGGGTGCGCGTCATTGACCGCACTACCCTGATCCTGGACATATTCGCCCAGCGCGCCAGCAGCAGTGAAGGCAAGCTGCAGGTGGAGCTGGCCCAGCTGGAATACCAGAGCGCAAGACTGCTCGGCATGGGTACGGTGCTTTCGCGTCTCGGCGGCGGCATCGGCACCCGCGGACCGGGTGAATCGAAACTGGAAATGAACCGCCGCCGGATCCGGGAGCGCATGACGGAACTGCGCAGGCGCCTGGACGAGGTGGAGCGCCAGCGGGATATCCGCCGGAAGCAGCGCGTGCGCCGGGAAATCCCGGTGGTGGCGCTGGTGGGCTATACCAATGCGGGTAAGTCCACGCTGCTCAATCATCTGACGGACTCACAGGTGCTTGCCGAGGACAAGCTGTTCGCCACACTGGACGCGGTTTCGCGCCGGGTGGAGGACGGAAAGGGACAGCCGTTCCTGCTCGTGGACACGGTGGGATTCATCCGCAAGCTGCCGCATACCCTGGTCAAGGCCTTCCGTTCCACCCTGGAGGAGGCCGCCGCGGCGGACGTGCTGGTGCTGGTGCATGACGGCTCATCCCCGGATGTGCTGGAGCAGAAGGACACCGTGGAGGAAGTGCTCGCGGAGCTCGGCGCGGTGGAGCAGCCGAGACTGCATGTGATCAACAAGTGCGACCTTATTGAGGACATGCCCATCATCCCCGGCGGGATTCCGATTTCCGCCAAGGCCGGGACAGGCCTTGAGACCATGCTGGAGGAAGTCCGGAAGCTTCTGCGGCAGGGCAGTGAGGAAATAAAAGTGTTTGTGCCCTTTGCCGAGTACGGAAAGCTGTCGAGGCTCAGGAAATTGGGTCGCGTGCTCTCGGAGAATTATACGGACGAGGGCAGCGAGGTGAGCATGGTGGTGTCCGCCGGGGAAACAGAGCGCATAGGCGCGCAGCTCGGCCTCAGGGTGCAGAAGGCGTGACATGATTTGATGCGGGCAGATGCCCGGGAAAGGATAAAGCATATGAATCTGATCATCCCAAGAGACTATAATCCGGTACTCAACCATCGGGATACCGAGATTGCCATCAAGCTGGTCAAGGACTTCTTTGAGACGGAACTGGCCCGGGCACTGAATCTGACGCGTGTGTCCGCCCCGATCATGGTGTTCCCGGAAAGCGGTCTGAACGACAACCTGAACGGCGTGGAGCGTCCCGTGTCCTTTGACGTGCTGGAGACCGGGCGCACGGTGGAGATCGTGCATTCCCTGGCCAAGTGGAAGCGCCTTGCCCTGAAGAACTACGGGTTCCAGGAAGGCGAGGGCCTGTACACGGACATGAACGCCATCCGGCGTGATGAGGTGACGGACAATATCCACTCCATCTTCGTGGACCAGTGGGACTGGGAGCGGATTCTCGGGCCGGATGAGCGCAATGTGGAAACACTGAAGCATATTGTGCGGCAGATCTATCTGACCCTGCGCAAGACCGAGGGTTTTGTGTGCGCCAACTATCCGTTCATCAAGCCGGAACTGCCGGATGAGATCACGTTCGTGACCAGCCAGGAACTGGAGGACGCGTATCCGGAACTGAGCCCCAAGGAAAGGGAATACCGCGCGGCGCGCAAGTACGGCGCCGTGTTCCTCATGGGCATCGGCGGCAAGCTGCGCAGCGGCGAGATTCATGACGGGCGCGCACCTGACTATGACGACTGGAACCTGAACGGCGACATTTTCCTGTACGATCCGCTTCTGGACATCGCGCTGGAAATCAGTTCCATGGGCATCCGCGTGAATCCGGAATCCCTGAGACGCCAGCTGAAGGAGCGCGGATGCGAGGAAAGGGCTGAGCTCCCGTTCCAGAAGGCGCTTCTGAACGGCGAACTGCCCCAGACCATCGGCGGCGGCATCGGACAGAGCCGTATGTGCGTATACCTGCTCCGCAAGGCCCACGTGGGCGAAGTGCAGGCTTCCATATGGCCGGATGACGTAGCCGAGGCGTGCCGGAAGGCCAATATCTATCTTCTGTAACGGGTGAGGGGAGGCGCACATGTGCTTCCCCTTTTTGTTTCTCCGGAGCTGGCAGTGCCTGGCGAAGGAACGGGAAAGGGAGTGGTGCCCGGAACCCGGGTGAGCGTGGAGTTTGAGGCACGGTACAACGCGAGCGTTCAGGGCGTGGTGGAAAAGGTGCTGGCCGTCCCGGAAAATGACGGAGCGGAGGAGTCCGAGTACGGCGTGATCATCCGCCTTGACTCTGCGGAAGGCCTGAAATTCGGACTGCACGGCACCGCGACGCTTGCCACGGAAAGCGCGGGAGCGGAAGACTGAAAGAGGCGGGTGTATTTCCGGTGTACGGACCGTGACAGGTCACGCCGGGATAGAGTATAATGCCAGTACCCGGAAAGAACCGGGCGCAAGAAACTTACCGGAGGCGGGAAGACATGATCAGGCTCTATGAATCAGGCGCCTATCTGGTCAACGGCACGGACCTGTATACGGATCCGGAGGAACTGACCGGAAAGACGGGGATTGTTCCGGACAAGGAAGAACTCCGGAAAGGCACAATGGCCTACGGTATTCTCAGATCACACAACAAAAGCGATAACATGGATCAGCTGCGTCTGCGGTTTGATTCCATGACCAGCCATGACATTACCTATGTGGGTATTATCCAGACGGCCCGGGCATCGGGCATGAAGGAGTTCCCGCTGCCCTATGTGCTGACCAACTGCCACAACAGCCTGTGCGCGGTGGGCGGCACCATCAACGAGGATGACCATAAGTTTGCGCTGTCCGCGGCGCATAAGTACGGCGGCATCTATGTGCCCACCAACATGGCCAATATCCATTCCTACAACCGCGAGACCATGGCCGGCTGCGGAAAGATGATTCTGGGCTCCGACTCGCATACCCGCTACGGTGCTCTGGGCACCATGGCCGTGGGCGAGGGCGGCGGTGAGCTGGCCAAGCAGCTGGTGGGCCGCACCTATGACTTTGCGCGTCCGGAAGTGGTGGCCGTGTACCTGACGGGCACGCCTGTGCCCGGCGTGGGCCCGCATGACGTGGCGCTGACCATCTGCGGCGCGGTGTATGCCAACGGGTTCGTGAAGAACCGGGTCATGGAGTTCGTGGGCCCGGGGATTGACGGGCTTTCGGTGGAATACCGCAATGCCATTGATGTCATGACCACGGAGACCACCTGCTGGTCCTCCATCTGGGTGACGGATGAAAAGGTGCGCGAGTACCTGGCCATGCACGGCCGTGAAGAGGACTATCACGAGCTCAGACCGGAAGCGTGCGCCTGGTACGACCGCTGCATCTATGTGGACCTGAGCACCGTGGAGTGCTCCATTGCCATGCCCATGCATCCCAGCAATGTGTTCACCATCCATGAACTGCAGCAGAACGCGGCAGACATATTGCACGAAGTGGAGGAAAAGGCGAACAGCCAGCTCAAGGGCGTGCGCATGGACCTGATGAGCAAGCTGCGGGAAGGCCAAATCTGGGTGGAGCAGGGCGAGATCGCGGGCTGTGCCGGCGGTACGTTTGACAATATCTGCGCGGCGGCGGATATCCTGCGCGGCGCGAGCTGCGGCAACGGCGCGTTTACGCTGAGCATCTATCCGGGCTCCATGCCGGCCATGGCGGAACTGATCCGCAACGGTTGTGCCTCTGACCTGATCAGTGCCGGTGCGCTCATGCGCGAGTGCTTCTGCGGTCCCTGCTTCGGCGCCGGTGACTGCCCGGCCAACGGCGAGTTCTCTATCCGGCATACCACCCGCAACTTCCCCAACCGCGAAGGCTCCAAGCCCGGGGAAGGTCAGATCAGCGCAGTGGCGCTCATGGATGCGCGCTCCGTGGCGGCCACGGCACGCTATGGCGGCCGGCTCACGGCAGCGTCGGACCTGAACGTGCAGTATACGAACCCGGCCTATCACTATGAGAAGGCCATCTATGAAAAGCGCGTCTACAACGGCTGGGGACATCCGGAAGCGGAAGCCGAGCTGCGCTTCGGCCCCAATATCAAGGACTGGCCGGAAATGCCGGAGCTCACGGATGCGCTGCTTGTGAAGATCTGCTCATATATCACAGACCCCGTGACCACCACGGATGAGCTGATCCCCTCCGGAGAGACGTCCTCCTACCGCTCGAACCCCGAGCGCCTGTCTGAGTTCGCCCTGTCCCGCCGGGATCCGCAGTACGTGCCCCGCAGCAAGGCTGTGCGCCAGATGGAGCGTGACCGCCGTGCCGGGCTCGGACTCAACGAAGAAGTGAAGAAGGTGTATGCCGCCCTGGAAGCGCATGGCGTGCACACGGATGCGGAGCATACCGATCTCGGGTCCGCGCTGTATGCGAACATGCCCGGTGACGGCAGCGCCCGCGAACAGGCGGCTTCCTGCCAGCGCGTCATGGGCGGAAGCGCGAACTTCGCGCGGCAGTATGCCACAAAGCGCTATCGCTCCAACTGCATCAACTGGGGCATGACCCCGTTTGTGACCGAGCATCCTGAGGACATGGCACTGGATGACTATGTCTATGTGCCCGAGATCCGTCAGGCGGTCCTGGAAAACCGGCCCTGTATCAGAGCCTATATCGTGAAAGCGGACGGTACCGTTCTGGATACGGAACTGTCCACCGGTGCACTGACCGAGGACGAGCGTCAGATTATTGTGGACGGCTGCCTGATCAACTATTACCGGAATCATCCGTAAAAAGCAGCGGTCCCCGGCAGGTGCCGGAGACCGCGTTTGTCATGCAGGATATATGGAATGGAGGCGGAGTATGAAAGTTTATCTTGAGACGGAACACCTGTTTCTTCGGCCGCTGACCCCTGCGGATGCGGAGGCGGTCTTTCTCTGGGGTTCGGATCCGGAAGTGAATAAGTACATGATCTATCCGCTGTACCATGACGTGGCGGATGTCCGGGCCTGGCTGGAATCGAGGAATCCCGACGATCCGGACGTATACGATGAGGGCATTGTGCTCAAGAGCACCGGCGAGCTCATCGGAAGCGGCGGACTCACCTGGCATCCGGAGCGCAATGCCTGGGAGATCGGGTATAACCTGCGCCGGGACCAGTGGGGACACGGGTACACGGGTGAGATGATCCAGGCCCTGATGGCGCATATCCAGAAGACACGGCCGGTGGAAGCTATTGACGGGGTGTTCGCCTCGGAAAACACCAAGAGCCGGCGCGTCATGGAAAAGCTGGGCATGGAATACATGCGCGATACGGAGTTCACAAAAACGGACGGGAGTCAGACGTTTCCGGCCATGTATTACCGGCGCAATCTGCACCAGCCCGCTTCCGTCTGCCTGATCTGCGACCGCATTGACAAGATCCAGCAGCACCTGAACCCGTATTTTGTCCGGGAACTCGAGACCGGGTATGTGGTCATCGGGGACCATCAGCGGTTTGAGGGCTACACCCTGCTTCTGTGCAAGGAGCATGCCACGGAGCTCAGCCAGCTGGCGCCCAAGTTCCGTCAGGCCTTCCTGCGGGACATGGCTATGACGGCGGAGGCCGTGGAGAATGCCTTCCATCCCGACAAGATCAATTATGAGCTTCTGGGCAACGGCAAGGGCAGGCACATGCACTGGCATATCTTCCCGCGCAGGGCGGGGGACACGCCGCTGCCGGGCCCGGTCTGGCAGGTGGATGACATGTACGCGGGGCAGAATATCCCCACCCTGGAAAAGCTCAATGAGCTCAGGGAAAGAGTAGGCGCCGAACTGGACAGGCTCATGAAGTAAGCGTTCAGCCGTCCTGCATGTGCACGTTCATATGCGGATAGGTCATTTCCACGGAGTGCGCCCTGAAGGCGTCATAGAGTCCCTCCAGCAGCGCATACTTGACAGTCAGGAAATCCTTTCCCTCGCAGAACGCCCAGATGGTATAGCCGATGGCGCTGTCGCCATAGTTTTCCACATGCACATGAACCTCCGGGTCCTGGAGAATTCCGGGAATGGTCCGGGTGAGGTCCAGAACCGCCTCGCGCACCTGGGCGGGCGAATTGTCATAGGAAGCGGACACGCTCACATCCACACGCCGGATGGCGGAGATGGACGCGTTGGTCAGAATGGATGAATAGACCGTGGAGTTCGGAAGATAGACGACCTTCCGGTCCGGCGCCTGAAGCTTGATGTGCAGCATGGTGATGTCCAGCACAGTGCCGGACACGCTTCCGCACTCAATGAAATCACCGATGGCAAAAGGTCTTGAGACCAGCAGCAGAATGCCGCCCGCAAAGTTTGACAGAATGCCCTGAACGGCAAGGGATATGGCAATGCCGATGACCGACAGGAACACCATGAATGATGTGATGGGAATGCCCACCGTATTGGCCGCAGCCAGAACCACCACGACATCCAGAAGAATGCGCATCAGTGTCTTGATCATGGTGTGCGCGGATGCCGGGATGGTTCTGGATTTTTTCAGCATATGGCTGAGAAGCATCAGCGCAAGCCGTACGAGGACCAGTCCCACCACCAGGAAGAGCAGTCCGCGGACGGCGGTCTTCAGGTCCATGCTGGAGAACAGCGCGATGGTTTCTTCCACCTGTTCCACGTTCACGTTATCCATTTCCATGCGTCAGCCTCCTTTTACACAGCCCCGTCCACTGCTTCAGAACGGTCCTCTTCTTCAGGTTCATCCTCACCCGGCATGCCGAAGCGCATCGAATCCGGGACAAATGTGCCCGGGAGCATGCGGAAGATGCCGAAATGAATGGGAAGTCCCAGCGCGGAAAAGTGTGCTTCGTGCTCAGTCACGTAATTGGGCGTGAACCCGGACGCGTGCAGGTCATGCGTCAGATAGACCGTCTCAAACCCGCAGGCCTCAAAGTATTCCAGGGAAGCCTGGAAGAACGGAAGATCGTCGGTCTTGAAATAGATTTCACCCTCCGGTGCCATGAAGGTGCGGTACTGCATGAGCTGGCGCGGATGCGTCAGGCGGCGCTTGGCATGCCGGCGGCGCGGCCAGGGATTGCTGAAGGGGAGGTAAATGCGCTCCACCTGGTCATCCGGGCCAAAGAAATGCTCAATATAGCTGATGTCCAGCTTGGCGAGAAACAGGTTATTCACAGGCCGGCCACCGAAGGCGAGCTCCGCGTTGCGCCGGGCATCCCCGAGAACGTCATCTGAAATGTCCACCGCCACAAGACCGGTATCCGGATTGTGCAGAGCGCACGCGGCGGTGCCGACGCCTTTTCCGCAGCCCAGTTCCAGATGCAGGTGGGGCTGAGCGGGAAAGCATTTCCGCCACTGCCCTCGCTTGTCTTCGGGAAAGGCCGCGTAATAGGGACAGCCCGCGAGCTCGGGCCGGGCCCACTTTTTCTTTCGCATGTGCATAGATAAATCCTCCTCCTGGGTTATGATCTTTCCAATCAGGCTGGTCTGCACTTTTCTCTGCCTGAATCAGCTCTTCTGAAATGACGGAAAGATCCTGTGATGAGCATGATGACATTTTGGTTTTTCCAGCCTTGTTATCCTTATATATGCCTGGCGGGCAGACAAGCGTGATGCCGTTATGCCTGTGCAGCATGCTGAGACCGTCTTCAGCATCATAGTCGATAAGGAATACTGTTTTACCTGCAGCAATATCCATATTCCATTTACAGCAGCCAGGTCCAATACACCGGAAGAAAGACAATTCCATCCTTCTCAGAATAATCAGCTGTGTGCAGAATATAAGGAATATCCAGCTGCTCGTGAAATCTGGTGATAAATTTACCCAGTGATGAATATGTATATCGTTTTCCGGATTTTACTTCAATCGGCGACACATTATGCCTGTTTGTCGGATCCTTTTTGGAAATAAGGAAATCAATTTCCATTCTTGCACCAATTCGCGTTTTTTTCAACGTCAGAAAAGCACCTTTTCAAGGATAAAATGGATATGCCTTGAAACACTTTTTCTCTCAATGGGAAAAATACTCCCTTTCATGTGACAGGAATCCATAAAATTTCCGGCCGGAAAAGTGAGACCGGCTTTTCTTTCATTCACCCGGGAACTTGTCAAACCGGGGCGGGAAGAGTATAATCCGCCCATCGGCAATGAAGGACCAGATGACGGGAAACAGCCAAAGCGAGCGCATGGCGGTGGAAGATGCGCGCATGTCCCGTGACCGCCCAGTCCGGAGCTGCGGCCAATCCCCGCCGTCCGTCCGCGTTAGGGACAGGTCATCGAATGAAGTGAGAGTCTGCGGGCTCTAAGCCGGGTGGTACCGCGAAAGCTGAAATACAGCCTTCGTCCCTGCATGCATATGTAAAGGGCGAAGGCTTTTTTGGGTCTTTGCCGGAATGAAGGAGGAGAAACGTTCATGGCAGACAAGAAACAGGAGTTTGTAACCCACATCACCCCCCGCAATGAGGATTTTTCCCAGTGGTACACGGATGTCATTACCCAGACCGGACTGTGCGACTATGCCCCGGTCAGAGGCTGCATGATCTTCCGGCCCTATGGATATGCCATCTGGGAGCGCATCCAGGCGGAAATGGACCGGCGCTTCAAGGAAACCGGGCATGAGAATGTCTATTTCCCCATGCTGATCCCCGAAAGCCTGCTGCTCAAGGAAGCCGAGCATGTGGAAGGCTTTGCGCCTGAAGTTGCCTGGGTCACCCAGGGAGGTCAGGAAAAGCTGCAGGAGCGTCTGGCAGTGCGTCCGACCTCGGAAACCATTTTCTGCTCCATGTTCTCCAAGTGGGTCCAGACCTGGCGTGACCTGCCCATGAAATACAATCAGTGGTGCTCCGTCATGCGCTGGGAGAAGGCCACCCGTCCGTTCCTGAGAACCTCCGAGTTCCTGTGGCAGGAAGGTCATACCCTGCATGCCTCTGCTGAGGAAGCCCAGGAAGAAACCCTGAAGATGCTGGAAGTCTACCGCGAAGTGGCAGAGAATGTGCTGGCCCTGCCGGTGTACGTGGGCCAGAAGAGTGAAAAGGAAAAGTTCGCCGGTGCCCGCGCCACCTATTCCATGGAAGCCATGATGCAGGACGGCAAGGCCCTGCAGGCCGGCACCAGCCATAACTTCGGCACCAACTTCTCCGAAGCCTATGACATCCAGTTCCAGAACAAGGACGGCAAGCTGGAGTATGCCTACGAGACCAGCTGGGGCACTTCCACCCGTCTCATCGGTGCCATCATCATGACCCACGGCGATGAGCGCGGCCTGCGCCTGCCTCCGCAGATTGCCCCGATCCAGGCCGTGATCCTGCCCATTGCCAGCCACAAGCCCGGCGTCACCGAGGCCTGCAACAAGCTGTTCGAGGACCTGAAGGCCGCCGGTTTCCGCGTGAAGCTGGACGACCGCGACACCGTGAGCGCCGGCTTCAAGTTCAACGACTGGGAGCTCAAGGGCGTGCCGGTGCGTCTCGAAGTCGGTCCCCGGGATCTGGAGAACGGCGTCGTGACTGTGTTCCGCCGCGATCTGTGCGAAAAGACCACCATGCCCCTGGAGAATATCTGCGATCACCTGCGTGATCTGCTGAGTGAGATCCAGGCCGAGCTGTTCCGCCAGGCCAAGGCCTTCCGGGATGCGCGCACGGTGGAAGTCAGCAACATGGAAGAGCTGGGCAAGGCTGTGGAGAACGGCTTTGCGCGCGCCATGTGGTGCGGCGAACGGGCCTGCGAGGACGAGATCAAGGAAAAGTTCAACGCAAGCTCCAGAAACATGCCCTTTGACCAGGAAAAGTACTGGCGCGGCGAAACCTGCGTGTGCTGCGGCAAGCAGGCGAAAAAGGTCATGTACTTTGCCAAGGCCTACTGAGATACGGGGAAGCGGGAAACCGCTCCCCTTTTTCCATTGGGCGGGAATCTTTGACGGGGATGGCGTATCTGGTGGCGCAGACACAGGAAAAACTTGACGGAAAGCCGTAAGGTTACTATAATCCTTCCTAGTTTTGCTTTTTGAAAGGGGAGGAACAGTTATGCGGCAGGGACGAATGCTTCTGTGCGCTCTGTTTCTCTTTTTTCTTGTGCTGGCGGGCCGCAGCCTGGTGCGCGGACCGGTGGAGGAAGCCCCCGAGACGATGCCGTCATATGCCGGGGAATCCGCCATGCTTGCGCGGGATCCCGGAGGGCAGGCGGACGCTTATGCGCAGCAGACCTGGCATGCCGGTCCACGGGAGCATGCCAGGGCGGCAGGCGAGCGCTGCGAAGTGACGCTGCCGGCCCTGGCCGGTGACGGCAACGGACAGCTTCTGATCCGCTGGACCTGGCACAGGAGCGTGTACTGGGTGTGTCCGCCGGAAGGCATGCCGGGATAGCCGGAAGGCTTTCCCGCGTACCCGAAACACATCACAATATTTGGAGGAAGATTGCTGTATGAGCAGGAAAAAGAAGAACACCAACAGCAGAACCCGGGCGATTATCGGCCTGTGCATTCTGCTGGTGCTGACGCTGTGCGCCGGCTTTCTGGGTCTGAACGGCATGAAGCTGGACGGCCGCGGGCTGTACCGCCTTCTGCCCTGGATCCCCACCACCAATGCGGACAACTGGCCCGAGAGCCTGGCTCTGGGTCTGGACCTGCGCGGCGGTGTGTATGTGGAATACAGTGCTGAGCAGCCCGAGGATATCGAGGGCAGCTTCGACGCCCTGATGGACGGCACCATCGGTGTTATCCAGCAGCGTCTGACGGACAAGGGCTATCCCGAGAGCACCGTGCAGAAGATCAACAACGGCACAGGTATCCGCGTGGAAATCCCGGACGTCACCGATCCGCAGGCCGTGCTGGACCTCATCGGAACGCCCGCTGAACTGTCCTTCCGTGATCCCAACGGCCAGGAGTTCATGACCGGCAAGCAGGTGCAGACCGCTACCTACTTCTATGCTGACGGCGACCATCAGGTGGCCTTCACCCTGAACAGCGAGGGTGCCTCCCTGTTCGCGGACATGACCGGCAAGAGCATCGGCAAGACCATTTCCATCTACCTGGACGACGAGCTCCTGATCGCGCCTACCGTGCAGAGCGTCATCCCCAACGGCAGCGGCGTCATCAACGGCATGGGCTCTGAAGAGCGCGCCAAGACCATTGCCGCCCAGATTCAGTCCGGTGCCCTGCCTCTGGTCCTGACCCAGCAGAAGGTGGATACCGTGAGCGCCACCCTGGGCGACGAAGCCCTGAGCACCAGCATCAAGGCTGCCATGATCGGCATTCTGCTGGTCATGCTCATCATGCTCGCGCGCTACCGCCTCAACGGCGTGGTGGCGTCCTGGGCTCTGGTCATCTACATCATCCTGCTGTTCTTCTTCATCGCTGTGATCCCCGGCATCCAGCTGACCCTGCCTGGTCTTGCAGGTATCGTGCTCGGCATCGGCATGGCCGTGGACGCCAACGTCATCATCTACGAGCGCTTTAACGAGGAAATGCGTGCCGGCCGTCCCGCGAAGGCTTCCGTGCGCGCCGGTTTCCGCAACGCCATGAGCGCCATTCTTGACGCCAACGTGACCACCATGATTGCTGCCATCGTGCTTCTGATCTACGGCACCGGCTCTGTGCAGGGCTTCGCCAAGACCCTGCTTCTGGGCGTTGTGGTGTCCATGTTCACCGCAGTCGTGATCACACGCTGGATCATGAACATTTTCGTGAACCTTGGATGCACCAAGCACAGCCTGTACTGCAGTTCCAAGGTGAAGGAGGAGCAGAAATGACCATCAAGAATCATTCCAAGATCTGTCTGATTGTCTCCTGCGCCATTATGGTCATCGCTCTGATCATGACGCTGACCGGACATGGCATCAATCAGGGCATTGATTTCGCCGGCGGTATGTCCATGCAGTACAACATGGGCAAGGAAGTGGCCCAGGCGGACGTGGAAGCCGTGCTCAAGGAAATGGGCGTGGAAGGAACCGTCACCGTGCAGGGTGCCAACAAGGATGAAGTGAATGTCCGCATCAAGGACATCAATACCGAAGACGTGCAGACCGTGCAGTCCACGTTTGTGGAAAAGATTTCCGCCACCTATCCGGACGTGAAGGCCAGCGGCGAAGTCAACTACGTCGGTCCTGTGGCCGGCCGTACCCTGGTCAGCAATGCCATCTGGTCCGTGGTCATCGCCTCTGCCCTGATGCTGGTCTATATCGCCATCCGCTTTGACCTGGCTTCCGGTCTCGCTTCCGTGCTGGGTCTGGTGCATGACGTGCTGATCATGCTCTCCTTCATGGTGATCCTGCGCAGCATCATCCAGATGAACTCCACGTTCATCGCGGCCATGCTGACCATCGTGGGTTATTCCATCAACAACACCATCGTGATTTTCGACCGTATCCGCGAGAACGTGCGGAAGATGCCTTCCGTTTCCCGTGAAACGGTGGTCAACACCTCTGTGCGTGAGTGCCTTGGCCGTACGCTGAACACCACGGCGACGACCCTGGTGACCATTGTCATGCTGTACATCCTGGGCGTCAGCTCCATCAAGGAGTTCGCGCTGCCCATCATCATCGGTGTTCTGTCCGGCGTGTATTCCGCCAACATGATCAACGGTTATGTCTGGGCCATGCTGGAAGGCAAGCTCGGCAAGGGCCGCAAGAAGGCTGCCAGCAAGGCGTAAGTTTCGGCTTGGAAAAGGGAAGGAGGAACCCCGGCGGTTCCTCCCTCTTTTCCGTTCTGGAAGATTGGAACAACCATGGAAAGATATGTAAGACGCGGCGTCGAACAGCCGCAGCCCCTTGGAAACCTGTCCCGGGAAATGAGTCAGCTGCTGCGCAACCGCGGTATTTCAACGTCGGAGGAGGCGCAGGCATTCCTGCACCCGGACTGGTCATACATGCATGATCCCATGACCATGCAGGACATGGACCGGGCCCTGGATCTGATCCATGAAGCCCGTGAACAGGACTGGCTGGTGCAGGTGTACGGCGACTATGACGTGGACGGTGTGTGTGCCACCACCATCCTGATGCAGACATTCCGGCGCATGTGCCTGAGGTGCGCCTACCGGATCCCTTCACGGCACAGCGAGGGCTACGGCCTGAACCTGAACGCGGTGGAGGAAATCGCCAAAAGTGCGCAGCTGCTGATCACCGTGGACTGCGGCATCACCTCAGTGGCTGAAGTGCGCAGGGCGCGGGAGCTTGGCCTGAAAGTCATTGTGTCCGACCATCATGCGCTGCCCGAGGAACTTCCGCAGGCGGACGCGGTGCTGAACCCGCTGCTGGGCACCTATGCCTGCCGGCGGCTCTGCGGCGCCGGTGTGGCCCTGAAGATTGTGCAGGGCCTGATGCACACGCCCTGGGCCGGACCTCTGCTGGGACCGGACTGGGACCTTGAGGTCTGTGATGTGGCGGCTCTGGCCACGGTGGCGGATATTGTGCCCCTGGCCGGGGAGAACCGGATCATTGTGCACCGGGGCATGCAGGAAATGGGAAAACTGCGGCGCCCGGGCCTGAGCGCGCTCATGGAGGCGGCGGGCGTGAAGCCGCCGGTGACCAGCACGCACCTGGCCTTCCAGCTGGGCCCCAGGATCAATGCGGGCGGGCGCCTGGAAACCGCGGACCAGTGCGTGGAGCTCCTTCTGGGCACAGACCCGGAGGAAAGCCGGAAAGCGGCCCAGCACCTTGAGGAGAACAACCGCCGCCGCCAGCAGGTGGAGTCGGAAGTAGTGGCCCAGGCCCTGAAAAAGCTGAAGGACTGTACGGACTTTTATCAGGACGTGTGCCTGGTGGTGGAAGGCGAGGGCTGGGAGAACGGCGTGATCGGGCTCGCGGCCGGCCGGCTCTGCGAGCGCTATCATATGCCGTCCATTGTGCTCTCCGTGCAGGGCGAAACCGCGGTGGGCAGCTGCCGCTCCGTGGAAGGCGTGAACATTCACAGAATGCTGACAGCGTGCAGTGAACTGCTGGTACGCTTCGGCGGGCATGAACTGGCCGCCGGGCTTACCATTGAGACGGAAAAAATCCCGGAATTCCGCCGGCGCCTGAACGCGGTGATCCGGGAAACCTGTGATCTGCAGTGCCTGATCCCGGAGAAGGAGTACGACCTGCCGCTGGATCTGACGGGTGTGACCGTGGAGTTCGCCCGGGAGCTGGCATGCCTGGAGCCCTTCGGGAACGGGAACCCGGCGCCTCTGTTCTACCTGCATGACGCGCAGGTGCAGATGATGCGCGCCGTGGGCAGGCAGCAGGCACACCTGCAGCTGGAAGTGGCGCAGGGCCGCGAGATAAGGCGCGGGATCGCCTTCGGGAAAGGCAGCCTGGCATCCACCGGCATGGAACGTGTGGATGTGCTGTTCAGCCCGGAGATCAATGAGTACGCCGGCAGGGTTTCCGTACAGCTCATGGTCCAGGCCCTGCGGCCCAATGCCATGAGCTTTCCGCAGGGGAATGGGGTTTTCATGGGTTTCCTGCAGGAAATCAGAGACTGTGCGTCGAAACAGAATTCTCTTATACCGCATCCTGCGCGCATCCGGCTTGCCGAGGTGGAGCGCATGCGGGAATATGGCCGCGGCGTTCTGCTCATCGCGCACGAGCCCGGCCAGGCACGGCAGGTGCTGTCCCGGGGCAGCTGGGACATCTACGCCGGTGCGGCGGCAAATGAGCTGCCGTTCAATACCATGCTGGTGCATCCCCGGATCGGGGAATTGCAGGATGTATGGGAGCATATTGTCTTTCTGGACGGGGACGTGATCCCGGGCGAAGCGGCCTGGATCCGGGAAATGTGCCCGAGAGCGGAACTGCACGCGCTGGATGCCGGCCCGGCCATGACAGGGCTTCTGGCATCCCTGAACATGCAGCCGGCAGCGCTCCGGGAACTTTACAGGGATTTCTGCGTCCATGAAAGACAGGTGGAACATCTTCCGGTCATGGGCGGCTTCACTGCGGAGCAGCAGCTGCTCGCCATCGCGGTGTTTGAGGAGCTGGAGCTTCTGAAGGTGGAGCGTGACGGAAGATGCCGGATACTGCCACCGCATAAAGTGGACCTTATGGACAGCGCGCTGCTGCGTGCAGTGCGCTCTGCAGGCGCGGAGATTCCGCAAGCCTGACGGCCAGGGAGAGGAGGAGGAGCATTGTTTACTGCATTCAAGGAAATGCCGCTGGACCAGATGATTGCCAGGGTCAGGAAGTATAACCCCGGCGACGGATATCTGCTGGTGGAGAAAGCCTATCATTTCGCCGAAAATGCGCACGCCGGCCAGAAGCGGAAAAGCGGTGAGCCGTATTTCATTCATCCGTGCTTTGTGGCCAGCATACTCACGGAGCTGATGATTGATCCTCCCACCATTGCCGCGGGCCTTTTGCACGATACGGTTGAGGACTGCGAAGGCGTCACGCTGAGCATGCTGTCGGAGGAGTTCGGAGACGAGGTCGCCCGGCTGGTGGACGGCGTGACCAAACTGAACAAGCTGAACTTTGAGACCCGCGAGGAGGCCCAGGCGGAAAGCCTGAGAAAGATGATCCTTGCCATGAGCAAGGATATCCGCGTGGTGCTCATCAAGCTGGCGGACCGGCTGCACAACATGCGCACGCTGAAGTTCCAGCCCCATGACAGGCAGGTGGCCATCGCCCGGGAGACCCTGGACATATACGCGCCGCTTGCGCACCGTCTGGGCGTGTACGCCATCAAGACCGAGCTGGAAGACCTGTCCCTGCGCTACATCGATCCCGAAGGCTATGAGATGCTGGTGCAGAAGGTGGGCATGAAGCGCGCAGAGCGCGAAGCGAACATCCGCACCGTCATTGAGGAGCTCAGCGCCAAGCTGGACGAGGCCGGCATCCACTATGATGTGGACGGGCGTCCCAAGCATTTCTATTCCATTTACCGGAAAATGGTGGTGCTCAACAAGCCCTTTGACCAGATCTATGACCTGATCGCCATCCGCGTGATCGTGGACACAGTGCAGGACTGCTACGCGGTGCTGGGCATTGTGCATACGCTCTGGAACCAGATCCCGGGCCGGTTCAAGGATTACATATCCGTGCCCAAGGCCAACATGTACCAGAGCCTGCACACCACCGTGGTGGGCGGCCGGCGCATGCCGTTCCCCTTCGAGGTCCAGATCCGGACCTGGGAAATGCACCGCATCGCCGAGTACGGCATCGCGGCGCACTGGCGCTACAAGGAAGGCAACACGGCGTCTGACCTGGACAGCAAGCTGTACTGGGTGCGCCAGATCCTGGACTGGCAGACGGATACCCGCGATTCCAAGGAGTTTGTGGATACCCTGAAGACCGACCTGTTCTCCGAGGAAGTCTTCCTGTTCACGCCCAAGGGCGACGTGATTTCCATGGCCAAGGGTGCCACACCTCTGGACTTTGCCTACGCGATCCATTCAGCGGTGGGCAACAAGTGCGTGGGCGCCAAGGTCAACGGACGCATTGTTCCCCTGGACACCGAGCTCCAGACGGGTGACCGTGTGGAGATCATGACCAGCTCCAACAGCAAGGGCCCGTCCACGGACTGGCTCCGCATCTGCAAGACGCCCCAGGCCAAGGCCAAGATCCGCGCGTTCCTGAAGAAGGAGCTGCGCGGGGAAAACATTGAAGTCGGCAGGAGCATGATCGAGCACGAATGCAAGCGCCGCGGCGTGGCCATGAGCGATCTTCTCAAGCCCGAGTACTATGAGGGCCTGCTGCGCAAGTACGGGTTCCAGGAACTGGACGACATCTTCGGTTCCGTGGGCTACGGCGGCATGGCCAGTGCCTATGTGGTGACCCGTCTGATGGAGGAGCAGCGCCAACGCGAGCCGGCGGCCCCGCCGAAGATCGAGGAAAAGCCGCAGAGCACCGGGCATATCAGTAACGGCGTGTTCATTGAGGGCATGAGCGACATGGATATCCCTGTGCGCTTTGCCAAGTGCTGTTCTCCGGTGCCCGGGGACGAGATTGTGGGATATATTACAAGAGGCCGCGGCGTGACCGTACACAAGGCCGAGTGCACCAACGCCATTTCCGGGGATCCGGAGCGTCAGGTGAAGGTGGCCTGGGCGAACGCGGATGTGGGCACCTTCTGCGTGTCTATCAAGATTCTGGCCTATGACCATGTGGGTCTGCTGGGCGAGGTGACCACGTTCATCGGCGGACTCGGCGTGTCCATCCGGAATTCGTCCTCCGGCACGGACAAGAACAAGATCGCCACCATCCGCCTGGTGCTCGAGGTCAAGAGCCGTGAGCAGATGGACAGCGTGATCCGCCAGCTCCAGCGCAGGAGCGACGTGATCGATGTATTCCGTATTACAGGGTGAGGTGGATGTATGCGCTGCGTGATCCAGCGGGTAACCCGCGCATCGGTGGAAAGTGAAGGCCGCCTGTGCGGGGAGATCGGGAAAGGCTACATGATTCTGGTAGGCGTCAGTGTGGATGACACGGACGCGGACCTCAAGTATATGGCGGAAAAGATTCCGAACCTGAGAATCTTTGAGGACGAGGACGGCAAGATGAACCGGAGCATACTGGACGCCGGCGGCGAGATTCTCGCCGTCAGCCAGTTCACGCTCTACGGGGACGCGCGCGGACAGCGCCGGCCCGGCTTCACCCAGGCGGCAAGGCCGGAGAAGGCCAGGGAAATGTATGACCGCCTGGTCCAGGCCTGGCGCGACCATGGCATTCATGTGGAAACCGGCGTGTTCCAGACAGACATGCAGGTGAGCCTGGTCAATGACGGACCGACCACGCTTCTGATGGACTCCACGAAACTGTTCTGAGGTGCGGAGATGAAGAATATCTGGTTCCGGCGCGTTGTGGTGGGTCCGATTCGCACCAACTGCTACCTGATCGGTCTTCAGGACCGGCAGGACTGCGTGGTGCTGGATCCCGGGGACAGCGCCGAAAAGATTCTGAAAGCAGCGGATGGCCGGCAGATTGCCGCCATCCTTTTTACCCACGGGCATTTTGACCATATCGCGGCCGGAAAGGCTCTGCCCGGGTGCCGCGTGTATATCCATGCCGAGGACGCGGAAATGCTCACATCCCCTTCAAAGAACGGCTCCCTGTTCCTCATGGACGAGCCGGTGACGGGCCCGGAGGCCAGCGTACTGGTCCGGGACGGGGACGTGATCGAGGAAGCCGGGCTCAGCTTCCGCGTGATCCATACGCCGGGTCACAGCCGGGGCAGCGTATGCTACCAGGTGGAGGACATGCTCTTTACCGGGGATACCCTGATGTCCATGGGCGTGGGCCGCACGGACCTGTGGGGCGGAAGCGAGGAGGACCTCATGGCCTCGCTTGAGAAAATACAGTCGCTTGAGCATGTGGCGGCCATGTACGGGGGGCACGGCTGATGTCAGAACTCGAATCCTATCTGTCCACCATCGGGCCGGACCTTCAGAACATGACAAGACTCTTCGGTCTGCCGGACAGCGTGTGGGAACATCCCGTGTTTTCCTACACGGTGCGCGAGGAACATGGTCAGTTTTTCTGCGTGTTCCGGGATGAAGAGCGGGAAGTCGAAGGCCATGCGCCTGTGCCGGAAATGACCGGGGACGCAAGGCTTGATCTGCTGCACCGCAAGCGCGTGCTGCGCAGGCTCTGCCGCCAGACGCTCTATGACCTGCTCCGGGTGCGCACAGGCATGCATCCGCCCTGGGGCTCCATGACCGGCATCCGGCCCACCCGCCTGATGGTGGAAGCGCTGGAGGGCGGAAAAAGCTTCGAGGAAGCGGAGGCGGACCTGATCCGGCATTTTGACCTGACGACCCGGAAAGCCGCGCTGCTTTCCCGGGTGGTGCGCTTTCAGCAGACCATGCTGCAGCCGGATGACGGGATTGTGGATGTCTATATCGGGATTCCCTTCTGCACCACGAGATGTGCCTACTGCACCTTTTCCTCGGGCGAGCTGGGGAACGGAAAGCTGGTGGAACCCTACATCCGGGCCCTGTGTAATGAGATGCAGGCCGGACGTAACGTGATCCGCGAAAGCGGGAAAACCGTGCGCGCCATTTATATGGGCGGAGGCACGCCCACCGCGCTCAGCGCGCCGCAGCTGGACCGGGTGCTCACCTGTGCCCGGGAATGTTTCCCGGGTGCCATGGAATGGACCGTGGAAGCCGGACGCCCGGACACCATCACCCGGGACAAGCTTCAGGTGATCCTGGACCATGGCACCGGGCGCATATCCATCAACCCGCAGACCATGAGCGACCGGACACTGCAGATCATCGGCCGGAACCATACCGGCGAGGATGTGGTGCGCGCCTATGAACTGGCCCGGGAAATGGGCTTTGGGCATATCAATATGGACGTGATCGCCGGGCTTCCCGGCGAGGACCTTAATGACTTTGCGCATACCATGGAATGGGCGGAAAAGCTCCGGCCGGAAAGCCTGACCGTGCATACATTGGCCATCAAGCGCACCAGCCGGATGCAGATGGAAGGCGCGTCGCTTCCGGACGCGCAGACGGCCGCGGCCATGGTGGACCTGGGCGAGAAGACGGCCGCCGGCATGGGCCTGGAACCCTATTACCTGTACCGGCAGAAGCAGATGGCCGGGAACCTGGAGAACGTGGGCTATGCACTGCCGGGTCACGGATGTCAGTACAATGTGGATATCATGGAAGAGCAGTCGCATATCCTGGCCTTCGGGGCGGGCGGCATATCCAAGCGCATTTTTCCCGAGGAAGGGCATATTGAGCGCGCGCCGAACGTGGCCAATATCGAGACGTATATCGAGCGCTGGCAGGAAATGGCGGAGCGCAAAAGACAGCTGTTTTCGGAAACAGCGCCTGTCGGAACACAGACAGAAGCATAAGAAAACGGGCGGCCGGTGCGTATGCATCAGCCGCCCGTTTGATTTGGGGCAGTGTGATTACTGCTTTTTCTGAAGCCTTTCCTCGGTGCCGTCGGGACGCCGGATGACCAGGGCCTGCAGCTGGGCTTCCATGCCGGCCCGGAACTCGCGCAGGTACGTTTCACGGAGTTCCTTCTGCTCCCTGACCTCCTCCGCCGTCAGGCCGGTGGAGCGGGATTTCTTTGCCAGCTCATTGATGCGGGCAATCATTTCAGGTTTCAAGGGGTGAAGCCTCCTTTTCACAGAGCCGTACCTGATACAGGGAAGCGGCGGTAAGCAGGATCAGGATCAGGACCATCAGGCCGTAGGCCAAGGCGCGGTTGCCCCAGCGGTCCACGCCGAACTCGCAGAAAATCCCGAGCCCGGCAAGTACCGGCACAGCGGTGAACAGCAGCCAGTTCCGCTTCCTGCTTCGGAAAAAGCATGTCCAGAAGGGTACAAGCAGCATCAGGAAGGCCAGCACCTGCTGGATCCGCACAAAGTGCACCACCAGATGCCCGTCATCCCGCAGGGATTCAAACAGCGTCTGGGTGGCGCCGAACAGGATCAGAAGCCGCACCCAGATATGGCCGGCGGGCAGCTTGCGCTTCCGCAGGGAAAGTCCGATAAAGAAGAGCACCAGTGCCGCGGCGGCTTCCGGGAGCCACACGGGCAGGAACCCGTCAGCCAGCTGCCCGAGAAAACCGGAGGCGAGGGCGGGGGACAGGGGCTTGCCCTGACCCAGCATGGTGCCGGATTCCGCAATGCGCTCCAGCGCGATGGCCGGGAAGCAGGCCGTGACGGCCGCGTCCAGATAATGCCTGCGGTCCCTGTCAAACAGCAGCGCACTGAGCAGGATGCCCAGGAACGCGCCCATCAGGCTGTACCCGCCGTCCCAGAACCGCAGGGCCAGGGCGGGATTGGAGAGTGTGGTGATGTAATAGGTGCAGTTGCCGGCAATGAACACAAACCGTGAGCATAGAAACACAAGCGGCGGGACCAGCAGAAACCGGGGCAGCAGACGGTCCGCGGGTATGCTTTTCTTTGCCAGCAGGGATGTCAGAACAAGGAAAAGAAGCAGGGCAAGTGCGCACAGGGCGCCGAACAGTGTGGGCATCATGGCGTTTCTCCGTCCAGTCCCGAGTCCACAGCCGTGGCGAAATAGATGATGTCGGATACCGAGCGCTCCGCCTCAAAGGACTTGGCGGAATAGTTTTCGGAGTTGAAGACCATGAGCGCCGAGTTCCCGCCGTCCAGGTTATAGGCCTGCAGGCAGCCCTTGCTGTGCATGAAGCTGGCCATTTCCTCCACCGTGCAGCCATCGCTGGAAGCGCGGCGGCCGTCCGCCACGCACAGAAGATAGCTCAGGGGTCCCGTCTGGCCGATGGCGCAGCGCGGTTCCGGACGGCGGATATTGTAGTTGTACTTCTCCGGCATGGCCTGAAGCTCGCCGTCCACCACCAGGGCGGGTCCGAAATTGAACACATTGACAATGGGCGTGTCCGATTCCACCAGCGCCTTCAGCTCAGCGGCGTCGGAGCGGATCAGGATATGGAAGTCACCGTTTGCGTCAATGACCAGCATGTCACGGCTCTTGAGCGGCTTTTTCCGGTACACTTCACCCATGCGCACCACGTATCCGCCTTCCTCGTTGCGGAAATAGTCGCCGCCGATGGCCACCACCGCGTTGTTCTGGCGCGCGAGGGTGGAGATCCGGTTGGTCTTGCCCTTGGGCGTGACCGCTGTGCGCAGCTGGGAGGGATCGGCTATGGTCACCTCCGCCACATTGAACGTGCACCCGTCCACTTCCTCTCGGTACATGTGCACCTTCATGCTGGCGTCCTCAAAGCTGTCCTCCGTGAACCCTTCCGGACTTGCCACATGCCCGGGCGTAAAGTCCAGGGGCAGGGCCTGCACGTCCTCGGAAAGGGCGGGGAGACAGACGAGCATGCAGAGCAGGACGAGAAGCGTGAGTTTACAGGAAATCGTATTCGTCATCAGTGCTTTCCTCCACATAGGTTTCCTGGGCGTCCTCCAGAATATCGCCGCTGGGCACGGCAAGACTGAAGAGAAACAGTTCCAGCAGAAGAATCAGACAGAGCAGAACGGAAATCCGGGATTTCATTTCCTGCTCCCTTCCTTCCGCTCGGGGCGGAAGACCCAGACCTGCTGGAAATGATAGTTCACAAAGTAGAGCACCGTATCACACAGAAGCTTGGCCACCCAGCGCGCCATGCCGATCTTCGTGAGCAGCGTGACGCCCAGATTGGACAGACAGATGGAGGCGACGCAGAGCACGCCGTACTTCCAGGCCGAGCCCGAAGTGCTGCCGCGGAAGCGGAAGACAAAGGACTTGTTCAGGCAGAAGTTCAGAATGGATGAAATGATGCGGGCCAGAAAGCCGGATACCCAGATGCGCGTGTTCAGGTCCTGCATGCCCAGGAGCGGGAGCAGCCAGGCGCTGAATACGGCCGCGGCCAGATTGTCCACCAGCATGCAGAAGATGGAAGCGCCCATGAACCGGATGAAGGAACCGAGAATCACCTTGTAGATGCGTACGGAATCCCGGATGGGATGGAAGTGCGTGCCCTCGTTGTTGTTCTCATACACCGTCTCAATGGTGACGGGCACCATGGGGATCTTCTCCCGGGCGCAGGCGATGAGCACGTTCATCTCATACTCATACCGCTCACCTTCCACCTGGGACATGAAATCCAGGTGCCCGATATCGAACACCCGCAGGCCCGTCTGCGTATCCGGAAGCCAGACACCGTTGCAGATGCGGAAGACCAGGGATGTGGTCTTGTTGCCGAAGCGCGACTTGGGCGGGATATTGGGCAGGTTGAAGTCCCGGGAGCCCAGGTACAGTCCGGGTTTGCCCTTTTCAAAGGCGGTGAGCACGTTCTTGCAGTCGGCCAGCTTGTGCTGTCCGTCCGCGTCCGCGGTGAGCACGGCCCGGGTCTGTCCGGGGTGCTCTGCGATCCAGGCGTAGGCGGTCTTGAGGGCCACGCCCTTGCCGTGATTCACGTCATGATGCAGCACGGTCACGTTTTCCCTTGTCTCCAGGTCCCGGAAAACCTTCTGGAAAGGTTCGCTGCTTCCGTCGTCGACCACGACAATGCGCTCAAACCCGGATTCGAGCAGCGAGTCCACATAGGGAGCAAGACGGTCATCCGGTTCCAGGGAAGGGATGACCACAGTGGTTGTATTGAGAAGTGACATCGGAAATCCTCCTGGTCAGTCTTGGGTACGGCAAAGGTCTGCGGGCACAGCACCGGTGCAGGCGATGAGATCGGCCGGTCTGAGCAGCACCTGGCATCCGCGGACGCCCGCGCTTACGGAAATGCATTCAAGGTCCAGGGCGCGCCGGTCGATCAGCGTGGGAAAGGCTTTCTTCATCCCGATGGGACTGCAGCCGCCGCGTACATACCCGGTCAGCGGAAGCAGGTCCTTCATGGGCAGCATCTGCACGCTCTTGTGTCCGGATGCGCGCGCCACCGCCTTCAGGTCCAGTTCATCGCATACAGGAATGACGCACACCAGGTGCCCGTTGTGATCATCGGTGAGCACCAGGGTCTTGTATACGGTCAGGGGATCCAGCCCCAGCTCCTCGGCTACCAGCTTGCCGTCAAAGGAACCCTCGGCCACCGGATACTCCCGGGTTTCATAGGAAATGCGTTCCCGGTCCAGATGCCGGAGCACATTGGTCTTGACCGCCTTGGCCATGATAAACCTCCTGCGCGCAGAGAAAAATGACATCCCGGCTTGCCGGGACACGAAAATTATAGGACATTTCCATACCTGTGACAATATTGAAGGGATGTGAATTTTTGGTTAACAGTGCACGCGTGGCGCGGCCTCCGGCTCAGGAATGCGTATGCAACGGGACCGGCCGGCTCCGGAGCGGTCAGGCCCGCCGCGCATGACTTGTAAAAGTATGGGCGAACTGTTACAATAACAGCCGATATCCATTGGGTCCGAAGGGATTGAAAGGAGAACATCATGGCACAGAATCCTACTTTTGTCATTACCATGGAAGACGGACGCGAAATGAAGGGTGAGCTGTATCCGGATATCGCGCCGGAAAGCGTGGGCAATTTCATCGCGCTGGCCAACAGCGGCTTCTATGACGGACTGATTTTCCACCGGGTCATTCCCGGGTTCATGATTCAGGGCGGCGATCCTCAGGGAACGGGCATGGGCGGCCCCGGATATTCCATCCGCGGCGAGTTCCAGGCCAACGGCTTTGCCAATCCGCTCAAGCATACCTACGGCGTTCTGTCCATGGCAAGGTCCATGATGCCCAACTCGGCCGGCAGCCAGTTCTTCATCATGACCAGCGACAGCCCGCATCTGGACGGTTCCTATGCGGCTTTCGGCAAGGTGCTTGAGGGCATGGACGTGGCGGACAGCATTGTGAATGTGCGCCGGGACGGCCGGGACCGGCCGCTGGTGGATCAGGTCATGAAGTCCATCCGGGTGGAAACCTTCGGCCAGACCTATCCGTTTGAACAGATGTAACAACCTGGCGCAGTATCAGGCTCCGGCCTGAGTGCGCCATTTTTTGGAGGCAGATATGGCAGATCATGGGGAGAAGCGGAAGGTCAATGTGAATGTGGCCGGAAAGCTGTATACGCTGGTGACCAATGATGACCAGGCCTATGTGAACCGTGTGGCGGATATTGCGGACCGCACGCTGCGCGAGACCGCCATGGCCACGCGCCAGAGCGTGCAGCAGGCGGGCCCGCTTGCCGTGATTTCCCTGGCGGACGAGCTGGTGAAGAGCCGGGATCAGATCACATACCTGGAAAAGGAACTGACCAGGCTGCGCCAGGCGCTGGAAGAAGCGGAGAAAAAGGCCAAGGCCTGAGAAAAAGCGGAGGAAGACGGATGGAGATACTCGCTCCCTGCGGAACCATGGAAAGCCTGCATGCGGCCATCCGCGCCGGAGCCGACGCGGTGTACCTCGGGTACCGGGCGTTTTCCGCCCGTTCCGGGGCCGGAAACTTTGATGAGGACGAACTGCGGGAGGCCATCCGCCTTGCACACCTGCATCACGTGCGCGTGCATGTGACGGTGAACATACTGATCAAGGATACGGAACTGGATGAGGTCCGGAACGTGCTGGGCCTTGTGTGGCGCCTGGGCGCGGACGCTGTGCTCATCCAGGATCTGGGTGCCGTGGAGCTGGCGCGGGCCTGTTTTCCGGCCCTGCATGTGCATGCCAGCACGCAGATGGCGCTGCATAACCGCACAGGCGCCATGTTTGCGAAAAACCTCGGCATGACGCGTGTGGTGCTTGCCCGGGAATGCACGGCCGCGGAGGCCGCGCTTGCCTGCGGACAGGGGATTGAAGTGGAACTGTTCGGGCACGGCGCGCAGTGTGTGTCCGTGAGCGGGGAGTGTCTTCTGTCCTCCCAGATCGGCTCGCGCAGCGGAAACCGCGGGCGCTGCGCCCAGCCCTGCCGGCTCATGTATACATGGCGCGGGCATACGGGGGCATACCTGAGTCCCAGGGACATCTGTCTCAGGAACCGTTTGGACGAGATGGAACAGATGGGCGTTGCCTCGCTGAAGATCGAGGGCCGCCTGAAGCGCCCCGAGTACGTGAGCTGCGTCACGTCCAGCTACCGCAGCGGGCTTGACAGGCTGCACAGCGATAAGGACTGGAAGGCCGGAGCCGAAGAGATGCGCGCGCTGCGCCAGATCTTCCAGCGCGGCGGGTTCATGGAAGGCCATTTCGCCGGGGAAGAGGATGCCGCGGTCATTGAGCCTGAGCACGTGAGCCATCAGGGCACAGCACTCGGCACGGTAACGGGATGCACCGGCCGGCTGGCCAGAGTGCGCCTGGACTGGCCACTGGAGCACGGTGACGAGATCAGCTTCCCGGGCGGGGACATGATCTATTCCGGGATTTATGTGAAAACCGGGGACACGGCCGTGATCCGGCTCCGGGATGGGCTGAAGGTGGAAACTGGTGACGCGGTCCGGCTGCTGGTCAGCCAGCGTCAGCTGGAAATGGAGCGGGAACGCCCCATGCCCCGGATTCCGGTGAGCATGCGCCTTCGGGCATATCCCGGGCATGCGCTGGAGTTGACCATTACGGACGGAACTTCAACGGTCAGGGTCACTGGTCCGGAGGCGGATCCCGCGCGGAACCGGGCCATGACCGAAGAGGATGCGCGCACGTCCCTGGAAAAGACCGGGGATACGCCGTTTGAGGCATCGGAGATTTCGGTGGAAACAGCCGGTGCCTTTGTGCCCAGGTCCGTGCTCAATGAGCTGCGGCGCAGGGCACTGGAAGAAATGCAGGAAGCGCGGATCCGGGATTTTGCGCCGGAAATGGGAACGGAATCGCCGGCACCGGAGATCCGGCTGCCCGGACACGCGGTCCCGCCGCTTCTGATCTTCCGTACACCGGATCAGCTGAAGCAGGTGCCGGAAAACGTCCGGCTGTGCTGGCGTCCGGAGGATTACCGGATTCCGGCACTGGAAAAAGGCCTGCAGGGCATGCCCGGCCCGGTATGGCTGCACCTGCCCGTGGTCTGCGGTGAGCAGACACTGGACAGCCTGCAGCGCTTCATTCAGCAGCACAGGGAAAGGATCTCGGGCATTGTGCTCGGAAGCGTGGGCCAGCTGGGCCGGAAATGGGACCTGCCCTATGGCGCGGGCAGCGGCATTCCGGTCATGAACCGGCGCAGTGCCGGAGTACTGTTCCGCCTGGGCTGCGAGTTTGTGACGGCGTCCACGGAACTGGACGCGGACGGGCTCAGGCAGCTGACCCGCGGCGAGCCGGATATTCTGGTCCCCGCGGCGGGGCGTCAGACGCTGATGCTCCTGTCCCACTGCCCCGCGAGAGTGCAGAAGGGACTGGACAGGAACCGCCGGGACTGCCGCATGTGCGACGCAGACAATCCTGACTCGGTCCGCGGCACAAGCCTGCGTGACCGGAAAGGTGCGGAATACCCGCTGATCCGGGAGCGCCTGCCCGAGGGCTGCGAGATCCGCATGCTCCAGATGGAGCCGGTGAACATTCTCCGGCAGGTCCGCGCGCTTGGCATGAACTGGAGCGCGGAAGTGACAGTGGAAACAGATTTGCCCCATCTTCTGGCAGAACCCTCCTCGGAGGGCCACTGGAAGCGGGCTGTGGAGTAAAGCAATGGAACAGGAAAGAATGGAACGCACCCTGAGGGTGCTGGAGTTTACCAAGATCCGGGAAATGTGCGCCGCCCTGGCGCAGACCGGCATGGGCCGTGAGCTGTGCCTGAACATGGGCGTGGCGGACAACCTGCCCGAGGTGCAGCGCCTGCAGCAGGAGACCGAGGAAGCCACGGTCATCATCTCCTATACCGGCGGAAGCCCGCTGTGCGAGTTCGGGGATGTGCGTCAGAACCTGAAGCTGGCCGAGAAAGGCGCGGTGCTTTCCGCCAAGAGCCTGCTGGAGATCGCCGGCATGCTCCGGGCCTCCCGCAGCGCCAGGGACGCGCTGGTCACGGACCGCACGAACACGCCCAGACTCCGGGTCATGGCGGAAGGCCTGTACCCGCTGGAAAACGTGGAGCGGGATATTTCCGATGCCATTCTCTCAGAGGATGAGATCAGCGATCACGCCAGCACCACGCTGGCGGATATCCGCCGGCATCTGCGCGGGGCCACGGACCGGATCCGCGACCGTCTGAACCAGATGATTCATAACCCGAGCTTTGCCAAGTTTGTCCAGGATCCCATCGTTACCGTGCGCAACGGCCGCTATGTGATCCCGGTGCGCGCCGAGGCCAGGGGCAGTGTGCCCGGCCTTGTGCATGACCAGTCCTCCAGCGGCGCCACGCTGTTCATTGAACCCATGGCCGCGGTGGAGATGGGCAATGAGCTCAAGGAATGGGAGCTCAAGGAGCGCCGGGAGATCGAGCGCATCCTGGCCGCGCTCTCCGGCGAGCTTGCGCCCTATGCCCAGCGCCTGTGCGCGGACGTGGAAACCCTGGCGGAACTGGACTTCATCTTTGCCCGGGGCCTGCTGGGACGCAGCATGCGCGGCGTGAGCCCGAAACTGAACCAGGACGGATACCTGTCCATTATACGGGGCCGGCATCCGCTGATTGATGACGACAAGGTGGTGCCCGGCTCCCTCTGGCTCGGACGCGAGTTCACGGAACTGATCATCACCGGCCCGAACACCGGCGGCAAGACCGTGACGCTCAAGACCGTGGGCCTGTTCACGCTCATGGCCCAGGCCGGGCTTCAGCTGCCCGCGGACCTGGGCACGGAAATGTGCGTGTTCGAGCAGGTGTTCGCGGACATCGGCGATGAGCAGTCCATTGAGCAGAACCTGTCCACGTTCTCGGCGCACATGACCAATATCGTGACCATTATGCAGGAAGTGACGCCCCGGGACCTGGTACTGTTTGACGAGCTCGGCGCGGGCACGGATCCCACGGAGGGCGCGGCACTGGCCCAGAGCATTCTGAGCCGTCTTCTGAAGATCAAGGTGCGCACCATGGCCACCACGCACTACGCGGAGCTCAAGGCGTTTGCCCTGTCCACGCCCGGTGTGGAGAACGCGTCCGTGGAGTTTGACGTGGAAACGCTCCGGCCCACCTACCGCCTGTCCATCGGCGTGCCCGGCAAGAGCAACGCGTTTGAGATCAGCCGGCGCCTGGGCCTGTCCGAAAACCTGATCGAGGAAGCGAAAAAGCTTCTGTCCAGCGATACCATCCGGTTTGAGGACGTGATCGCCAACGCCGAGTATCACCGTCAGGTGGCCGAGCGCGAGCGCAAGATCGCCGAGGACGCCGCGGCGGAAACGGTGAAACTGCGCAATGAAGCCGAACGCCTCCGCCGTGAAATGGAGGAAAAGCGGGAGCAGACCCTGCGCAAGACCCGTGAGGACGCCAAGCGCATCATGGAGAATGCGCGTCAGGAATCCGACGCCATCATTTCCGAGCTCAAGCGTCTGAAGAAGCAGGCGGCCATGGCCGGCGACGGCGAGGTGGCGGAACTGCGCAAGCGCATGGACCGCGGCATTGACGAGCTCGCGGACGGGCTGAAGACCGCCCTGCCCTCCGAGGGCGAGGCGCCGAAGCACGTGGAAGCGGGCCAGAAGGTCAAGGTCCTGACCCTGGGCTCCGAGGCCGTGGTCGTCTCGCCGGAGGACGCCAAGGGCGAGGTCATGGTCCAGGCCGGCGCCATGAAGTTCAAGATTCATCTGAGCCAGCTGCGCCCGGTCAAGGAAAAGAAGGCACAGGCCGTGAAGACCAGCGTGTCCAACAAGACGGACAGCATGAGCCGCTCCGTGCGCATGGAGTGCGACGTGCGCGGCATGACACTGGACGAGGCCATCATGACGGTGGACCAGTATATTGACGGCATGGTCATGGCCGGCGTGGGTGAGGTGTTCATCATTCACGGCAAGGGCACGGGCGTGCTGCGCTCGGGCATTCAGGCGGAACTGCGGCATCACCCGCACGTGAAGAAAATCCGGCTGGGTGTCTATGGCGAAGGCGAGGACGGCGTGACCGTGGTCACGCTCAAGTGAGGAAGGGGGCAGCCTGACCATGAAGGCCAGACTCAGAATCCTTGTGGCGGATGATGATCCGAACATCAGCCGCCTGGAGCAGCTGTACCTGGAAAAGGAAGGCTTTGACGTGAAGGTTGTGGCGCGCGGCGATGACGCGGTCAACGAGTTCCGGCGTCAGCCGCCGGACCTGGTGATCCTGGACGTGATGATGCCCGGCATGGACGGCTGGCAGGTGCTCAAGAGCATCCGGCGCACCAGCACCATTCCGGTGATCATGGTCACCGCCAAGGATGAGACCTTTGACAAGGTGCTCGGCCTGGAGCTGGGCGCCGATGACTATATCACCAAGCCCTTTGAGACCAAGGAAATGGTGGCCAGGGTGAAGGCGGTGCTGCGGCGCACTCACGGCGCGGAGGAGGATACGGACGATACGCTGTCCTTCCCGGGCCTCACCGTGTCCCGCACCCAGTACGAATGCCGGTATGAGGGCGAAAAGGTGGAAATGCCGCCCAAGGAGCTGGAGGTTCTGTACTTCCTAGCGTCGCACGCGGGTCAGGTGTTCACCCGGGACCAGCTGCTGGAGCAGGTCTGGGGCTTTGATTTCGCCGGCGATTCCTCAAGAACCGTGGACGTGCATATCAAGCGCCTGCGCGAAAAGCTGCCGGACAGCGAGAAGTACGGCTGGCGCATTCATACGGTATGGGGCGTCGGGTACAAGTTTGAAGTGAAGTAACAGGAGCGGACATGTTTACACGAATCATGGCCATGGTCATCTCAGCCATGCTGCTGATGACCGTGGGCATTGCAGCCGTGTCAGCCATTTCCATGCGCACGCAGCAGATCAACTCGCGTCTGGAAGCGCTGACCAAGGAGGCAAGGGACATTGCCTATCTCGCCGCGCGCAGCAACACGAGCACCGCGGCGCTGATGATGGGCATTGATGACGAGGCGGAGCGCTATCTCCAGTGGAAGAGTGAGATGGTCTACCGCGACTACAACGCCTATATTGTGGTGGTGGACCGGCGCGGCCGGATCATGGACAACCTGAACATGGCCAGCCTTGAGGACCCGAACTTCGCCTCCTCCCTGAACGGCAAGGAGCTCAGCGAGGCACTGATCAAGGTGGTGGGCGGCGAGGAAATCTCCCTGCGCTCCAATGTGGGCGGGAACCCCACGTTTACCGTGGGCGTGCCTTTTGTCCGCAGCGATACGGTGCTGGGCGCCGTGCTCATCCATACCGGGGCCCAGACCATAGAGGGCGGCATGGAGGAACTCTTCCTGCCGGTGTTCCTGGTGTCCTCACTGGCCATGCTCGCCGTGGGCGGCGCGCTGTTCTTCTATATCCGGCGCGTGCTCAAGCCCCTGCGCGAGCTGACGGCGGCCTCCCGGGCCATGTCCGAGGGCGACTTCTCCGTGCGCGTGGACCCGGGCAGGGGAACGCGGGAAGTCCAGGAAATGGCCAGCGCCTTCAATATCATGGCGGATAAGGTCAGTGAGAACGACGCCAGCCGCCGGGAGTTCGTGGCCAATGTAAGCCATGAGCTGCGCTCGCCGATCACCTCCATCTCCGGGTTTGTCCAGGGCATCCTGGACGGAACGATCCCGGAGGAGGAGAGAATGAAGTACCTGGGCCTGGTGGGCGACGAGACGAGGCGCCTGACCCGGCTGATCTCGGATCTGCTGGCACTGTCAAGACTGGAGCGGGATGACGCCGCGCTGGACAGGCGCGCATTCGACATGTGCGAGATGTTCCGGCGCGCGGTGATCCGGCGCGTAAATGATCTGGAAAAGAAGAACATGGAAGTGGACTGCGAGTTCTCGGAGGACCCCTGCATGGTGATGGGGGATCCGGACCGGATCGAGCAGGTGGTGGTGAACCTTCTGGACAATGCCATCAAGTTCACGCCGGACGGCGGGACCGTGACACTGGAAATCCAGCCCCAGGGCAGCAAGTGCTGCATGGTGGTCAGGGACAACGGCATCGGCATTTCCGAGGAGGACCGGGGACGCGTCTTCGAGCGGTTCTTTACCGTGGACAGGGCGCATACCTCGGGCAAGGGTACAGGACTCGGCCTGAGCATCTGTCAGCGCATCATGCAGATGCACGGGGAAAGCATACGGCTTCTGGATACGCAGAGCGGGGCGGCGTTTGCCTTCACCCTGCCCAGGGCCGGGGACAACGCACTGCCGGCGGCAGAAGAGAAAGGGGAAGCGTGACATGCGGGATATAGCGGAAATCCGCGCGGAACTGGACCAGGTGGACATGGGCATTGTGGCGCTTCTCGAAGCGCGCATGGACCTGGCCCGGGAAGTGGCGGAATGGAAGATGGAAAACCACCGTCCGGTGCTGGACACCGCCAGGGAACTCAAGGTACTGGAAAGCCGCTGTGCCATGCTGCGCGCCCCCGGGCGTGAGGAGCAGGTGATCCGGCTGTTCAACTGCCTGATGTCCATGAGCCGGGAAGAACAGGAGAAGATCATCGAGGAGGCGGAAAGGCATGTTTGACCGAAGCGTGTATATCACCGGCATGGCCGGAAGCGGAAAAAGCAGTCTCGGAAAGAAAGTGGCCTCCAATCTGCATCTTCCCTATGTGGATATGGACCGGCGCATTACCGACACATTCGGCTTGCCCGTCACGGAAATCTTTGAAAAGTACGGCGAGGACGCCTTCCGCAGGGCGGAGACCAATATGCTGATCCAGCTGACGCGGGAAGGCCCTGCCATCATTTCCACCGGCGGCGGCTGCGTCATGCGCGATGAGAACCTCAGGATCATGAAGGCCAACGGCCTGATCCTGCTCATTGACCGCCCGCTGGACCAGATACTGAGCGACATCAAGCTGGACCGGCGTCCGCTTCTGGCGGAAAAGGGCCTGGGCGAGGTGGAGCGCATGTACCATGAGCGCATCGGGCGCTACCGCGAAGTGGCGGACATGGTGCTGGACAATTCCAAGGGTTATTTTCCTGGCGTCGCGGCCATGGAAAGAATGCTCCGGCTGCGCTTCGGACTGTACGCGCTGGATGTAAAGTGGAGGTAGGCATGACACTGGACCTGGTATGTAAAGTGGGCTCCATGGCACTGATCCGCCGGGAGGATCAGGACATGGATTACAACGTGTTTGCCCGGCTGGGCAAGGAACTGCGTCCCGGCATGATTCTCGTCACCTCAGGTGCCACAGAGATCGGGCGTCTGGACTACATACGGCGCACGGGACGTGAGCTCAGCGGGGATCCCGAGGAGGACAAGGCGGACTATGCCGCGCAGGGCCAGGCGGTGCTGATGCAGACCTACCGCCAGTTCGTGCCCCCGGAATACGGGCTGCGGCAGGTGCTGGTGGAGCATACGCACTTCAATGATCCGGAAAAATGCGCGCATCTCCTGGGCCTGTTCCACCGGGCGGCGGAGCAGGGCACCATCCCCGTGGTCAACTACAATGACGCCGTCTCCGATGAGGAGAACCGCAAGATGGAGCTGGCCGTCCGCCGCAAGGCGGGCACGGAAGTGCACGAGTGCGTGGACAATGATGAGACCGCGGCCGTCATCGCGGGCCTGGTGCACGCGAAAACGCTGGTGCTCATGACGAGCACGGAGGGTATCTACCGCGTGCCCGGCGATCCGCAGACCCTGGTGGAGCGCGTGGAAGCGCATACGCCGGAGGAACTGACCCGGATGGTGCGTGAGCTGCAGGAAAGCTGCATCGGTGCCAGCCGCGCGGGTGCCAACGGCGCCAGGGCCAAGCTGGAATACGCCCTGGAATCCGCGCTAAAGGGAAGCACGGTGATCATCGGGCACGCGCGGCATCATCTGACGGACCTGGTGAAAGGGAATGTACGATGCACGAGAATCGGACTTGTCTAAGGGAAAGTGCACAGCTGCAACAGGCTGTGCAGTTTTTTGTAGAGAACTCGCAGGTCCTGTCCTGCCTGCACCTGGGCTGCGGCAGCCGGGAAATGACCTGGCACGCCCTGGGCGGCGTGCGCAATCACAGGGGCGAGAGCCTGGACGCGGAGAACATCTTTGACCTGGCCAGCCTGACCAAGCTGTTCACCGGCGTCATGGTGCTCCGTCTCCGGGAGGAAGGTCTTCTGGACCTGGACCGGCCGGTGACCAGTTACGCGCCCATGTTCACAAACCTCCGGGATGTAAGCGTACGGGATATTTTCGCGTTCCAGTGCGCGCTTCAGACCGGTGTGCGCGTGGACGCGTGTTCCGACCGGGAACAGGCCCTGGAAGCGCTTATGGGCATTCAGGCCGGGATCCGGGGAAAGCGGGCGTACAGCGACATGCACTGCATGGTTCTGAAGTATGTGCTGGAGGGCGCCGGCAAAGACAGTTACATGCACCTTGTGAAAACGCGGATCCTGGACCCGCTGGGCATGCAGCACACATATTGCCGGGTTCCGCAGGACATGCTCCCGGGCGTGGTGGACGTGAGCCATGGCTACCGGATCGAAATGGGTGTCTGGAAGCGGGACGAAGGCCCGGCACCTGGCGTACCCCATGATCCCAAGGCCCGGATTCTCTGGGACGGCAGTTCCTGTCCCGGGCACGCGGGCCTTTTCTCCACGTTCGGCGATATGGAACGGTTCGCGCGCGGTCTTCTGGAGGGCAGGGTCATCTCCATGGACGCGCTGCGGGAGATGACGGTGAACCGGACCGGCGCGCCGCTGCCAGGCGGCGGGTACAGTCAGTACCTGGGCTATCAGTGCTATGTCCGGCATCCCGAGCAGATCCATTCGGAAGTGCCCTCGTTCATGTCGGACCGCAGCTTTGCCCTGAGCGGGTTTACCGGGCACCACCTGTCGCTGGACCTGGACCGGGGCATATTTGTGCTGGCGCTGGGCAACCGGGTCATGGACCGGCTCTCCGTGCTCACGCTGCGTGAGGGCGAAAGCTACGCGGACTTCGGGCTCACGCCGGAGGGCCGCGGCACGGTGATCTGGCCGGACGGCACGCGCGTGATTTCGAGCGTGCGCTATGTCTATCTTCGGGACAGATACATGCATGAGCCGGCGCGTCAGGTGCTTGAAGCGGCCGGGTGCCTCTGAGCATCCCGTGCGATTGTTTTTTAATAGTTTTTTTGTTGCCCGTTGTATACATCTCTGATAAGATAACGAGTACTTGCATGAACGGCAGGAGGGTGAGGAAGCATGCGGAAACGTCTTTCGCCTGCACCGTTTGTGGTTTCGCTCGCCCTGGGTCTGATCCTCTTTGTGCTCACCGGCATGCGGTCCGTATCGGATGCCGCGTTCTGCCTGGGCTCGGGCGCCCTGGTGATCGGGCTTGTGCGCCTCCTGTCGAACATGAAGATGTTTGCTTCCTTTTCCTGGGGCACGAGAATGCTCAAGCGCGTGTTCCAGGGCCGTGCCCGGTCCGGGCGCGAGGAAGCGGAGGACTACGCAAAGTACAGGGCTTCCCTCGGCGGGCATGCCGACGCTCCGGTGCTTCTGGCTGCGGCCCTTGTCCTGATTCTCGTAAGTCTTGCCCTGAGTGGGCTGTGACAATAAACAAATAAAAAAAGGAGATGGAAAAAGTTATGAAGAAACTGCTGCCCATTATGCTGCTTCTCGCTCTGTGCCTCTGCGTGGTCGCTCACGCCGGCGCCGAGAAGGTCCTGCAGACCTACATGAAAAATGACACGCCTACCCTGAACGGTCATAATTCTGTGGAAACCACGCTGGACACGCCCATCGGCTACTGCGGTGCCACCCTGTACCGTGCCGTGGCGGACGAGACCCGTCTGAACTACAAGTACATCGGTGAAATCGCAGCGGACCTGCCTGAAAAGGTGAACGAGACGACCTGGCGCATTGCCCTGCGTCCTGAAGCCAAGTGGGCCAACGGCGAAGCGATCAACGCCGATACCGTCATGTATTCCTTCAAGATGCTGCTGGATCCTCAGCTGACCAACCAGATGGCTGACTTCCTGTCTGACTACAGCATCACCATCAAGAACGCCAAGGAATACAGCAAGCAGACCGCGGACGCGCCCATCGCCTGGGAAGACGTCGGCATCAAGAAGATCGATGACTACACCATCGAGATCGAGACCGTGGGCGAAGTCGGCGTCAACGATATCTGCAACCACTTCACCACCCGCGCCACCGCCATGGTGTACGAGCCCCTGTATGAGGAAGGCATGACCGAGGACCGTCTGAGCACCAACTACGGCAGCAAGGCTGACCGCTGGATGAGCGCAGGCCCCTACAAGCTGGATACCTGGGTACAGGACTCCGTGCAGATCTATGTGCGCAACGAGAACTACTGGCTGCCTGAATACTTCCACTATGACCGCGTGGAAGTCCGTATCGTGAAGGACCAGAACGCTGAAGCCCAGATGTGGGAAAAGGGCGAACTGGACTACTATTCTCCTGACAGCGACGCCATCGAGACCTACATCGATGACCCCCGCATGCGGGAAGCCAGCTCCACCACCGTGTTCCACATCGACGTGAACTGCCAGAACCCCGAGAACCCGCTGACCGCGAACCTCAACTACCGCAAGGCCCTGTATCATGCCATGAACCGCGAAGTCATCGCCAGCATCTTCGGCTATCAGCAGCCCAGCGGCGTGTATGTCAACGGTCAGGCCGGCATGTTCTCCGGCGAGATCTATCGTGAAAGCGAAGCCGGCAAGTCCGTGACCGATCTGGTGGAAACCTGGGGTCCCTGGGGCTACAACCCCGAGCTCGCCAAGGAATACCTCGCCAAGGCGTATGAGGAGTGCGGCCTGAGCGATGACACCGTCATCACCCTGATCTATGCCATCGGCTCCACCGAGACCACCTGGCTGAAGACCGGCGAATATCTGCAGGAAGAATTCCCCAAGATCTTTGACGGCAAGATCAATCTTGAGATCAAGGACTACGGCGCCATCAGCGCGACCCAGTTCAAGGCCAGCACCGATGTGTGGGATATGAGCCCCAACGACTGGAGCCGCGGTGCAAGCCGTACCTATCCCTACACCTGCTTCTACTACTACCGCAGGGCGTATGAGAGCCATCCCAACAACTACTTCGACGACGAGTTCGAAGCCCAGTATGACGTGTGCGATTCCGACGAGGTCAAGAGCGACTACGCCCGCCTGCTGGAGGAAACCGCCAAGCTCGAAAAGATCTATCTGGATAAGGTCATTCAGATCCCGATGGTGCAGGCTGTCAGCTACACGCTGATCTCCGACCGTCTGGAACTGCCGGTGGACGAGTACGTGCCTGGCTTCGGCTGGGGCATTATCTACGCGGATGTCGTAGAGTAAGCATTCCTGCCAGGAACCTTTACCACAGGAATACGCCCTGAGCGTATTCCTGTGTGTTTCATTTTACGGAACGGGAGAGGACGAAATGGTAAAGTATATCATGGGCAGAATCGGTGCCATGCTGCTGACTCTGTTCCTGGTCATGACGCTGTCCTTCTGGGTGATCCGTCTCATGCCCATGAGCATCTTTGAAAACCCGGAAGTATCGCCTGAAGTGCAGTACAAGCTCGAGGAGCGCATGCACCTTCATGATCCCATGGTGGTCCAGTACTACTATTTCCTCGAAGGGATCATCGCGCGCGGCGACTTCGGAACCTCTGTCAAGCTCAGGCCCGGTCTGGAAGTGTTTGAAATCATCCTGGAGCGCATTCCGCCCACCATGATTCTCAATTTCTTCAGCCTTCTTCTGTCCATTCCCCTGGGCATTCTGGCGGGCACGCTGGCGGCCCTGAAGCGGAACCGCTGGCCGGACCACGTGATCTCCTTTGTCATTGTCATATTCATATCCGTTCCGTCCTTCGTGTTTGCTGCGCTCATGCAGTATCTGTTTACCTTTATCTGGCCCATTTTCCCCACGCTCTACAATACCCAGGCGCCGAACGTATGGGCGGCGTTCCATTCCATGGTCCTGCCCATCCTCGCCCTGTCCCTGAACCCGATTGCCACCATTGCCCGGTATCTGAGAGGCGAGCTCATCGAAACCCTGTCCTCGGAGTTCATGCTCCTGGCCAGGACCAAGGGCCTTTCCCAGCGCCAGGCCACCTGGCGGCACGCGTTCCGCAATTCCATGGTGCCCATTGCCAATACCATCATCCCCATGATCACAGGCATCATGGGCGGCTCCCTGGTCATCGAGAAGCTGTTCGCCGTGCCCGGCGAGGGCGGACTGCTGGTGGACTCCATCATGGGCGGCGACCATTTCCTGACGGTGGCGCTGCTGATCTTCTATTCAACCATGTCCCTGATTACCATTCTCATTGTGGATATTTCCTACGGGATCATTGATCCCCGGATCCGGATCGGAGGCAGCAAATGATTGTAGAAGACAGGCAGAACCTCCCGGAAAATATCCGGGATATCCCAAAGGAGAAATTCCGGCTTGCCGACCGGGATACGTCAAGGGATGAGGCGTTCACCACCGAGCCCATCGGATTCTACCGTGACGCGTTCCGGCGCCTGCGAAAGAACCGCGTGTCCATGATCAGCCTCACGGCCATTCTGCTGGTGGTGCTCCTGGCCCTGATCGTGCCGGAAGTGACCGGCTACAGCTATGTCCAGCAGAACGTGAACCAGAAAAACCTGCCGCCGAAGATCCCGGTGCTCGAAAAGATCGGGATTGCGGACGGCACCCGCGTGATGACCAACCGCAAAAAGAGCTCCATTTCGGACCCCAAACGCTTTCCGGAGGGCTCCGTGGTGGAAATCCTGCGCGAGTACAAGGTCAGCAAGCAGGACGTGGTGGACATCAAGGTGGACTACTACGTGTACTGCGGCGTGCCGGAGTGCGAGTACCACTGGTTCGGCACGGATTACCTGGGCCGTGACCTGCTCACGCGCCTGTTCCGCGGTGCCCGTATTTCCCTGCTCATCGCCCTGATCTCCGTGGTCACCAACCTGGTCATCGGCATTATCTACGGTTCCGTGGCTGGGTATTACGGCGGCAAGGTAGACATGATCCTGACGCATATCGCCGAGATCCTGGACGGCCTGCCCTACCTGGTGGTGACCATCCTGTTCATGCTCCTGTTCGGGGCAGGCATGTTCTCGATCATCCTTGCGCTCACGGTGACCGGCTGGATCGGCACGGCAAGGCTTACGCGTGCCCAGTTTTATCGGTTCAAGGGCCGCGAGTATGTGCTGTGCGCGCGCACCCTGGGCGTACCGGACCGCCGGCTCATCTTCCGGCATATCCTGCCCAACACGGTGGGCCCGCTGATCACGCGCGCCATGATCGCCGTGCCCGGCGCCATCTTCTCCGAGTCCTTCCTGGCCTATATCGGTCTTGGCATCACGCCGCCGGAACCCTCCATCGGCATTCTTCTGTCCAACGGCCAGAGCGTGCTGCTGCAGTATCCCTATCAGGCCTTTTTCCCGGCTGTCCTGATCTCCATCCTCATGGTCGCATTCAACATGCTGTCCAACGGACTGCGGGACGCCATGGATCCCAGTCACAGAGGGGAGGAATAACGCATGGACCAGGAAACCATTCTCAGTGTCCAGGACCTGCGCGTCTCCTTCCGTGCCTACGGCGGAATCGTCCAGGCACTGCGCGGCATCTCGCTTGAACTGAAAAAGGGCGAAACCCTGGCCATTGTCGGCGAGAGCGGCAGCGGCAAGTCCGTGACCTCCAAGGCGATCATGGGCATTCTTCCCATGAACGCGTCCATTGACGAAGGCAGCATCATGTATGACGGCATGGACCTGACCAGGGTCGATGAAAGCCGGATGCATGAGATCCGCGGCAAGCGCATCGGTCTTGTGTTCCAGGACCCGCTGTCCTCGCTGAACCCCATCATGAAGGTGGGCAAGCAGATCATGGAAGTCCTGACCCGGCAGGGCATGAGCAAGGCCCGGGCCCGGGAGCAGGCGCTTCAGCTCATGCGCGACGTGGGCATTCCGGAGCCCGAGCGCCGGATTGACCAGTATCCCTTCCAGTTCTCCGGCGGCATGCGCCAGCGCATTGTCATTGCCATTGCCCTGGCCGGAAACCCGGAAATCCTGATCTGCGACGAGCCTACCACGGCACTGGATGTGACCGTGCAGGCGCGTATCCTGGAGCTCATCAACAAAATCCGTGCCGAGCGCAATCTGTCCGTGATCTTCATAACCCATGACATGGGCGTGGTCGCACAGATGGCGGACCGCATCTGCGTCATGTATGCCGGCAAGGTGGTGGAGACCGGCACCGCTGAGGAAATCTTCTTTGAGCCGGCGCATCCCTATACCTGGGCGCTTCTGTCGTCCATGCCGGACCTGGAGACCAAGGAACGCCTGGAAGCGATCCCGGGCACACCGCCGAACATGATCCACCCGCCGAAGGGCGACGCGTTCGCGGTGCGGAACCGGTACGCGCTGGAGATCGACTATGAGATGGAGCCTCCCATGTTCCGGCTCAGTCCCACGCACATGGCGGCTACATGGCTGCTGCATCCCGACGCGCCGAAGGTAGACATGCCTGAGAGCCTGAAGGAACGAATCCGGAGAATGAAGGAGGCTGGCGCCGTTGAGTGAACCCATTCTGCAGGTGGAGCATCTGTGTCAGTACTTCACCAGCGGCCACGGAAAGAACAAGATGACGGTCAAGGCCGTGGACGACGTATCCTTTGACGTCTATCCCGGTGAGACCTTCGGGCTTGTGGGCGAGAGCGGCTGCGGAAAGACCACCACCGGCCGCACCATTATCCGGCTGTACAACCCCACCAGCGGAAGCGTGAAGTTCGAGGGCCGGGACCTGACCGGGAAACTGGACAAGGACCTTTCCAGGTTCATCTCCTCGTCCATGGCCATGATCTTTCAGGATCCCATTGATTCCCTGAATCCCAGAATGACCATTGAGGAGATCATCGGCGAGAGCCTCATGCTCCGCGGCCTGGACAAGAAGGAAGTGCACCGCGAGGTCATCAGCGCACTGGAAAAGGTGGGGCTCACGGAAGAGCATGCCACACGGTATCCGCATGAGTTTTCCGGCGGCCAGCGCCAGCGCATCGGCATTGCGAGGGCAGTGGTCGCAAGGCCCAAGCTCATTATCGCCGACGAACCCGTGTCCGCCCTGGACGTGTCCATTCAGGCGCAGGTGATCAACCTGCTCAATGACCTGAAGAATGAACTGGGCCTGACCATCGTGTTCATCGCGCACAACCTCAGCGTGGTCAAGTATTTCTCGGACCGCATCGGCGTCATGTATTACGGCAAGATGGTGGAGCTGGCCGAGAGCGACGAGCTCTATGCCCATCCCATGCATCCCTATACCAAAGCGCTGCTCTCCGCCATCCCGCAGCCGAACCCGCTCACCGAGCGCAAGCGTCAGCGCGTGGACTATGTGCCGGAGCGCGATCACGACTACTCCGTGGAAAAGCCGGACATGCGTGAAGTGACGCCGGGACACTTTGTCTACTGCTCCGAGAGTGAAATGCGCAGCATGCGCTCCGGCTGCTGAGAAAGACAGGCATACAGAAAAAGCTTCCGGAATCCCATGAAGGATTCCCGGAAGCTTTTTTCGTACGCTCAGGCGGCGGGCTCCAGCGCCTCAGTGCCGGTCATGATGACGTCCTCGCCGTAGATGGTTTCGAACTCATCCCGCATGGACACGGTCTCAAAGCCGAGCTGTTCGCACTGTTTCCGGAACTTCTCGGCTGTTTCCAGATTCCCGTAGTCCCGGACCGTGTCATCGCAGAGCAGCATGTACGCTTTTCCGCCGTTCTGCACCGTATACTCGCCCATGGCAAGGTCGCCGGAGCTGTTTCCGAAGGCCAGTACCGGCGGGATCCCGATCTCCTGCACAATGCTGACTACCTTGTTCATCTTCAGGTTCTTGAAGATCATGTTTCCCTCAAGAATGACCCTGTCCTCCGGCGCGTAGGTGTAGTCCCGGGCGGCGGTGTCGCCCTGTCCGGGCGCGGTGAGGGAGAACACGCTGCCAAGGACTCTGGAGGGCGTGATCCACGCATCCAGAATACCGCGGTTCAGTTCGCGCAGCATGAGGCGCTCCGCGCCGCTGACGATATAGACCTGGAAACCGTGCTCGGCCAGGTACTGGACCAGGGCGGTCATGGGCTTGTAGAAGCCGTCCTCATAGGTCAGGTTCTCAAACCCCCAGGCCGGCTGCTTCATGAAATCGCGGATGTATGCCTGGTATTCCTCCACCGTGAACCCGCGGAAGGCCTCGGCGCACATCTGGGCGCTTGACTTGGAGGACTTGGGCTTTTCGCCGCCGCGCAGCAGGTGGTCTTCCAGCGCCTGGCAGTAGGCCACATCCTCCGGCAGGCCTTCATAGGTGTCGTCATGGAGCAGGCGGTGCATGAGCAGGCACTGGTCAAAGTAGGTGGGGAACAGCTCGCCGTAGAGCGTGCCGTCACTGTCAAAGACGGCAATGCGCTTTTCGGGCGGCAGGTAGGAATCGGAAGCTTCATCGGTGACGGAGGCCACAAAGTCCATAATGGACGCCATGGCGGGTGAGGAAGCGGACCAGTAGGGGATGGTTTCCCCGGTGGTTTCCATGGCTGCGGCGGAAGAGGCCAGCAGCAGAAGACAGAGAAGGGAAGCGATCAGACGTTTCATGGAATTCCTCCTGATATAAATGCTTGAGGTTTACCGGGCAAAGGATGTGCCGGGAAGCGTGAGCGGAAGCGCGGTCAGGTCCTCGTCCTTCGAACTGAAGCCCACCAGCACCTGGAAGTCGCCGGGTTCCACCACGGTCTGTTCCAGGGCATTGACCAGCGCGAAGTCTTCTGGTTTCAGCGCGATACGGAAGTCCGTGCCTTCCCCGGATGCCAGCGGAACCTTCAGGAAGGAGCGGAGCTGTTTGACCGGCGTGATCACCGAGGACACCAGATCCCGGACATAGACCTGGATCAGGGCGTCGCCGTCCCGACGTCCCGTGTTCTCCACGTGCCCGCAGACCGTGAGTGTGTCCGTGTCCAGGGCGAGCCGGCTGAGCACAAACTGTGTATAGCTCAGGCCCTCGCCGAAGGCGAACAGCGGGGAACCGGGCAGGTCCACATACTTGTCCCCGTGCCAGCCGGGCAGGTGATTGTAGTAGACCGGCACCTGTCCGGAATGCCGGGGGAAGGAGATGGGCAGGTGTCCGCTGGGGTTGATGCACCCGAACAGGGTTTCCGCGATGGCCTGGCCGCCGTACATGCCGGGATTGAACGCGCACAGCACCGCGTCGGCCTTTTCGGCACTGTCGCCCAGGCACAGGGGCTTGGAGGAAATGAGCACGGTGCAGATGGGCTTGTTCAGCGCCCTGAGACGCCGGAACAGCTCCGTCTGGCGGCCGGAAAGCTCAAGATTGGCCCGGTCCTGGTACTCGCCGAACAGTCTGGCGCAGTCGCCGGGCACAAAGACGATGACGTCCGCCTTCTGAGCCAGGGCCACGGCGCCGTCCAGGTCATCCGTGTCCTCCGCCAGCTGTCCGCAGCCCTTCATGTACAGGCAGGTGGAACCGGTTTCAGTACAGAGCTGCTCCAGGCCTTCCTTCAGCGTGACATAGGGGCGCACCGGCTCCTTGTAAATGCCGGGTTCCGGATGTGTGAAATAGGTCCAGTCGCCGTACTGCGCGCGGATGTCGTCCGCGTTGGGTCCGATGAGGGCAATGGTGGAGTTCTTTTTCAGGGGAAGCATGCCGTTGTTCTTCAGAAGCGTCATGCTCCCGCGGGCGGCCTGAAGCGCCTGAGCATGATGCGCGTCGCAGCCGATGCAGCCGGGCACGCCGGTCTTTTCGCTCTTATGGAACAGGCCCATTTCATACTTGATGGTCAGAATGTGCAGCACGGCCTCGTCCACCACGTCCATGGAAGCGCTGCCCTCCTTCAGGGCGGCGAGCATGGCGTCATAGAAGGCCAGGGTAGTCATGATCATGTCATTGCCGGCCTTGGCCGCCTCCACCGCGGCTTCCTCCAGCGTGGCGCACACGTGCTGGCGCTCCACCAGGCTGCGCGCGTTGTCCCAGTCCGTGACCACGAACCCGCTGAAATCCATTTCCCCGCGCAGCATGTCCCGGAGTGCCCAGCTGTTCACCGTATAGGGCACGCCGTCCTGGGAGCCGTAGGCCGTCATGATGGTGGCGCACCCGGCTTCCACCGCCTTGCGGAAGGGCGGAAGGAAGACTTCTCTTGCCTTGCGGCGCGTGATCTCCGTGTCATAGGCATCCCGCGCGCCGGTGGCCTCGCCGTAGCCGAGATAATGCTTGGCGCAGGCCAGGATATGCTCGTCACTATCCAGGTCATCTCCCTGATACCCGCGGATAATGGCCTCGCCGAGCTCACCGGCCAGGTACGGGTCCTCGCCGAAGGTCTCATCAATGCGGCCCCAGCGCGTGTCACGCCCCAGGCAGAGCACCGGGGAAAATGTCCAGTGCAGGCCGTCCGTGGCCACTTCCCGGGCGGTGACTTCGCCCATGCGGCGGGTCATATCCCGGTCCCAGCTGCAGGCCATGGCCAGCTGTGAGGGAAAAATGGTGGCATGCTCGTTCAGGCCGTGGCCGTGAATGGCATCTATGCCGAAAATCACCGGGATCCCAAGCCGGGTATGCAGGGCTGTTTCCTGGACTTCCCGGGCGTCGTCCCCGAGCACATGCAGGAAGGAACCGGCTCCCAGCCGGGCCCAGCGCAGCGCCTCTTCCCGGCCCACCTTGCTGTAGGGCACCTGGACCATCTGCGCGACTTTTTCTTCCACGGTCATGCGGGCAAGCAGTTCCCGCGCCTTTTCCATGGCTTCCGATCTTTGCATGCTGACCTCCTGATGCTTTGCATATCATGTTGTCCGGCCGCGGCCGGATGTGAAAGGCAATGTACCAAAACCCCCGGGGAAAGTCAATTCCCGGCATATTGCCGCGTCCTGCGCGCAATGGCGCGGACGGACTGCTTCCGGAATCACTTGACGGCGAAGGCGTAGATGTCCTCATAGTTTCTGAGCCGGACTTCCCGCAGAAAGCGGCTGTCCAGCTTCCGGATGCGCATGAGGGAGCGCTTTTCCTTCCCCGAAAGCCCCGCGTCTGCCAGCAGCGCGTCCACTTCCTCGCGCACTTCCAGAAGGTTCAGTACAAGTTCGCCCTTTTCGGCGGACAGGACTTTTCTGCGCGCAATGTGCCGCGTGGCCAGATTGCTGACGGCGAAGAAAGCGCCCATCATGCAGGTGGGCACGACGCCCGCGATCTCAAAGATGCGGCCGTAGACGTCGCTGTAGTGATAGATGGCCCTGGCGACAGGCAGGTCCAGGACGGTCAGCACGGACATGACCATGAGAAAGATGCCCGCCCAGATGCACACTGCGGCGGAACGCGCATATCCGTATCCGGCGGGCCATATGTCCGTCCGGGTACTTTTCCGGGTTACGGTCTGGTCATTCATGTACGTCACGCTTTCATGGTTGGATTAGGAGCTGCAGATGCGGGAATGTGCCCGGCATATTTGTACAGGTTCAGTTCGCCCACCAGTATCCCGGCTCCTTTTCCCCCTTCAGGATATCCAGACAGGTATCGGCGTCGGCCCGCTCCCAGAGCATGGTGATGCCCATCTCTTTCATGTCCGGCCGGAACCGGTCAATGAGCGCATTGCGCTCCTCTGAGCCCTTGGGCGTCAGCAGAATGCGCAGATACCGCACAGCCATTTCCTGAAAACGGATGCGGCGCAGGATCACTTCATTGTCCGCGTTTTCCGCGGCCCTGCGGAAACATTCCTCGCAGGCTTCCACCAGTTCCATGGTATGCCAGGGCTTGTCCGGGTGGTTGAAGCAGTACAGATGGCCGTTTGCCGCAGCAGCCCGGTATACGGTTTCCAGGTATTCGTCCATATACGGGGCGGCATGCCCGTAGACGGCCGCGAGAAACTCGGAGCGGGCGGAGCGGACATCCATGTCCGGATCCCACATGGCCTTTCCGAGCAGATAGGCGCGCAGGTCGTTCATTTCACCGCCGCCCGGCGCGCCGCACCCCTGTTCAAACAGGCCGCGCACATGGTTCTGCGCAAAGAAGCGGATGTTCTCGGCCAGCACATGGAAATTGGGGTGCGGCATCCAGTAGTGCGAGAAATTGGTGACATAGTCCCAGATATACAGGCGGTCGCACTTCTTTCCCCAGTCGATCAGGTCATCCCGGAAGGACTGGGCATAGTCCTTTCTCGGGGCGTCCGGGTCATCCACGGTGCATTCCGTGAGCGGATGCAGGAAACAGCACTCAATGGTGCACAGGCGTACGCACACATTCCTGCGGGCGTGCACATGCCTGGGCGGGCGCCTCGTATACTGATAGGCGAGGGTGTCGATGATGACGTCCGGAAACTCCTTTTCCACTTCCTCGGCCACCGCGTTGACAAAGTGCAGAAGCGAGCCTGACTGCGAGCCCTCGTATGCGTCCAGAGCACGGCATGCGGGACATGTGCAGCCGTTGTAGTTGTCGTCCTGGGAAAGGGAGAAAATCCTGGCATCGGGCTGACTTCGTATATCCTCAAGCACCTGTTCCGTCACAAGGCGCAGCACGTCCGGATTGGTGAGGCACAGCTGGGTCTTTTCCCGGATGCGCTTCCCGTCAATTTCCGCAAAGTACTCCGGATGCGTGTCAAAATATTCTTCCGGACGCAGAAGATGCCGGCAGAAGGTGTGCACAAAATAGGACTGCCCGTACTGTACGCGGCCGCCGGTTCTGGGATCTGCCTGGGAATCCTGGCCGTTGATCCCGCGCTTTATGGCATACAGGGGATCCCGGAGCTGGAATACGGAAGAGGAGCGGTATTCCAGGACGGGCACTTTCCGGATATGCACGGGAGGCAGCGCAAAAGCTTCAAGACAGGGAATGGTTTCCACTTCCGGGGAAAAGAAGCGGCAGCCCAGGCAGTCCTCCAGAAAGGCGTACACGCCGTAGAGCGTGCCCCGGGGATGGATGCCCGTGATGCAGAGCCTGCGGTCATCACAGTCGATGACAAACCCGTCATCTGTAAGATCCGGATCCGGCACAAGGCCCGCGGATATGCACGCGTCCCTGCCGATAAAAATGGCGGGAATATCCGGACCGGGAGCAGTCCTGATCTCGAAGGTCCGGCCGGATATCCGGCTCAGATAGCTGCGGAGCTCTTCGGCGGCGAAACGTTCCGCTTCCGCGACATTCACTGCGGTCACAATGGGGACGGCGGTCAGATCATTCCAGAGGATCATGTTCAATCATCTCCATGACAGGGATTGAAAATGAGAAGAAAAACATAGGGTCACAGTCAGTTCAGGAGCCCTGAATCCGGTTTTCCAGGCGGAACGAACCGGTTCAGGCAGATGGGTGTAAC
>CAMNDE010000016.1:0-49394 GCA_946534895.1 uncultured Clostridia bacterium
CCCATCACGGAAAGCATGCCGGGCATGGTGGACCCGGATTCCTGCAACACGCAGGATCTGGACAGTCTGGAAGAGGATTATGAAGTCTGTGATCTGCTGTATAACTATGCCCGCCTGTTTCTGGATCATCCCGAACCGCTTCTGGACGAAATCCAGCGCAGAAAGGATCTGATCTCCAGCGGCATTATTCAGGTGCTCACCCGGCGCCGTCTGCTCACACGCACCTGCCGGAAATGCGGAAAGATGCTCAGCTGGAACTGGCCGCACAGCACCTGCGAAACCTGCCACCAGCGGCAGCGCTGGTAAGAAAAATCCATGAACGGTTCCTGCGAACCATTCATGGATTTTTCTACTTTCTACAGCCCAAGCCCGTTCTTCACCAGATAGAACAGGACCGGATCATCTCCAAGCTGAACCGCGTCATGCAGACTGTCATATGCATACAGCCGGATGCGCTCCTTTCTTCCGGAAGTGTCTGTGATCTCGACGACCGTATGCGGTTCGCCCTGCGGTACATACCCTTCCTCCACACTCCCGGATATTCGGGCATTCTGAAGGGGCATATATTTGGCCAGAAATGCGTCCTGCGAAATCTCCTCGCCGTTCCAGGTACAGTATGTTTCCAGAACATACCCCCCGTCCGCATCCAGCTTCGGACTGCCATCCTCCCCCAGAGCCGCCCGCTGCTCGGCACGGTATTCCTCTGTGCTGCCGCCGCGCTCGATACGCAGCAATGACACATGCTCCGCCGCAGTGGAAACCAGATATCTCGACACGGTATCCATGGCCTGTTTATCATAAATCCGCCCTGAAGTAATGGTGGACACTCTGCAGATCTGTCCCGCAAACGCCGCATAGACAATAAACTCCTGCACCGCACCGGGCTCAGCAAAAAGGATTTCCGCTTCGCTTTCCTCCGCTTCCATGGTCTCCAGCTCTCCGTCTGCGTTGGTCTGACCGACAATACCGGAAGCCATGTGCACCCAAAGCCGCGCATACGGCGTATCCAGCCCGTATGCTTTCAGGTTTTCCTCCGTTGCCTCCCCCACATAGGTTCCCATCCGCAGTTCACCGAGCGCCTCCAGGAACGAGCGCATCAGCGTTCCGTCCGCTGCATAGGAAAAGGGCTGCCTGATCCTCCAGCGGTCAGAAGCGCTATCTGACATGATGTTTCCTTCCAGCTGCCATTCAGAAACCTGTTCCCCGCGTTCCAGAATAATGTGATCGATCCTGCTGCTGTAGATCTGCGGCTGAATCACCACGGCAAGGGCATCCCGGCTTCTCGTCCACAGGTCCACGCTTCCTGTGTCCAGAGCATACAGTCCCTTCATGCCCTCCACGCTCATGTAATACCAGCCTTCGTCCGGATCGGGGCTGTGATCCCCCACAGAGAATCCAATGCTGCTCCCATCCTTATACGCCACACGGACAGTCACGGAAGGATGGTCCAGTCCATACTCCTCCGCGCCGGATTCAGCCACATCCAGTGTATCGGAAACCGTATCCTCTGCCTCCATACTGGAAGCAGCTTCCAGATAACTCAGTGCAAGACGGCTGTCCAGCAGGAAACCCGCGTCTTCCTGCAGAACCCCGGGTTCCGTCTGCTCTGCAGCCCAGCCTTTCCCGCTGTCCAGCACAACCTCAATGCGTGCAACGTCCTCCGTGCTCCTGTGGACCAGGGATTTCCGCACTGCCTGCTGCGTGGCCGTGACAACCGGAGCTTCCTTCTCAGGATTCATGAGCAGCAGCGCCGCTGTGACCGCCGCAGCCGCAAGACAGCCCAGAATCATCCATATCCTCCAGTGCCTGCGAGGCCTGTGCTCCTTTCTGCTGACCTGCTGCATCCCCATTTCACCCCCAGCGGCATTGTACCAGATTTCCTGACCGCATACACCTTGCAGGACAATTGTTCACAGAAACTTTGCATATAGAAAGCAGGTGCCGGCATTTTCCGGCACCTGCTTCTGAATTCATTACCGTTCCTCGCGGAAATACGGGAGTCCAAGACTCTGGGGCGGCTGATCCTCGCGCTTGCGCCGCAGCGAAGTGATGATCAGCACAACAATGGTCACAACATAGGGCAGCATTTTCAGGAACTCCTGGGCCTCATTCGCCACAGGGATTCTTGTGTACAGCATGTACAGGCCGCCGAAGAGAATGGAACCCCAGATGACATTCAGCGGACTCCAGCGTGCGAAGATTACAAGAGCAATTGCCAGCCATCCGCGGTCGCCGAACGCATTATTCTGCCATACGCCGCCGAGATATTCCATCACGAAGTACAGACCGCCAAGGCCCGCGATGCCGGCACCGATGCATGTGCTCAGGTACTTGAGCTTCGGCACTGAAATACTGGCCGCATCGGCTGTAGCCGGACTTTCTCCGACTGCCCGGATATTCAGACCGGTCTTGGTATGGTTCAGAAAATAGTGACAGGCAACAGCCAGCAGAATCGCCACATAGGTCAGAAATCCGTAGGAGAAAAACATATCACAGATGCCGGAAAGCACCGGACTGTTCCGTACGGCAGCCGACTCCACGAACGGCAGGGTCTTCTTGAATGCCATGCCTGTGGCGTGGACCGTCACCTGGCCGGCCTGGCCGGTCATTTTCATGATGGACCCGCCCAGGAAATTTCCAAAGCCGACACCGAAGGTCGTCACGGCAAGACCCGAAACATTCTGATTGGCACGAAGGGAAATGGTCAGAACAGAGTAAATGAGTCCGCCGAGCATGGCAAACAGGAAGGCGAACACCAGTGCCAGGATAATGCTGACCACCATACTGGGAGCCGGCGTATACTGCTCATACAGGAACGAAGCAACAAGTCCGCCGATGCCGCCCATATACATGATGCCCGGAATGCCGAGGTTCAGGTTTCCGCTTTTCTCCGTCAGCGTTTCCCCGGTGGCGCCGAACATCAGCGGGATGCCCTGGATCACGGCGTTCTTGAAGAAAATCGGAGTAAACACACGGGAAAGGATTACACCCAGCAGCTCCACTTACGCCACCTCCCTGTGATGTCCGCGCTTCACAATCCGGTAATTGATAAAGAACTCGCATCCAAGTATGAAGAAGAGCAGAACGCCCGTGATAATATCGGAGAACGATTCGTTCAGACGACAGGCTGTCGCGACGCCCATGGCACCGTAATCCATGAAAATCAGGAAGAAGGAAATCAGAAGCATATAGAAAGGATTGAGCTTTCCGAGCCAGGCCACGATAATGGCGGTAAAGCCTCTGCTGTCCGCTGTAACCGTGGAAATCGTATGTGAGCTGCCGCTGACCAGAATAAAGCCTGCCAGACCGCAGATAGCCCCGGAGAGCATCATGGTTCTGAGAATCACACGGTTCACATCAATTCCCGCATAGCGCGCCGTATTGGTGCTCTCACCCACCACGGAAATCTCATAGCCGTGCTTCGTATAGCGCATGTAGATGAACATCAGCACGGCAAGCACCATAACAATGATCACATGCAGCATGAAGTTTCTTTTTCCCAGCAGGTCAGGCAGAAGCGCGGAGTTCATCCAGCCCGCCTTCGTGCTGAGATTGATCACGCCAATGCTTCCGCTGCCCTTTTTGGCTTCCCAGATGATGGAAAAGGCCGAAACAATCTGAATGGCAATGTAGTTCATCATCAGCGTGAAAAGCGTCTCGTTTGTATTCCACTTTGCCTTGAAAATGGCGGGAATCAGGCCCCAGATCATGCCGCTCAGCATGCTTGCCGCAATCATGCTCACAAAGAGCACAGGAGATGATACACTGTCCGCCAGAAGACGCATGCACGCAGCTGTGGCAAAACCCCCGATCAGAATCTGACCCTCGCCGCCCACATTCCAGAAACGCATGCGGAAAGCCGGAGCCAGGGCAACACCGACCAGAAGAAGAATCATGGTGTCACGCACCGTGATCCAGAACGTGTTGAGATTGCCGAAATTGGAATCAATCATGGTGGTGAAGACCACCGCAGGATTCAGTCCGGTAAAGCACAGGATCATGATACCGCAGGCCAGTATGCCGCACAGTACGCCCAGAAACCGCACCAGTACTCTGCGCAGAAACGGCATATTTCTGCGCCTTACAATGTGAAAAAGAGGTTCACGCACATTCTTCCCGCTGCTCACTGCTGTCCCTCCTTCCTGTACTTCGTCATAAGGAGTCCCACTTCTTCCTTGGTTGCACTACGGCCGTCCACAATGCCGCTGACCTGTCCGCCGCACAGAACCAGGATCCGGTCGCACAGGGCAAGCAGCACATCCAGGTCCTCGCCCACATAAATCACGGCAGCGCCGTGCTCCTTCTGCCGGTTCAGAAGATGATAGATGGTATACGAAGTATTGATATCCAGACCTCGCACGGCATAGGCTGTCATCAGAACATTGGGAGAAGACGCGATTTCACGTCCCACCAGCACTTTCTGAACATTGCCGCCGGAAAGCATGCGCACGGGAACGTCAATATTGGGCGTCTTTACCTCAAGCTCGTGCATGATCTGCTCACTGAGCGCCCGAGGATCCCTCTGGTTCAGAAAGGCAATGCCGCTGGAATAGGATCTGACCATCATATTGCCAGGCATGCCCATGGAACCCACAAGACCCATGCCCAGCCGGTCTTCCGGCACAAAGGCCAGCGCCACCCCCATATTCCGGATCTGCATGGGGTTCTTGCCGATAAGCTCCTCATGCGCATCCGTTTTGGGATCGATATAGGTGATCTTTCCGCTCTGCACCGGCTGCAGGCCTGCCACAGCCTCCAGGAGTTCCTTCTGACCGCTTCCGGAAATGCCGGCAATGCCGAGCACCTCGCCGCTGTACGCCGTGAACGACACGTGATCCAGCGTCTTGTGGCCGTTGATGTCCACCGCGTTCAGGTCCTCCACCACGAGTCTCGGCACAGGATCGACCGGCGTCTTGCGTTCAATGTCCAGCTCGACCTTTTCGCCCACCATCATCTCAGTGAGTTCCTTTTCGTTGGTCTCGCTCGTCTGCACGCTGCCCACATACTTGCCCTTGCGCAGGACCGCCACCCGGTCAGATATGGCCATCACTTCATGCAGCTTGTGCGTGATGATGATAATGCTCTTCCCGTCTTTGCGCATATTGCGCAGAACGTTAAAAAGATGTTCCGTTTCCTGCGGTGTCAGCACAGCCGTGGGTTCATCCAGCACCAGCAGCTCCGCGCCGCGGTACAGAACCTTGACGATTTCCACGGTCTGCTTTTCACTGACAGACATGTTGTAGATTTTCTTTTCCGGCTCCAGAATGAAATCATAACGGCTGGTGAGCTCTTTGATTTTCCGCGTGACAGCCTTCATGTTCAGTTTGCCCATGCCGCTGCCGCCCAGCTCGATGTTTTCCGCCGCAGTAAATACATCCACCAGGCGAAAATGCTGATATACCATGCCGATCCCATACTGGAATGCGTCCTTGGGGCTGTGAATCGACGCCACTTCTCCATTGATGAGAATCTCGCCCTCGTCCGGATAGTAGATTCCCGCCAGCATGTTCATCAATGTTGTCTTGCCGGAACCATTCTCCCCGAGGAGCGCAAGAATTTCACCTTTCCGCACACCCATGGAAATATGGTCATTCGCAGGCACGCCGAAAAAGCTTTTGGAGATATTCCGGAATTCAACTGCATACTGCTCCGCCAAACTGCTCCCTCCACTGCACAGATGATTTGTCGGTTCACCATACCTGAGGCCGTAACGTGAAGTGGCGGGGCCGCCACAGGATCGGCTCCGCCACTTCGATATGATCAATCTCGGATTAATACACTGAGTTCAGTTCGGTGATGCCGTCAATGCGGAACGCAAAGGCAGGCGCAGAAGCCAGTGTGGACTCGGCGAAGTAGGAAACGCCGGCGTCATCCTTCAGGATGTACTCAAGGCCGTAATAGCCTTCCACATCCACAGTGCTCTCCACCTTGGCGCCGTTCACGGTCCAGGTGCTGGTATCGAACACCTTCAGGGTGCCGTTGTCGATGGCGGCCCAGACTTCATTGACCTTTTCTTCAGTGCCGGCGGCAATCACATCAGCGTTCAGATCCGTGATCCACACAGCATTGTCCACATGTCCGGAAGACCAGTCAGTGTCAATGGCAGTTCCGTCGATCATGCACTTCACAGCATAGGTGTAGTAAGGAGCCCACTTGATGGAAGCAGAGGTCAGTTCCACAGCAGGAGCGGTGTCGATCATGCCGACATTGTAGCCAACGTGCAGGACATTCTTGTCGTTGCAGGCGGAAGCGGCACCGGTGGTATCAGCATGCTGGGAAATCAGCACGCAGCCGTCTTCGATCAGGGAAAGAGCCGTCTCACGCTCGGCAGCCTGGTCAGCCCAGGAACCGGTGTACTTCACTTCCATGGTCACATTGGGGCAGATGGAGCGGACGCCCAGGAAGAAGGCGGTATATCCGCTCACAACCTCGGCGTAGGAATAGGCACCCACATAGCCCAGCTTGGCATCGGTGTCAGCGCCGTACACTTCGGCCAGCTTCATGCCGGCAACCACGCCGGAAACATATCTGGACTCGTACACATTGGTGAAGTAGTTGTGCATGTTCACCAGACCGCTGGAGGCAGCCTGATAACCGGTCGCGTGGCAGAATTCCACTTCAGGATACTCTGCAGCAGCCTGCATCATATAATCCTCATGACCAAAGGAGTCAGCGAAGATGATCTGGCATCCGCGGTTGGCAAGACGCACAGCTGCTTCATAGGCTTCCTCATTTTCAGGCTTCCCGTACTCATAGATAACCTGGTCATCCGTCAGTCCCAGGGCTTCCTTCATGCCTTCCACACCCTGGATATGAGCATAGTCATAACCGATGTTTTCGTCATGCAGAAGAATCACGCCCACCAGAAGATCTTCCTTGGCGATGGCAGTGCGGCCGTTGGCAGGCTCAGCCACTGCGCAGACGCTGCAGAGAACCATGATCAGAACCAGAAACAGAGCAACAAACTTTTTCATCCTCGTTCTCTCCTTGTTTCGTTCAGATTAGTATACAATTGCGGCTTCCCGGAAAACCGAACATTCCCCGGGAAAACAGAATAATCGTACACGATTTTTCAGAAAAAATCAATAAGAATTCCAAATATTTTCGCCTTTTCTGAAGAATTCCGCCTGCCGGTCCATGCCTGCACTGCCGGCGCATGAGCGGAAAACCCGGTTTCCCGTCCTGCTTTCCACGGTGAAACTTGACATAACTTTTTCAGCCATGATACGATACACGTGATTTCCCACAACACAAGGCGTTTCCGCCGGTTTCTGAGGTGACATATGGATATTCAGAAATTGATCCAGCAGATGACGCTGGAAGAAAAAGCTTCATTATTATCAGGCGGTGATTTCTGGCATACCAAGGCAGTCGAAAGACTTGGCATCCCTGCCTTCATGGTTTCAGACGGCCCCCACGGGCTCCGCAAACAGGAAGAGAAGGCAGATCATCTGGGGGTCAATGATTCTATCCGCGCTGTCTGCTTCCCCGCCGCATGTGCCACGGCCGCTTCCTTTGACAGGGATGCACTCCGCACCCTGGGTGAAGCCCTGGGCGATACCTGCCAGCATGAAAATGTAAGTGTCATTCTCGGACCGGCTGTCAATATCAAGCGCAGTCCGCTGTGCGGCCGAAATTTTGAGTATTTCTCTGAAGATCCTTACCTGGCTGGTGAAATGGCCACCGCCATCATTTCGGGTATTCAGAGCCGGAACGTTGGAACCAGCATCAAGCATTTTGCCGCCAATTCCCAGGAACACCGGCGTATGTCCAGTGATGCCGTCATTGATGAACGCACGCTTCGGGAAATCTATCTGCCCGCGTTTGAAAATGCCATCCGCAACGCCCAGCCCTGGACTGTGATGTGCTCCTACAACCGTGTCAACGGTGAATATGCTTCGGAAAACCGGCATCTGCTTACCGAAATTCTCCGGGATGCCTGGAATTTTGAAGGTTTTGTGGTCAGTGACTGGGGTGCCGTTTCCGACCGCGTCGCCGCTCTGGACGCCGGGCTGGATCTGGAAATGCCCTCGTCCGGCGGCAGCAACGACGCAAGAATCGTGCGCGCCGTCCGGGAAGGAAAACTGGATGAGGCCGTGGTGGACAGGGCTGTATCCCGCATTCTCCGTGTTTTCTACCGCTATCTTGAAAACCGGAAGCCGGATACGGAATGGGACATGGCTGCCCAGCATGAGCTTGCCAGAAAGCTTGCATGCGAATGCATGATCCTTCTGAAGAATGACATGCACACTCTCCCCCTGAAAGCAGGAGAAAAAATTGCCGTGATCGGCGAATTTGCCAAAAAACCGCGCTATCAGGGCGGCGGCAGTTCGCACATCAATTCCTTCCGGGTGGACAGCCTCATGGATGCCCTGTCCGGCATGAACAACATCTCCTATGCACAGGGATACTCCACAGAGCAGGATGATCCGGATGATGCCCTGATCCAGGAAGCCGTGTCCCTTGCCAAGCAGTCCGACAAGGTTGTGGTCGTAGCCGGGCTCCCGGACAGCTTTGAATCCGAGGGGTATGACCGCACTCACATGCGCCTTCCCAAGTGTCAGAACGAACTGATCACAAGGGTGGCCAGTGCCTGTGCGAACACAATCGTAGTACTCTACAACGGTTCCCCTGTGGAAATGCCCTGGATCGGGCGTGTCCGGGCCGTCCTGGAAGCCTATCTGGCAGGACAGGCGGTCGGCAGTGCCACGCGCGACATCCTGTACGGCCAGGTCAGTCCCAGCGGCAGACTTCCCGAGAGTTTCCCCTACCACCTGGAAGACACCTCCGCTTTCCTTTCCTACGGCGGTGAGGGCGACAGGGCGGTCTATGCAGAAGGTGTTTTTGTCGGCTACCGCTATTATGACAAAAAGCGCATTGATGTTCTCTTCCCCTTCGGCTACGGCCTGAGCTATACAAGCTTCGCCTATTCGGATCTCGTTCTGGACAGGGAAAGCATGCGGGATGACGAAGATCTGCATGTTTCCGTGAATGTCACCAATACAGGCGATGTGCCCGGCAAGGAAGTTGTTCAGCTCTATGTGGCCGACCGGGAAAGCAGCGTGTTCCGTCCCGTCCGTGAGCTGCGCGGGTTTGAAAAGGTATTCCTGAATCCCGGTGAAACCCGCACAGTTTCCTTCACGCTCGGCAAGCGCGCCTTTGCCTACTGGGATACCACGCTTCACGACTGGTATGTGGAGAGCGGCAGCTTCGCTGTACAGATCGGCCGTTCTTCCCGGGAGATCGTTCTGGAGAAGGAAGTGGAAGTGGAGTCCACGACCGTACGCCATGACCCCATCACCGTCAATACCATTATGATGGACCTGATGCGTAATCCGGAAGCCGCAGCAAAACTGAAGCCCGTTCTGGACTCACTCCAGGGTACATTTGAAGGCGAACAGGAGTCCTCCGACGCCGCCCAGGAAGCCGTTTCGTCAGAAATGGCCGCTGCCATGATGAAATACATGCCGCTGCGCGGACTGGTTTCGTTCTCCGACGGAAAGCTTACATATGACTCACTCAAGAAGATGCTGAGCGATCTTGGACTGTCATAATCCAAGCACTTTTGAGGCCGCCTGACGGCGGCCTTTTCTCGTTTAAGCCGGCTTGCACCCTTGTAAGGGGAATGATACAATCTCCATGGAGGCGAAAAACGAATGGCTCTTCATATCGTGCTGGTGGAACCTGAGATTCCCCAGAACACCGGAAATATAGCCCGCACATGCGCAGCAACCGGCTGTGAGCTCCACCTGATCCGGCCCCTGGGATTCTCCCTGGATGACCGCTATCTCAAGCGGGCGGGGCTGGACTACTGGTCGCTTATGACCCTGCACGTGCATGACAGCATGGAAAGCTTTCTGCAGGCCTATCCCGACCACCGCATGCATTTTGCCACTACGAAAGCTCCGCGTTCCTATGATCAGGTTCAATACGCCGATGGGGATTTTCTTGTTTTCGGACGAGAAACCCGCGGTCTTCCGGAGGACCTGCTGGCCCGCTGTTATGATCAGTGCATCCGGATTCCCATGCGTCCTGAAGCACGAAGCCTGAATCTGAGCAACTCTGTGGCCATCATTGCCTATGAAGCCCTGCGGCAGCTTTCCTTCCCTTCTCTTTCACAGGAAGGCGCCCTTACCGGCCGCAGCGAAGATGAGCATCCATGGCTTGATTATGTCTGAGGAGGTACCCATGCCTTATTTCCGTCATTCATCCGAAACTGACGCCAAGCATCAGCAGGCATTTCAGCACAGCCATGATGAGGATCAGGACTGGAACGGCATGCTGGAAGAAGAAGACGACATCAGTTTTGATGAGCCCGCTGATGAACTCGGTACGTACTATCAGGGCAGTCCTGCAGAAAACCGTGAAACAGCCCGCCTGATTTCCCATACCTTTGATTTTGTTCTTTCTCTGGCCGGCGTGCTCATCTGTTTTCTTCTGGTCACAGTGCTCATTTATCTGATCAACTGGGTAAGCACGGACCTTTCGCAGTCTTTCACGCTGCTTGGTGCCGGGCTGTAAGAAAGGAAGAATCACTGTGGAGGCGCGAAGCTGGGAGAAATTTGATGAACTGGTGCAGAACTGCCGCAGCTGTCCTCTATGTCAGAGGATCCAGAACAAAGTGCCCGGTCAGGGAGACGTCCACTCGCCCCTCATGTTCATCGGCGAAGGTCCCGGCCAGACGGAAGATGAACAGGGACTCGCTTTCGTCGGCGCGGCGGGACAGCTCCTCACCCAGATGCTTGCGGCCATATCCCTGCCCCGGGACCGGGTCTACATCTGCAATATTGTCAAATGCCGTCCACCCATGAACCGTACTCCTCTCCCGGAAGAAATGAATGCCTGCATGCCGCTCCTGCGCTATCAGACGTCCCTGATCCGTCCCCGGGTTATCGTGCTGCTTGGCGGCACGGCTGCCAAAGCTACCCTCGGCCCGGAGATCCGTATCACCCGTGACCGTGGTAAATGGTTCGAGCGCAAAAACGTCTGGATGATGCCCACCTTTCATCCTTCATTCCTTCTGCGCGATCCTGTACGCAAGCGTGAAGCCTGGTGGGATATGCAGTCGCTCCGGGACAAGCTCATGGAGCTCGGGCTCTATGAAGATCTGTATGGCGCCGACAATTGAGACAGAAAGATGTATGTTTCAGACAGAACCTATTCCTTTTTTCCTTAGGTAACGTATACTGACATTGTTCCGCAGCACACACTGCCTGCTTCATCGCATATCACACAGTGTTCCATGCTGACGCATATCGCTTTGATACAAGAAGGAGGAATGTCATGCCCGCTCTGTTTGCATCATGGATTATGATCCTTGTACTCGCCCTGATCGGAATCGGTCTGATCATTCTGGAAGCCTTTATGCCCGGTTTTGGAGTGCCTGGCGTCTCAGGCATCGTGCTTGAGCTCGTGGCACTGTTCCTCACCTATTCCAATTATGGACTGACCATTGCACTGCTGGCACTGCTTCTTGTGCTCTCTGTCATCGCCGTGATCCTGTCCTTCACGCTTCGCAGCGCCGCGAAAGGCCGCCTCAGCAAAAGCGGTGTGATCCTCAACGGCCGAGAAACGAGCGCTGAAGGATACACTGCCAATGAGGATCTGTCCGTATTCATCGGACGTGAAGGAAAAACCCTGTCCGCGCTCCGGCCGGCCGGCATTGCAGAGTTTGACGGTGTCCGCCTGAATGTGGTCTCGGAAGGCAGCTTCATCAATCAGGACGTGGACGTCCGCATCATCCGCACGGACGGAAGTGCCGTGGTGGTCCGCCCTGTAAGCTGAATTCCTCTGCTTCCGCCCCGGATGGCACGTAAAAACTGCTGACCAATATTACCTATCATTTCTTTAAGGAGGCTAGATTTATGGATGGTTTTGTCTGGATCGGATTTATCGTTGTGATCGCCCTGATTTTCCTGTTTATTCTTTTCCATTACATTCCCTTTGGCATGTGGATCCGTGCCATGGCAAGCGGAGTGCACGTATCCATCCGCTCGCTTATCGGCATGCGCATCCGTCACATTTCCCCCGCGCGTCTGGTGGACCCCCTCATCAAGGCCAATAAGGCCGGTCTGAATCTGAGCATTTCCCAGCTGGAAACCCACTTCCTGGCCGGCGGCAACGTGGATCAGGTCATCAATGCTCTGATCGCCGCCCAGCGCGCCAATATTTCCATGGCCTTTGAAAAGGCCTGCGCCATCGACCTGGCCGGCCGCGATGTCTTCCAGGCAGTACAGATGAGCGTCACGCCCAAAATCATTGAGACCCCCGTGGTCGCCGCCATCGCCAAGGACGGCATTGAGCTGCGCGCCAAGGCCCGGGTCACCGTGCGTACCAATATTGAGCGTCTTGTCGGCGGCGCCGGCGAGGAAACCATTATCGCCCGTGTCGGTGAAGGTATTGTTACCACTGTCGGTTCTGCCGAAACCCACAAGGAAGTTCTGGAAAATCCCGATCTGATCAGCCGCACCGTTCTGGCAAAGGGTCTGGATGCAGGCACGGCCTATGAAATCCTTTCCATTGATATTGCGGACGTGGACGTCGGCAGAAACATCGGTGCCCAGCTGCAGATGGACCAGGCTGAAGCTGACCGCCGCATCGCCCAGGCCAAGGCCGAGGAGCGCCGCGCCATGGCTGTTGCCCATGAACAGGAAATGAAGGCAGCTGTTCAGGAAATGCGCGCCAAAGTGGTGGAAGCTGAAGCAGATGTTCCGCGCGCCATGGCAGAGGCCCTGCGCGGCGGAAAGCTCGGCGTGCTGGACTATTATCAGATGCGCAACACGATTGCCGACACGGAAATGCGTGAGGCCATTGCAAAGTCCGGTCAGCCGCAGGCGGAAAGCGGCAATGGCAAGCATCAGTAAAGCCGGCAGCAATCCCTTAAAGGAGGTGAACCGGATTGAGTGAACTGTTTCCCCTGCTGATTGTCCTTTTCATCTGGGCTTTCGTCTCCGGATCCTCAAAGGGCTCAAAACAGAAAAAAGCAGCCGGTTCCAAACCGGGAAAGGTAAGCCCGAAAAAAGAGACCGCTGCTGTTCCCGTCCCTGAGGAGGCATCCGCCAAAACGCAGACTCAGGACAAGGCGGGTCCCGTCCCGGAAGAAGCGCACGCGCCCATCCAGCCCACGGTTCACGTCACTCCGCATGATCACAGTGACATGTTCGCCGGAAGCATGGAGGCTGACCGTGAGGAATATATCCGTCAGGATATGCCTTCCGCTGTCAGTGAAACATTCTTTACGGAGGAAGAAGAACCGGCTCCCCCCGCCGAGGTCAGTCCCATGCTGCCCCTGCTGAATGCAGGCACCCTCAAGCAGGCATTCGTCCTGCAGGAAATCCTGACCCGGCCGGTGGACAGACACAGATGAATACAGGAGGCTGCTCAAGGCAGCCTCCTTTGTGCAGTTCACAAGGAGGCAGAGTGAATCCATGATTCAAGTTATGATTGCAGACGATGACGCGGGCATGCGTCTTATCGAGCGGAAAATGATCGAACGGGCGGAAGGATTCGAACTTATCGGAGAAGCCACGGACGGTCTGGATCTTCTCGAGAAGCTCGAGACATGCAGACCCCAGGTGATTTTTCTTGATGTGGAAATGCCTGGAAAGACCGGCGTGGAATGCGCGCGTCAGATACAGGATATGGATCCGTCCATTATCCTTGTATTTGCCACGGCCCACGATCAGTACATGCCTGAAGCCTTTGAAGTCTATGCCTTCGATTATCTGGTAAAGCCCTTCAAAATGGACCGGGTGGAGCAGACCCTTGACCGGATCCGGGAACGCCTCAGCCGCAAGGAAGCGCCCATCGCCTCCTTCAAGCCCGGAGAGAGAAAATCCACCGGCCGCCTGATGCTCCGTCACCGTGACGGCATGGCTTTTGTGGACATGGACGAAATCCTTCTCATCCAGCGTGAAGACCGCTCCACCGTGCTTTATACTGAAGACGGCGGACGTTATGTCACCTCGGATTCCCTCGCCGACACCGAAGCCCGTCTGGACCCCCAGATTTTTTTCCGCTGTCACAAGAGCTACATCATCAACCTGAACAAAATCACCAACATCACGCCCTATGGCCGGTGGACCTATGTGGTGCATCTAGAGGGCACAAACCAGGACGCCCTGATCACCCATGAAAAGTATGAGGAGCTTTTGAGCCTTTTTTCATGACATTAAGCCGGCTGTTCCGACTTTTTTCAATATGCCTTGCATTTTCTCCAGTGAAATGATACAATAGCCGCGCTTTGATGTGTCTTGACTCCAATGAGGAGGGGAATGATCATGGGTAAGTTCTGTCAGATCTGTGGCAAGGGCACACTGAATGGTAACGAAGTCAGCCATTCCAACCGCAAGACCCACACCACTTGGGCACCCAATGTGCAGCGTGTCCGTGTGATGGTGAACGGCGGCGTCCAGCGGATGAATGTCTGCACCAGATGCCTGCGCAGCGGAAATGTTCAGCGCGCTATGCCTAAAACCCACGCAACGGAAGTTGAGGCATAACAAAAGAGCGGCCAAAGCCGCTTTTTTGTTTATTCAGCCGCAAGTTCTATGATGAAAGAATCCCGGAAACGCTTCTGCTGTTTCCGGGATTCTTTTCCTTATTGCCTGTCATGGTGTCCCGCCGGGATAATTCTGCGGCGCAATGGGCGCATCGGGCGTGACGCCAAGATCATCTGCGCCATAGGATGCCGGATGGGTCAGTCCCGCCGAGCTCTCCATCTCTTCACCGCTTTCCTCTTCGTCCCCGGTATCTCCGCTGTTCCCGCTCTTTACGGTTCCTGAGCGCGGTTGGCTCAGGGGAGCCACTGCGGCATCCAGGGCTTCCCCATCCCCGGTCACCCAGCTGGGCTCTGCGTTTTCCGTCACGGTGAGGAACCGGTCATTCACGTAGACACGGATTCCCTGATACTCGATCTCATAGAAAGACTTCTGGTGAGACCAGACCTGAACTTCCGTGCCTGTCACCCAGGATTCCAGGATTCTTGCCTGGCCGGAAGGCCCGCTCCGGACATTGATGTCCTGCCCGCGGATCACCCTGCCGTCATAGGTAAGAATGCCCGTTCCCACAGGCTCCTTTGTCATATCGAGGGTGCGGATGGTACTGCTCAGAACACAGCCTACCATGCCGTCATAAAAAATCCGCGTATAATTATTGCCCTTCTTGAGCACCGCTACCACCGTTCCGGTGGGAATCTTGCAGAGCACTGAACTGTTCACCCTGGGCTGGGTATGCATGGTGACTTCGCCTTTTCTGGAAGCATAGATCACCGCCAGCTGATCCTTGGCCTTAACCTTCTCGCTGAAGGAGATGGAAGCGGTCTCCACCACTTTGTTTTCCTCTCCATCACGCACAATTGTCCATTTGGATCCAAGCTGAACAATGTTCTGAAGATTCTCAGGCACCGGGATGATCTCCGACTGCTTGATCGTCACCTGACGCTTGACCTCGCCGTCATCTGCATCCTTGTTGAGATATTCCACATGCACGCCGCTTCCGCCCGCGGAAAAGACACGGTCCGAGTACTGACTGTTCAGATACTCCGCAATCGCTTCATAATTGCCAGCCATGCTCTCCGGAATGTTTTCCATGCTTCCGCCGTCCACGGAAACGGTGGCCATGGCAACTGTCAGGCTTCCGGATTCCACATAGCCAGAGGATACACTGCCATTCTGATAAAAGGATATATGCCACAGATTGCTCTCCGGATCAAATCCGCTCTGCTTGACATAGCTTCCTCCGGAGAGTGTCGCCACAACAGAGTCTCTGGCTGTCGAACCATATACCGTGGTGGAACCTGTGGTTTTATTGATGCACTGGCTGTCCCATTCACTCTGGCTCATCGCAAGTGCCATGGCCGCCATGAACACCAGGCATATCAGTACACAAAAAAAAGTCCTTCGTTTCAGGTTTCTCAATCAACCGTCCTCCTTGGGAAATACCATCTGCCCGTCAGCAGCTGCCTGTACATGCTACCATATTCCCCATGAAGCGTCAATCAACATGGCAGGTCTCCCGGCTTTTTTACATCTGTGCATGCCATGCGGGGCAGGTCCTGTGAAGGGCAAGCACTTTACGAACATTTTCATCACGGATTCGGGTTTTGTTCTGTTCTTTCCCTGATCCTGCCGCCTGTTTCGTTGACATCGTTTTTTTAGGGCAGTATAATGATCGCGCTGCAGAGATGCAGCTTCATGATACGAGGAGGAGTAGAATTCATGCTGCGACTTATTGGTCTGGTATTGTCTGAATCCGCAGATCTTGATCTGTCGGTTTTCTGTAGGAAAAAGCCACTGGCCTGATTCTGCATGCGCAGCAATGAATCGAAGATTGTCTTCGTTCTTCCCCGGAATCTTTTCATCCTTTCGGGACTTGTCTGCAGTCTGGCCACAGGTTGCAGATTTTTCTATATTCCAAGCGTTTCACGTAAATGGAGGAATGGCCAATCATGGAAATGACCGGAGCTAGAATCTTACTGGAGTGTCTCAAGGAACAGTCTGTGAATACCATTTTCGGCTATCCCGGCGGCACCATTCTCAATGTGTATGACGAAATGTACAAGATGGGCGGGTTCCGTCATATCCTCACGGCCCACGAGCAGGGGGCCTGCCATGCTGCCGACGGATATGCGAGAGCCACAGGCCAGGTCGGTGTCTGCTTTGCCACTTCCGGTCCCGGCGCCACAAATCTGGTGACAGGCATTGCCACGGCCTATCTGGATTCCTCCCCCATTGTCTGCATTACCTGCAATGTGTCCACCGGCCTTATCGGCAAGGATTCCTTTCAGGAAGTCGATATCACCGGCGTAACCATGCCGATCACCAAATGCAATTATCTCATCCGGGATATCACGCATCTGGCTGATACGGTACGCGAGGCATTCGCCATTGCGCGCTCAGGCCGTCCCGGCCCGGTCCTGATTGATATTGCCAAGGATGTCACGGCATCCGTATGCGATTATGAACCTCTGGACCGTCAGGCACACGCGGAAAGCGGACGTCTGCACGGGCTCATGGCCAGATGGGAATTCAAGCCGCCGGAACCGGACATGGAAGACATCTCCAAACTTGCAGAAATGCTCCGCGAGAGCAAAAAGCCCATGATTATCTGCGGCGGCGGCGTAGTACGTTCCAGAGCCCATGAAGTCTTCCGCACCTTTGCGCATCTGATCGACGCTCCCGTTGCCCTTACCGTCATGGGCGCAGGCGCCATCCCCGGCCGTGATCCCCTGGTCACCGGAATGATCGGCATGCACGGCTCGCAGGCTTCTAACATCGCTGTGGATGAATGCGATCTTTTGCTGGCGATCGGCTGCCGCTTTTCCGACCGCGTTGCGCTCAAGCCGGACACATTTGCCCGCAATGCCCAGATCGTGCAGATCGATATCGACCGTTCCGAAATCAACAAGAACGTCCAGACACACCATCACATCATCGGAGACGCCCGCAGAGTACTGAACCTTGTGCTCCCGATGCTCTCTCAGATGGACCATTCCGCCTGGAAAAAAGAAGTCTTCTCACATCCCACTGAAACCCTGTATGACCCTCGTCCCGGCTATCTGACGCCAGGCTCCATTCTCTCCACCATTGCCATGCTGGCGCCTATGGATACGCTTGTTTCCACAGACGTGGGGCAGCATCAGATGTGGGCCATTCAGCACTTCCATTTTGATTTCCCTGGGCAGCTGCTCACCAGCGGCGGTTTCGGCACCATGGGCTTCGGTCTTGGCGCGGCCATCGGCGCAAAGGCAGCCTATCCGGAGCGTAAGGTCATCCACATCACGGGTGACGGTTCCTTCCGCATGAACTGCAACGAACTCGCCACTGAGCAGTATTACAAGCTCCCCGTCATCACCATCCTTTTCAATAACGGAACGCTCGGCATGGTACGCCAGTGGCAGAGTCTGATCTATGGTGAACGGTATTCCCAGACCACCCTGGACAGGGCACCGGATTTTGTTGCTCTTGCCGAAGCGTATCATCTCAAGGGTTACCGTGTGCGCAGCACGGAAGAATTCAAAAAGGCTTTCTCTGAAGCCCTGAATCTGGAATGCGGCTGCGTGATCGACTGCAACATCGACATCGATGAAATGGTTCGCCCGATGGTAGGCGGCGGCAGCCATATCACCGACTTCATGATCAATTAAGGAGGAACGTACATGAGTCAGCTGAAACGCAATACCCTGGCTGTTCTGGTGGATAATGAAGCCGGCGTTCTCTCCAGGGTGGCCCGCCTGTTTTCCGGAAAGGGCTACAATATTGAATCCCTTGCTGTCGGCACCACCGATGATCCGAGTATATCCCGTATCACCATCGAGGTCCTTACTGCGGAAAAGCAGCTGGACCTGCTCTGCAATCAGCTGCGGAAGCTGATTTGCGTGCATTCCGTCAAGTCCCTGCAGCCGGAGCATGCCATCCGCAGGGAACTGATGCTGATCAAAGTGCTTTCCGGCGACAGCGTGCAGCGCAATGAAATCATTCAGATCGCCAATATCTTCCGTGCTTCCATCATTGATGTGAGCAAGGCAAGCATCACCCTCGCCGTGATCGGTGACGAGAGCAAGACGGAGGCTATCTCCAACCTGCTTGCAGAGTTTGGCATTCTCGAGCTTGTGCGCACCGGTACCGTGGCACTGGAACGCGGACAGTATACCATTGATGAACAGACCAAAGAAAAAGGCGAATTCGACCTGGGCAAGAACATACTGCGTGACCCCATCTAACCATACAGAAAGGAAGCTTCTCTATGCAGTCTGATCAGATCAAGCGCGGCGTTGAACGCGCACCGAACCGCTCTCTCCTCTATGCACTGGGTATGACTGAAGAAGACATGGACCGCCCGCTGATCGGTGTTGTGTCCTCCTATAATGAAATCGTTCCCGGTCACATGAATCTTGACAAAATCACCGAAGCCGTCAAGGCCGGCGTCCTGGAAGCAGGCGGATATCCGATCGTATTCCCTGCCATCGCCGTTTGTGACGGTATCGCCATGGGCCATATCGGCATGAAGTATTCTCTGGTCACCAGGGATCTTATCTGTGATTCCACTGAAGCCATGGCCATCGCCCACCAGTTCGACGGTCTGGTCATGGTGCCCAACTGCGACAAGAATGTACCCGGACTCCTCATGGCTGCCGCCCGTCTGAACCTGCCCTGCGTCTTTGTCTCCGGCGGTCCCATGCTGGCCGGTCGTCTCTCCGATAGCCGACGCACCTGCCTGAGTCACATGTTCGAAGCCGTTGGTGCGTACAAGGCTGGAACCATGGATGAGGACGGCGTGCGCGACTATGAAGAGAACGCATGTCCCAGCTGCGGAGCATGCTCCGGCATGTACACCGCCAATTCCATGAACTGTCTGTGCGAAGCCATCGGAATGGCGCTTCCCGGCAACGGGACCATTCCCGCACCGCTGTCCGCCCGCCTGCGGCTGGCCAAGAAGGCCGGACGCCAGGTGATGGAAATGGTAAACCGGAATATCCGTCCCCGTGACATCATGACACCGGCTGCGTTCCACAACGCAGAAACCGTTGACATGGCACTTGGATGCTCCACCAATACCATGCTGCATCTTCCCGCCATTGCCCATGAGGCCGGTGTTACGCTTGATCTGAACATGGCCAATGAAATCTCCGCGAAAACCCCGAACCTGTGCCATCTGGCTCCCGCCGGCGACACCTTCATGGAAGATTTGGACCGCGCGGGCGGCGTCAGTGCTGTCATGAAGGAGCTGGACCAGCTCGGACTGCTGGATACATCCCTGATGACTGTTACCGGCAAAACCGTGGCGGAGAATATCGCCAATGCCCGGAATCTTGATCATGACATCATCCGCCCGGTCACCAATCCCTACTCCGCTACCGGCGGTATTGCCGTGCTCAAGGGCAATCTTGCCCCTGACGGATGCGTTGTGAAGCAGAGCGCGGTTGCCGCTCCCATGATGGTCCATGACGGCCCTGCCCGTGTCTTCGACTCCGAGGATGATGCCATCAAGGCCATCTATGAGCGCAGAATCAATCCCGGCGATGTCGTGGTGATCCGCTATGAAGGCCCCAAGGGCGGCCCTGGCATGCGCGAAATGCTCAATCCCACCAGTGCCATTGTGGGCATGGGTCTCGGCGAGAGCGTTGCCCTGATTACGGACGGACGCTTTTCCGGTGCCACCCGCGGAGCGTCCATCGGCCACGTCAGCCCTGAAGCGGCTGCGGGCGGTCCGATTGCCCTGGTCCAGGAAGGTGACCCCATTCACATCGATATCCCGAATCACATCATTTCCATCGGGGTTTCCGATGAAGTCATGGAACAGCGCCGGAAGAACTGGGTATGCCCGCCGCCCAAGGTAACCACCGGTTATCTTGCCCGGTATGCAAAGATGGTTTCCAGTGCTGACCGCGGTGCCATTCTGGAATAATACAGATGCATCAATAGGAGCCAACATGGGCCGAATCAAGATTTTTGACACCACGCTCCGGGATGGCGAGCAGTCACCCGGATGCAGCATGAACCTTAAGGAAAAGATAGAAATTGCCCGGCTGCTGGAAAAAATGAAGGTGGACGTCATCGAGGCAGGTTTTGCCATCTCCTCACCCGGAGACTTTGAGTCGGTGGAAACCATTGCCAAAACCGTCCGCGACTGCACTGTTGCCTCCCTCGCCCGGGCTGTCAAGAAAGATATTGACTGTGCCTGGGATGCCGTAAAAAAGGCAGCCGATCCGCGGATTCACCTCTTTATCGCCACATCTCCCCTGCACATGCAGTACAAGCTTCGCATGACACCCGATGAAGTACTGGAACGTACGAAAGCCATGGTCAAGCTTGCCAAGTCCTATGTCTCCAACATCGAGTTTTCCTGCGAGGATGCCACCAGGTCCGACCTGGATTTTCTCTGCCGGATCGTGGACCTTGCCATCCGCAGCGGAGCCACGGTCATCAATCTGCCGGATACTGTCGGCTATTCCACCCCGGACGAAGTGCGTTCCATGATTTCAACCGTCATGGCCCGCGTCCCCGGCTCAGACAAGGTAGAATTCTCCGTGCACTGCCACAACGACCTTGGCATGGCTGTTGCCAATTCCCTGGCCGGCGTGCAGGGCGGAGCAAGGCAGATCGAGTGCACCATCAACGGACTTGGTGAGCGCGCCGGTAACGCCGCGCTGGAAGAAGTTGTGATGGCCATGCGTACGCGTCCCGATGTCTTCGGCACCGATACCTCACGCCTCGACACCACACTGATCAGCCGTGCCTCCAAGACTGTGTATTCCATTATCGGTCAGTCTGCACCGCTGACCAAGCCCATCGTCGGGCGCAATGCCTTCCTCCATGAAAGCGGCATTCATCAGCATGGCGTGCTCGCAAACAAGCGGACTTATGAAATTCTAACCCCTGAAGCCGTGGGCATCCATACCGACAACCTGGTGCTCGGAAAGCACAGCGGGCGTCATGCGTTCGAATCCCGCCTTGAAGAGCTGGGCTATGAGCTGGATGAGAAAGAACTGAACCGCTGCTTTGAAGAATTCAAGGAGCTCTGCGACAAGAAGAAAGAGATTTCCGATTCCGATATCGAAGCAATCATTACGCATTCCTCCGTCAACGACGGCGAAGAGGGCGGTTTTCAGCTGGACTGGTATGACGTTCATTCCTCCAATTTCACCACGGCTACTTCCACCATGTGCCTCAAGCTGGGCAATGAGAAGTTTGAAGCTGTCAGTCTCGGAGACGGTCCCATTGACGCTGCCTTCAGCGCCATTGACCAGATCATGAAGCCCGTCCGTCACACCTTTGAGCTGTACCGCATCAACGGTATCTCCCAGGGCAAGGATACGCTGGGTGAAGTGCATGTAAAGCTGATCGCCGGCAGGCACTCCTTCTCCGGCCGCGGCCTCTCCACTGATATCATTGAAGGTTCCATTCTCGCTTATATCAGTGCTGTCAACCGTCTCAACGCCTGGACCAAGCGCCAGGAGGAAAGGGAGGATTAACCTATGGGGATGACGCAGACCCAGAAAATCCTTGCTGCACGCGCGGGACTGGATACCGTGGAAGCCGGCCAGCTGGTCGAAGCGAAGCTGGATGCCGTTCTCGGCAATGACGTAACAACGCCGGTTGCCGTGGATGTCTTTGAGAGCTCCGGTTTCACCACTGTGTTTGACCGGGAAAAAGTCTTCATTGTACTGGACCACTATACACCCTGCAAGGATATTGCCAGCGCAAAACTCTGCAAGCGCGCCAGAGACTTTGCCATGCAGCAGAAGATTACGCATTTCTATGATACGGGTGCTGCCGGAATCGAGCACGCCCTGCTGCCTGAAAAAGGTCTGGTAATCCCCGGCGACTGTATGATCGGTGCGGACAGTCATACCTGCACCTATGGCGCTCTCGGTGCTTTCTCGACAGGTGTCGGTTCCACGGACATGGCCGCTGCCATGGCCAGCGGAACATGCTGGTTCCGCGTCCCCTCCGCACTCCGAATTGTCCTGAAGGGCCGGCTTCAGAAGGATGTTTCCGGCAAAGATGTCATCCTGCATCTGATCGGCAGGATCGGCGTGGACGGTGCTCTCTACCGCTCCCTCGAATTCACCGGCGACGGTGTTGCCTCCCTGAGCATGGATGACCGTTTCACCATCTCGAATATGGCCATTGAGGCCGGTGCAAAGAACGGCATTTTCCCGGTGGACGAGGCGACCCGTGCCTACCTGGAAGGCCGTACCAGCCGCCCCTACACCGTCTATGAAGCGGACCCGGATGCGGAATACGAACAGACTGTGGAGATTGATCTGGACGCCCTTGAACCTACGGTCTCCCTGCCGCATCTGCCTTCCAATACAAAGCCAGCCCGTGAAGTGCGCGGCATGAAGATCGACCAGGCAGTCATCGGCTCCTGCACCAACGGCCGCATTTCCGATATGCGTTGTGCCGCTGAGATTCTCCGGAACAGACATATCGCTCCCGGTGTCCGCTGCATCGTGATCCCTGCCACTCAGGAAGTCTATCTTCAGTGCGTGCACGAAGGGCTCGCCGATATCTTTGTCAACGCCGGCTGCGCTCTTTCCACGCCTACCTGCGGACCCTGTCTCGGCGGACATATGGGCTGCATGTGTGACGGCGAACGCGCCGTATCCACCACCAACCGGAATTTTGTCGGCCGCATGGGTGCCAAGACTTCTGAAGTGATTCTCGCCAGCCCTGCCGTTGCCGCGGCGTCTGCCGTCAAGGGCGCCATTGCCCTTCCCTCAGATCTTGACTAAAAGGAGAGCTGCTTATGCCACAGGGAAAGGTATTTCGCTACGGCGACCATGTTGACACAGATGTCATCATTCCCGCGCGTTATCTGAATGATCCGAGTCCTGCCAACATGAAAGCGCACTGCATGGAGGATATCGACACATCGTTTTCCGCCCGTGTCCAGCCCGGAGACATCATGGTGGCCGGCCTCAATTTCGGATGCGGTTCTTCCAGAGAGCACGCTCCGCTCGCCATTCAGCTCAGCGGGATTTCCTGCGTCATCGCTTCCAGTTTTGCCAGAATCTTCTACCGCAATGCCATCAATATCGGGTTTCCGATTCTCGAGTGCCCAGAAGCGACAGCCGCCATTCAGGACGGCGATACCGTAAAGGTGGATTTTGAATCCGGCAGTATCTCTGATCTCACTACCGGACAGGTTTTCCAGGCAAAACCATTCCCCGCCTTCATCCGTGCCATGATTGACTGCGGCGGGCGTCTGCCTTACCTGCATGCCCAGATGGATGGAGGAAACAAACATGCCTGATATCACTCTGGTTCCCGGCGACGGCATTGGTCCGGAGATTGTCGCTTCCGCTGTGGAAGTCATGAAGGCTGTCGGCGGGAAGTTTGGAAAGAGCTTCCGCTTCACCACAGTTCTTGCCGGTGGCTGTGCCATTGACAGGTATGGAATTCCTCTTCCTGAAGACAGCGTCAAGGCCTGTCTGGACTCCGACAGCGTGCTTCTTGGTGCCGTGGGCGGTCCCAAATGGGATTCCCTGCCGGCAGCCATCCGTCCGGAAAAGGCCCTGCTCGGCCTTCGCTCCGCCCTGGGCCTGTATACCAACCTGCGTCCCGCAAGGCTCTATCCTGCCCTGATCAGCGCCTGCACGCTGCGGGAGGATATTGCACAGGCCGGCATTGACCTGATGATGGTCCGCGAACTGACAGGCGGCATGTATTTCGGCGAGCGCGGCCGCCGGGACGGCAAACTCGGTCCGGAAGCCTATGATACGGAAGCCTATTCCGTCATGGAAATCGAGCGCATCACCCGTGTTGCCTGCCAGACAGCCCGCAGGCGCCGCGGCAAGGTGACCAGCGTGGACAAGGCCAATGTTCTGGAATCCTCCCGTCTCTGGCGTGAAGTAAGCCACCGCGTAGCCGCCGAGGAATTCCCGGATGTGGAAATCCGGGACATGCTGGTCGACAACTGCGCCATGCAGCTGGTCCGGAATCCCGCGCAGTTTGACGTCATTCTGACCAGCAATATGTTTGGCGATATCCTCTCCGATGAGGCCAGCCAGCTCACCGGTTCCATCGGTCTGCTGCCCTCCGCCTCCCTCGGGGACGGAACCCGGGGTATGTATGAACCCATCCACGGCTCCGCACCGGACATTGCCGGACAGAACAAGGCCAATCCGCTTGGCACCATTCTCAGTGCTGCCATGATGCTGCGGTATTCATTGAACATGGCCGAAGAAGCCGATGCTGTGGAATCCGCTGTGGACCGTACGCTTTCCGATGGCTGCCGCACGGGCGACATCGCCGGTGCGGATACCAGGGCACTGACCTGCACGGAAATGACGCAGGCTGTTCTGGCCCATCTGTGATCCATCCCCCGCGCTCTGCGCGGGGTTTTCTGACAATGCTGAAAGGAACCAATCTATGTATCGTGACATCTCCAGCCTGATTCTGTATTCCTCCATGCCCGGGGACGAAATCCTGGCTTCCATTGGCCGAATCTACCGCGACTGGTCCCTCGGAAGCGTGAGCAAGGCCGAGCTTACCCATCGCATCTATGAGCAGGTGAAACGGATTCTGGATCTGTCCACAGCCTATGGTTTTGACCGCAACCTGTGGCAGAATTATCTCACGTTTCTCATGATCTCCCATGAGAATTCCTTTTCCCTCACCTGCGAACGCGCAAGCGCTTCCCATGGCTCCATCGAAAGCATTGCACTGCATGATTTTGAAATCTTCCGCCGTCTTATGCATTTCGATTTTGCGCCGCTGGAGGAGGATCTGGGCATCAGCTGTTTTTCCCTTCTCTGCAATTACCACGCCATTGCCAAGCGTGAACAGCTTTTCAACCGTCTTGTTTCCGAAAAAGTCTGCGCGCTTTCCAAAAAACTGGACAAGGCAGTGGACGCGAAGAAAATCTATGCCCTTGTAACCCGGCATTTCGAAGATTTCGGAGTCGGGCTTTTCGGGCTCAACCGTGCATTCCGCGTACTGGAATCTGCACCGCATCTCCAGTTTCAGGAAATCAACAATCTGGATCAGGTCATGCTGGATGACCTGATCGGCTATGACCAGCAGAAAGCGGCACTGCGCATGAATATCGAGGCATTTCTTGCAGGAAAGCCGTTCAACAACACGCTGCTCTACGGCGATGCCGGGACCGGAAAAAGCACCTCCGTCAAAGCGCTTGCCAACGAGTACTATCAGCAGGGACTGCGCATTGTGGAGATCAACAAATACCAGTTTCACCTGCTTTCCCAGGTTATCTCCATGGTCAAGACCCGGAATTACAAGTTCATCCTGTTCATGGACGACCTGTCCTTTGAGGAGAATGAAGGCGAGTACAAGTTCCTCAAAGCGATCATTGAAGGCGGCCTGGAGAACCGTCCCGACAACGTCATGCTTCTGGCCACTTCCAACCGCCGTCATCTGATCCGTGAGAACTGGAATGACCGGTCTGACATGGAGCATGAGATGGATATGCACCGTTCCGATACCATGCAGGAGAAACTGTCCCTTGCCGCACGTTTCGGATGCAGTATTGCCTATTATGCTCCCAACCACAAACAGTATCAGGACATTGTCCGCGGCATCGCGGCCCGCAGCAGCCTTGCGCTGTCGGATGCAGAGCTCATGGCGCTTGCCAATCAGTATGAGCTCTCCCACGGCGGCACAAGCGGCAGAACAGCCCAGCAGTTCATCAACATGCTCCTGGGCAGTCAGCTGTCCTGAGTTTTCCAGCGTAATGAATAAGGCTGAATTCCGTTTCTTCGGAATTCAGCCTTGTTTGTTTTCGTCCTTATGCCGCTTCAGGCCCGGCCGCTCAGCCGTCTCAGATCGGCCACCAGCGGCGGCAGTACTTCCAGTACCTCGTCGACTTCCGCCATGCTGTTTTCCACGCCGAGAGTGAACCGCACGGAAGCCTGCGCCTGCGCGCGGGTGCGCCCTATGGCCATCAGCACATGGCTGGGATCCAGACTGCCCGCCGTACAGGCGGATCCGGAAGACGCCGCGATCCCTGCCAGGTCCAGCCGCAGAAGAACTGCTTCCCCTTCCAGCCCGAGAAATGACACATTCAGACATCCGGGAATCCGCTGGGCCTCTCCTCCATTGATCAGCACATCCGGTATCTCCCGGACAATGCCTTCCTCCAGGCGGTCGCGCATCTGCCGGATTTTTGCAATCCGCTCCGGAAGAGAACGGGATACAGCTTCCATGGCCGCGCCTGCGGCAGCAATGGATGCAACGTTCTCTGTTCCGGCCCGCATTCTTCTCTCCTGCTCCCCGCCGGTCATATACCGTTCCAGCCGGGTGCCCTTGCGCACATACATGATTCCGATTCCCTTCGGTCCGCCGAACTTATGCGCGCTCAGGCTCAGAATATCCACGCCCAGTTCCTGCACATCAACCGGAATCCCACCGAAGGCCTGGACAGCATCGGTATGCACCGGAATGCCTCTTGCGTGCGCAGATGCGCATACTTCCTTCACAGGCTCAATGGTCCCGATTTCGTTGTTGGCCAGCATCAGGGATACCAGGCACGTATTCTCCCGCATGGCGCGTTCAGCGTCCTCCAGGCGCACACGGCCGTTTTCATCCACCGGCAGGAACGTGGACACTATCCCGTGTTTCTCCAGGGCTGCACAGGTATGGAGTACCGCATGATGTTCCACAGAGGACGTAATCACATGTCCGCCCCGGGCGGTCATGCCTCGGAGCGCCCAGTTGTCCCCCTCTGTTCCTCCGGAGGTAAAGAAGATCTCCTCCGGCAGGGCATTCAATGCTTTTGCCGCCTGACGTCTGGCTTCCTCCACGATTTTTCTCGCCTGACGCCCCGTTCCATGGATACTTGACGGATTCCCATAGGCATTGCGGAGTATGCCCGTCATGATGTCAAGCGCCTCAGGGAGCATGGGCGAAGTTGCTCCATGGTCCATATAGATCCGATCCATCATGCGTTTTCACACTCCCGGTCCATGCTGGTCATCCGCGGATTGTCCATCATGTCCTGGAGCGTCATGCCATCCAGCATTCTGTCAATCTGCTCTGTCAGGTAGTTCCACACCGGCTGCGTGGGACAATTGCCTGCTTTCGGACATGCACGCTCATCGCCGACACATTCCGCAAAGCTCACCGGGCCTTCCGCTGCCCGGATGATATCGCCCAGCGTAATGCGTGAAGGCTCCCTTGAAAGAAGATATCCGCCGTTCGCCCCACGCACGGCCGTTACCAGCCCCGCTCTGCGGAGCGTGCCGATCAGCTGCTCCAGATAGTCTCCCTGCGCAAGCGGATGTGCAATATCCTTAAGGGGAATCGGTCCTTCCCCGTAGTGCTCTCCAAGATGATAGATGACAAGAAGACTGTATTTTCCCTTGGCTGATAGTTTCAAGCCATCGTCCCGCCTTTCCACCCAAAAAAGACTGTGTTATACTTGCATCCGTTGATGAGTATACGCCAAAGACACACGCTAAGCAAGGCAAAGAGGTGACTCCCTTGTCCCGATATTTCCGAATCATTCTTTTCTTCCTGATGCTTTTCCCGCTCACAGCGATGGCGGAGGAGCATCTTCAGATCACTGAGGTCATGGCCTCAAACGGCACCTGGACCAGCGGGCACGCCTATGACTGGGTCGAGATTTACAATGCCGGTTCCTCCCGTGTCGAGCTTTCCGGCTGGCATCTGAGCGACAGCAAAAAGCATCCGGATAAATTCGAGTTCCCTGAGGGTGCTTCCATTGGCAGCGGCGAGTATATCCTTGTTTACTGCTCCGGCAGTGAAACAGAAAACTCCGCGAAAAACCCTTACTATGCCCCGTTCAAGATTTCAGCCTCAAAGGATCAGGTGTATCTTTTTTCTCCGGATTCCGCCATACATGACAGCATATCCTTCGAGGATCAGTATGGCAATATTTCCTACGGCATCAGCACTTCCGGCGAAACGGGATACTTTGAAACCGCCACACCCGGAAAGAAGAACAGCAGCACTGTGTTCCAGCGCCGAACGCCTGCTCCTTCCTTTCTTTCTGCAGGCGGTTTTGTGGAGAAAGGCACCCTGATCACGGCTTCTGCCCAGGCAGGCAGCCTGCACTATACCACGGACGGCAGCACGCCCTCCGCCTCCTCGCCGCTGTTTCCGGAAGAAGGTTTCAGCGTGAAGAAAACCACCGTGCTCCGGATCCGCGCATTCGAAGACAATGCCGTGCCCAGCGCAACCGTCAGCCTCACATGCTTCGCAGGGGAAGACCTGCCGGTAGCCGTGGTTTCCCTGATCACGGATGAATCCTATCTGTTTGGCAAGAAAGCCGGCGCGCTTGTCAAGGGTACCGGTTCCATCCCCAATTATGACAAGGAACTGGAATACCCCATCAATATTGAGTATTTCGATGCCGATGGAACATGCATCATCAATCAGATGGGCTCCTTCACCGCTTCCGGACACTCGGCCAGGAGAAACGCCCAGAAGTCCATCGCCATTTACGCCCGCAAGGCCTACGGCCCGGAGTATTTCTCCTTCAATCCCTTCCCGCACCGTGACTATACCCGCTACAAATCCCTGCTGCTGCGCTCCACCAATTCAGATGCCTATTCCGAGCGCCTGCGGGATGTGGTCTTCTCTTCCCTTGCCGAACCCCTGGATCTGTGCTATCAGGATGCCGTCCCCATTGTCGTATTCATCAACGGTGAGTACTGGGGACATTACAATCTGCGGGAAAAGATCAACAAATACATGGTCGCGCAGTGGGAAAACATCGACCTCGACGATGAGGATACCGTGGACGCCATCGATATCCTTCAGCGCACAGGCTCTGACCGCTTTGTCCAGAATGGATCCAATGAAGACTGGCTTGAACTGTGCAGCTTCTGCAAAACCGAGGACCTGAATGTGCCGGAAAACCTTGCCTGGGTGACAGACCGTCTGGACGTGGACAATCTCTTTACCCATGCATCCTATGAAATCATATCCGGGAACTCGGATATCACCAATGTCCGCATGTATCGTGTGCCCGGCGGCAAATGGAAATATATGCTCTTTGATGTGGAGGCGTCCTTCGGTTCCGGCTCTGACTCGGCAACCGTTCCCCTGGAAAACTATATCAAGAAAGTCAGCGCCAAAATTCAGGCTTTCCGTCATGAGCCGCTCAATGCGCTGCTGGCGGTCCCTGAAATGAAGGACCGGTTTCTGAAGACGTTCGCTCATGTACTCGAATCCTGTTTCCTGTGGCCGTATGTGGACGAACACTTTGCGCCATGGGAAGCTGTTCTGGAAGACCTCCTGCCCAGACACAATCAGCGCTGGCCCTACCTTACCATGGAGCGCTGGCGGAAAAATGTGAACGCGACGAAATACTATGCACGTGTCCGCCCCAAGAAGATCATCCCCATGCTCAAAAAACGGATGAAACTGACAGACGCGGAAGTGGAACAGTATTTCGGTGAGCTGATCCGCACTCTGGAAGTCACCAACGCCAAACCATGAGGAGGCTGTCATGATTCCCATTTCTCTTGCATCTGTTGCCAATATCCGCGATCTTGGCGATACACGCACGCCTGACGGCCTGAACATCCGTCCGGGCTGTCTGATCCGTTCAGCCCACCTGGGAAACGCCTCCGAAGCGGACGTGACGTATCTGAAAAACCATCACCGACTTTCCTGTGTGGTGGACCTGCGCACGACTGGAGAGCATGATGAAGCAGAGGACCGTACCTACGGCATTCCCTGCATTCACGTTCCCATACTCCCCGATCTGCAGACCGGTATTTCCCATGAAAAGCAGGCTGAAGAATCCACGCTGTTCCCGCCCATGCAGAAACTGTATCACTATCTGGTCACAGACCCGGTCTGCATTCAGGGCTTCCGGCGCGCCATGGGCGTCATACTCAGCCATGATTACGCTTCCGGCGCTGTTCTCTGGCACTGCTCCGAGGGCAAGGACCGATGCGGGCTTGTCACCGCGCTTGTTCTGCTCGCGCTCGGTGTGGACCGTGAACAGATCTATGCAGACTATCTCACCACCAATATTGTGAATCTTCCCAAGGCAGAAGCCATATACCAGCGTCTTTCCGGCCGCTATCCGGAAGGCTATGCGCATTCTGTCTACCAGGCATATATTGCAGACCGCACCTACCTTGACGCCGCGTATGACATTATAAGCAGCGCATTTCTGACCGACACCCTGGGCTTTTCTCCGGATCTTTTTGCATCGTTCCGGGAACAGCTGCTGACAGAGTGAGCACAAAAACAGGCAGAGCCGCCAAAGCCCTGCCTGTTCTTTTTATGCCGCCGTACTCAGTCCCGGAAGCACTTCTGCACATCTTTCAGTTTTCCCAGAACCAGGATGGTTTCGCCGGCCCTGAGCAGGGTTTCGCCGTTTACAGCCATGCTGGTCTTGCCGGTTTCCCGGACAGCCAGCAGGTTAAGGCTGTATTTTTTCCGGATGTCCAGTTCTCCCACAGTCTTCCCGGACCACTCATCCGGCACCGCCACATCATAGATTGCATATTCATCATCCAGAGAAATGTAATCCTTGATATGATCCGTCGTGTGTCTCAGCGCCGTCCATTCCGCGAGATACTTTTCCGGATACACCACATCATCCGCGCCATTGCGCAAAAGAAACTGGCGCTGCACTTCCATGGATGCGCGGGAAACCACCTTTCTGGCGCCCAGTTCCTTCAGATACGATGTCGTCACCAGCGAGCTCTGGAAATCATCGCCGATGGCAACAAAGCATACATCGAAATTGTCCACGCCCAGGGACTCCAGGAAATCCCTGTTCGTGGAATCCCCAATCTGTGCATCCGTGACTGTGCCAAGCACCGCATTGACCCGCTCCTCGTTCTTGTCCACAGCCATTACTTCATGGTTCAGTTCATTGAGTTTTTCAGCCATGTGCCTGCCAAAGCGTCCCAGGCCGATAAGCAGAACAGATTTCATTTCAAGTCTCCCCCTTTATCCCACGGTAATCTTTTCCAGCGGCAGCGTGCTCCGGACCGACTGCCGCGGCGACTGCGCCGCATAGATCAGCGTCAGGCCGCCGACTCTGCCAAGAAACATCAGTACAATCAGAATCCCTCTTGATACCAGCGAAAGGCTGCTCGTGATACCCAGCGTTATGCCCACGGTGCCCAGTGCGGAGGCTGTCTCAAACAGGCAGGTCAGCAGTGGCAGATGCTCCACCCTCGCAATCACCATGCCGCTGAGATAAAACAGAAGCACATACATCATGAGTATCGCAACCGTGTTTTTCACCACATCATCTCCGATGCGGCGTCCAAGGATATTCACGCTTTCCTTGCGCCGGAACACCGACCATGTCGTCATCAGAAGGACTGCCACGGTGGTTGTTTTCATACCGCCTGCCGTAGACCCGGGAGAACCGCCGATCAGCATCCAGGCAATCATCATAGCCTGTCCCGTGCCGCTGATCCGGCTCAGATCCACTGTATTGAAGCCGGCCGTGCGCAGTGTCACAGACTGGAACAGCGCAGGCAGAATTCTGCCTGCCGGACTGAGATAATGCATTTCCGAAACAAAGAACCAGACAGCCGGAATCAGCACCAGCACGCCCGAAACCAGCAGCACAATCTTGGTCTGCAGCCGGTAAGCTTTCACTTTCCATTTATGTTCCCGAAGGTCAGCCCAGACAAGGAATCCGATCCCGCCTATGGTGATGAGCAGCATGATCACCACATTGACCAGAATATTCGAAGACATAAATGTGAGGGACGAAAAGTGGCCGTAGACGCCCATCAGATCAAATCCCGCATTGCAGAACGCGGAAACGGAATGGAACAGCGAATACCAGACACCTTTCAGGAACCCGAATTCCGGAATCATGACCGGCATCAGAAGAAGCGCCCCGATTGCTTCCACACACGCAGCTGTAACCACGATAAACCTTGTCAGACGCACGATCCCGCCCACCTGAGGGGCCGCTATGGATTCCTGCATCACGCTGCGCTGCATCAGCCCGATCCGTCTGCCTGAAATAAAGGACAGGGAAATGGCAGCCGTCACAACGCCCATGCCACCGATCTGAATCATCAGAAGAATCACAGCCTGGCCAAAGGGCGTCCAGTATGTAGCCGTATCCTGGACCACAAGCCCGGTCACGCATACAGCGGATGTGGCGGTAAACAGACAGTCCGCAAAGCGTGCGCCGCCTTCGGTTCTGCTGGACACGGGCAGCATCAGCAGAAGCGTTCCCAGCAGAATCATGGCTATAAACCCAAAAGCGATCACCTGAAACGTGGTGATCCTGAACCGGACAGGCGATTTCATGCAGTTTCCTCCATACTCCCGAAAGATTCATCAGTTCTATTTCCCGCATGTCTCTGGCATGCGGGCAGTTCCCTTTTCGGTTTCCCGGCCTGTCATAAGCAGCGCGAATGCCGCGCCCAGCAGCGCCCCCATAAGCTTGGTCAGGATCATCGGCAGTGCCATATCCGGTTTCACAGACATGGTAAATGCGAAGTGTGCCGACAGGCATGAACCGGCACATACAGTAAAGGCACTGCTCACGATCTTTCCCCGGTCATTCATGCCGGGAATGGCCGCAAGGCCAGCCGTGGTATTGAGGAAGCTCAGAAGCATGCCCATCACGGCTTCATGACCGATCCCGATCCGTCGGCCAAGCATGGAGAACGGTTTTTTCAGCATCCATTCCAGTATCTGCGCCATGGGCAGACTGCCCAAAAGCGTAATGCATATCGCCGAGATCACGGTCATTGCCTCTTCCAGCGGCGCCAGCATCGGAAGAATCACAATCCCGCTTATATACTGAAACGCGCCAAGCATCAGTCCGATGGTTGTAACCGCTCTCAGTGCGGACGCAAACATGGAAAACCCCCGAATGGACTGCTCAGGCTTTTTCCATATACAGAATATGAGCAGCCCGGCCAGAACCAGCACAGGAAGGCATATCCACAGGGCCGCCTTCAGGGAAAAGCCGCACAGCAGCGCTCCGAATACCAGCGCAGCCGGTATGGACACCAGACCATAGAGGATCCCTTGGGCAAAAAGCTTCCGGTCTCTTTCCGAATACAGTCCCATGCCGGTGGGAATCGTAAACGATACGGTACAGCCCAGCGTGGCGGCAGCCAGAATGCCGGCGAATGTTCCCACTGCAGGGTCATCAGCAAGCTCTTCGGCCATCTGATAGCCGCCCATGTCAATCGCCAGAATGGAGCCGAACATGCCCGGATCCTGATGCAGAGCGTGATACACCGGACGGATGGCCGCCCCCAGGACGCTGGAAAGCAGCGGTGCTATACATATAATGCCCGCCATGGACATGGCAACAGGTCCCAGCATCTGGAAGCCTTCCTCAAAACGCCCGCCCAGCCCGAACCGGTTATGAAAAATCCGATCAAGCCCGCCGAGCACGGCACAGCCTGCCATGATATACATGAGAACCTGAATCATGCCGATTCTTTCCTTCCTGAAAAGTGCAGACTGAACACTTCAGTCTGCATCTGACATTAGGATTCAAAATACCGGAGAACAGAATCCCACCAGGCAAAGACCACTTCATCTGTGGAGCGGTATATCTCATGCTTGGCGCCCTCCACGGTTTCAATGGACCCGTGCCGGAGGCGTCCGGCAAAAACCTTCTGAGGCGGATTCAGCACAGTGCCATCCAGTTCCGCGGAATAGACGCGTACCGGAATCCGGATGTTTTCCACCGCCCCGGGTTTGAGGATTTTTCCCGTTACAGCCAGGGACTCGGCGGTCCATCCGTACGTCGGGGACGAATTCCTGAAAAGCACTTCCTCCTGGCGCTTCTGATCGTACCAGCCAAACCGCTCACGCCCGGTAGTACAGCTGGTTTCAAAGTCTTCCGGTCCTGTGTATCCGCTGGAAATGAACACCTTTTCCTTGCCCCTGCCGGCCATTCTCGCACCCTGACAGAGGGTACGGCATACAGCGGCGGGAATCCCGCCCGTTGCCGGTGCGATCATGGGTGAAGACAGAATCGCTTTTGAAAACACTTCCCCGCCCTTTTCCAGGTACAGGGCAGACACCGCACCGCCCATGGAATGGGAAAACAGGTAATATGGCTTTGTCAGCTCCGGAAGCATGCAGGCAAGCACGTGCTCCAGATCTTCCACATATTCTTCGAACCGTTCCACATGCGTAAGGTCCGTTCCCTTGACTGCGGGATCACGCCAGGAGCGTCCATGGCCCCGCTGATCGTAGATCAGCACATTATATCCGTTGCGCAGAAGAGAATGGATGATTTCCGAATACTTGAACGCATTTTCCGTAAAGCCATGCACGATCACAACCGTTGCGCGCGGCATATCCGCCATATAGCAGCAGGTATACAGGCTTTTTCCATCCGCTCCAGCGATTTCCCTGACATTTTCATGCGCCTTGTTGTAAGGCAGGACTGTGTTTTCCATGGTTTCCGCATAGTGTTCAGATCGGACCATCCCCGAAGGGGACAGCGTTCCCTTGACATTTTCTGAATCCACCATGCCTGCATGGTTCTGGCGCACATTGATACGCGTCCGGCTGTTCCTGACCGGTTTTTGCATTTTTGCCGATTCCTCCGCTCAGTCTTCTAGAATTTCCTGCATGACCAGGGCCTTGATGTGCCACTGTCCGCTTTCCCTGACCATAGTCACGCTGTAACGCGCACTCTGCCAGGCTGGCGGATAGACAGCGCTTTGTCCATAGACAGCCACTGCCTCCTCTGCCCGGTCACCCTTGATCCGTCCATCAATCCTGGGAATCCGTTCCACAATCTGTACACGGCACGTTTCATCCCATGGCCAGACCCATACGAATCCCATTTCGATCCGATGGTCGATACCCCGGATATTATAGTCCCGGTAGGCAGACTCCCCGTTCAGCGCGGTCTGAATGGCGGGGTCCGATCCAAGATATACGCTCTGAAAGTAGCTTGACAGTTCAGAGACATCGGTCATGCCCATGACCACCTGTGCCCGCTTGGCCATGCCATCCTTCAGAATAATCTGCATATTGGTCACATTCATGGCATAATAGAAAGAAACAACGCACAGGCTGACAATCAGAACCAGGACAAACAGGCGCGACGAAAGATACATCAGCAGCCGCCGTATATATTTCATCTCCTGCGTTCCTCCTCTATCCGTGATCAGATGCCCATTTCCTGCATCTGTTCCCTGACGGTTTCCTCACTGGCCGCCATGGCTGAAAGGGTCTGCATCAGCAGTTCATCAAGCTCCCAGCCAAGCAGTTCTGCCCCCTGGCGGATCACATCCCGGGAGCAGCCTGCCGCAAAGCGCTTGTCCTTGAACTTCTTCTTCAGGCTGCTCAGCTCCATGTCCGTACAGGACTGACTCGGCCGCATCCGTGCGGCAGCGCCGATCAGGCCCGTCAGCTCGTCTGTGGCAAACAGAATCTTTTCCATTTCCATTTCAGGCCGGATATCTACGCACAGCCCGTAGCCATGGCAGCACACTGCCCGGATCAGTTCCGGAGTTGCGCCTGCATCCTTCAAAAGACCTACGCACTTTATGCAGTGCTCATCCGGCCACTTTTCAAAGTCCAGATCGTGAAGAAGGCCTGCGGTCTTCCAGAATTCCACATTTTCCGGATCCTTCTGCTTCGCAAAGTATTCCATCACCGCTTCCACTGTCAGAGCGTGCTGGATATGGAACGGCTCCTGGTTATACGTTCTCAGGAGCGCCATTGCCTCTGTTCTGTTCATTCCTGCATTCATGGACCGAGCACCCGCCTTTGTCTCAGAGCAGCTTGACCAGCATGGTCTTCTGCTCATCCATTTCCACTTCCACCAGACCGTCTTTCTCCAGCTGCTTCATGACATCGGAGAAACGCTTGAACCCGATATTGCGTTCATTGAAATCAGGATATGTGGTCAGAATATCCGCTTTGAGAATTGACGGATTGATCCGGTCAAAACCGCCCTCCTTGTACGCCTGGAGCTGTGCCTCAAAGGCTTCCTTCCAGTTCTCACGGGTCAGCTGCGGGACCGGCTCCTGGGAATCCTCCGCATGGTTCTGCAGAGACACCATGACATTGAAGTTGTCGTTCTTCACGCGGAAATCCCCGAATTTCTGCGACAGTTTCTGAAGCAGCTTGTAGAATGTGGCGCATCCGTAATTCTTTTCATTGAAATCAGGACGAAGACGGATCACAACGCTCTTCAGTTCTGAAGCGTACATTTCGCCGGTATCCGACTGCTCTTCGCACACGCTCAGCACCAGCTTGTTCAGCTCGCTCAGATCCTTCATTTCATCGCTCTGGGCGGTCTGCTTCTGCTTGCGGGAAGACGGAGCAGTGGGCACGCTGCGGCCGCCCATGCTTTCCAGAAACTGGAACTCATTGCAGGCATTGATGAAAATATTGCTGGCAGCTTCCGAACGTGAAATGCCCAGCACATACTTGCCCATGCCCTTCAGCCGTCCCACCAGCGGCATGTAATCGCTGTCACCGGATACGATGCAGAAGGAATCAATCAGCGGATTGGTGTAAGCAACTTCCAGGGCATCCACGACCAGCTGGATGTCCGCGTTGTTTTTCTGCGCGATTCCATAGCGAATGGAAGGCACAACAGAAAACGTGTTGCTCAGCAGGATCTCCTTGAGATCCGAAAACCTGTCTGTATACCCATACACACGTCCGAGAAGGATATCTCCCCGGATCTTGACCTTTTCCAGAATACTGTTCAGCGTTGCCACTTTTGCGCCGCAGTTTTCCAGGTCCACAAAGACTGCATACTTACTCAACCATTCAGATCCTTTCTTCAGCGGACGCCGTCAGAACCTCACCGCCGGTCCAGGCACCGCCGTACCTGACGAATTCCGAAACGCCATGCGTCACGTCTCCGCCTTTCTTGTATCAGCAGCCGCAGTTTTTCATACTCAGTCGAAGAAAGACAATATCCGCAGGTTTGTCTCTTTCCGCCAGGAATCCTTTTCCTTCCGGAGCCGTTGTCCATTTCCGGCCTGCCGGCATTCACCGCCTGCTCAGCCGGAACCGTGCGTCCCTGCTTTTTCCTTTCCATGATCCTTCTGTTCCGCAGCCGGGGCGGTGCCCGGTCCGGACAGAAAATCACAGAAAGCATGCCGGTCCTGTGCAGAACTGCGCAGACCGGGATTTTGAGCTGCAGGAACAGAGCCGGACTGTACGGTCCGGATAAAAGGATTCTTTCCCAATCATACGGCCTGTCTGTATCATACGATACAAAAATGAGTATACCACAGCGGCCCTTAAAAAGAAAACAGTTGTTTTCCCTGTTTCTTTTGACTATAATGGTTCTGCCGAATTCTGCATTTGACCCGTTTCTGGCAAAGGAAACGGATTTCTTTTTTCCCGTTCTGGCACAGTAATTCAGACACGCAAAGGAGAGTTCCATGCTCGGCGATCCCCGTGTTTCCGCATGTCTAGTCCTGTATGAATCCACTGCCACCGTGGGCAGCACCGCCCGCTGCATCGCAAAATCGGAAGAGAAGATTGAACTGTATGTGGTGGACAACAAGCCGCAGTCCAGAGCTTTCGAAGCAGTACGCATCCACTGCCCGGATGCGCATTATTTTCCCCAGAAACGGAATCTGGGTTTCGGAAGAGGCAATAACATCGTTCTGCCCATGCTGAAAAGCCAGTATCACCTGCTGATCAACCCGGACATCATGTTTGAACCCGACCTGATCAAACAGATGGTTGCCTACATGGACGCCCATCCGGATGTCGTGATTCTCTCCCCAAAAGTTTTCAACCGGGACGGCACTGAACAGCTGCTTCCCCGGAAGCGGCCGTCAGTCCGCTATCTTATGGGCGGTCTTTTTGAACATTCCGGCGAGCGTTTCCGTCAGTGGCGCGCAGACTATACCATGGCCGGAGAACAGATCACTGAGCCTATCGATGTAGACTTCGCCACCGGATGCTTTCTTCTCATCCGGACCCATGCCTTCCGCCGGCTCAAAGGATTTGATCCCCGGTATTTCCTCTATCTGGAAGACAGCGATCTAAGCCTGAAGGCACTCAGGGAGGGACGCATTGTCTACCATCCCGATATGCATGTCGTTCACGACTGGCACCGGGACAGCGCCCATCACCTGAAGCAGCGCATCTGGCATATCACTTCCGCCCTCAAGTTTTTCTGGAAATGGGGGCTTCGCTGGTGATCACCATCCTTCTGGCCACCTACAACGGAATCACTTATCTTCCCGATCTTATCGCCTCGCTTCAATCTCAGACCTTCGATGATTTCCAGGTCCTCATGCGGGACGACCTGTCCACAGACGGAACGCCGGAATATCTCGCGAACGTCTGCTGCGGTGACAGCCGCTTTCATCTTCTTTCCCCCGGCAGCCATCTCGGCGCGTCCGGAAACTTCTTTTCCCTCCTCAGGGAGGCGCAGGGGTATACCGCATTCTGTGATCAGGATGACGTCTGGCATCCCCGACGCCTGGAGGCCTGCATGTCCCGGATGCAGGAAGCCGAGTCTGAGCTCGCGCCAGGAACACCTGTGCTTGTGCACAGTGATCTGCGGATCATCGGTCCTACCGGTGTCCCCCTCCATGACAGCTTTATCCGGTATCAGGGCTGGCATATCCAGGATACGGGGCTGAACCGTCTGCTGGTGACCAACAATGTGACCGGTTCCTCCATGCTCATCAATGACGCGCTGCGATCCATGGCGGTCATGGTGGATGACAGGAAGGTCTTCATGCATGACTGGTGGATTGCAAAAACATGCGCAGCCACGGGCGTGATCTGCCCCCTCGAAGAGCCGCTTGTCGATTACCGCCAGCACGGGGACAACGCAGTGGGCGCCAGTTCAGGCGGCACGCTTCAGCGGTTTCTCTCCGCCGTCACGCATCCTGACCGCACCAGAAAAAGAGTGCAGGAAACATTCGATGAAGCCCGTCTCCTTCTTATGACCTATGATGCCCTTCTCCCGCCGGAAGCGAAAGAGCTGCTCACTTCCTTTGTTTCCATACAGACGCTTCCGAAACACCTGCGCTATCAGAAACTGAAGCAGGGCGGTTTTCTCATGCCCGGTGCAGCCGCCCGGCTTGCCCAGGCACTCCTTTCCTGAACTATTTCACGTTTGAAAGCCATGCGGCACACAGCGCCGTATGGCTTTTTGTTTCCCATATGTACCCTTCTGCCGTGCCCTTTCCGGCCCGCGGAGCATCGCGTGCATGCCGGAATACAAACATATCCCGTGTGCCGTTTTCGCACTTTCCGGCACACAGGATATGCAGAGACTATCTCAAAAATCTGAACAAGAATCTTTTGTCCATGATACTGGCGCGTCTTACAGGATTCCGGCTTCCTTCAGGGCGTCCGACACGGATTTCACAGGTACAATCTCCAGCTGATTCCGGATTTCTTCCGATACATCCCGAAGATCATCCATATTCTCTTCCGGAATCAGCACTTTTTTCACTCCGCCGCGCACAGCGGCCATCAGCTTCTCAGGAAGTCCGCCAATCGCGGTTACTGCACCGCGCAGCGCAAGCTCACCGGTCATTGCCAGGTCCGCCGGCACCTTTTTTCCTGTAATCAGGGAGGAAAGCGCCACTGCCATGGTCACGCCCGCACTCGGTCCGTCCTTGGGCACAGCGCCTTCCGGCACATGGATATGCAGGTCCTGGTTCTCCAGCTTTCCTGCTTCTTCCGGGAAAAGGCTCTTCACCACGCTCAGGGCGATCTGTGCGCTTTCTTTCATCACATCCCCGAGTTTACCGGTCAGCAGCATACCGCCCTTGCCTTTGGAGAGCAGGGTCTCAATGTACAGCATCTCCCCGCCTGCCGTCGTCCAGGCAAGCCCTGTCACAATACCGGGGCTGGTGTGTTCGAGCACGCGCCCATGGCGGATAGGATGCCCATCCATGAAATCTCTGAGGTTGTCCGTATGAATGGTCAGCTGATCATGCCCGCTCCGTACAATGGCCACCGCCGCCTGACGGCAGAGGCTGTCCAGACGCTTTTTCAGGCCGCGCACTCCGGCTTCCATGGTATATTTGTCAATGATTTCCCGAAGCACTTCATCATCCACCACCAGATCCTCTGTCCCGATGCCCATGCTCTTCATGGCCTTTGGCAGCAGATGCCGGCGTGCTATCTGAAGCTTGTCCTGCGCGCTGTATCCCTGGAAATGAATCACTTCCATACGGTTCAGCAGAGGTTCGGGAATCGTGTCAGTGGTATTGGCCGTGCAGATAAACATCACTGAAGAAAGATCATACGGCACATTCATATAATGGTCCGTGAACGTTGCGTTCTGCTCAGGATCAAGCACCTCGAGCAGCGCGCTTGCCGGATCACCGTTATAGGAAGCAGAAAGCTTATCCACCTCATCCAGTACCATGACCGGATTGGATACCCCGCTCTTCTGGATTCCATCCATGATACGGCCCGGCATGGCTCCGATATAGGTCCTTCTGTGGCCGCGGATATCCGCTTCATCCCGTACACCGCCCAGGGAAACACGCACATACTTGCGCCCCACTGCCTGGGCAATTGCCTGTCCGATGCTGGTCTTGCCGGTACCGGGAGCTCCGACAAAGAGCAGGATGGAACCGGACTGCTCATGCCGCAGATTCATCACGGCAATCTGCTGAATAATCCTGTCCTTTACGTCGCGCAGGCCAAAATGGTCCTCGTTCAGAATCCGCTCAGCTTCATCCAGATCAATTTCTTCCGCCGGCTGCTTTTTCCACTGGAGACCCGTGACAAAATCCAGATAATCATAGAGCATGCCGGTTTCCGGACTGTTCTGGTTTTCCTGCTTCATCCGGTTGAGCACCTTGCGTGCTTCGCGCTCTGCGGTCTCGTTCATGCCGCTTTCATTGATCTTCATCTCGAACCGGCGTACGTCTGACACATTTTCCGGATGCATCTCGTCCAGTTCCTTCTGAAGATATTCCATCTGATGGCGAATGGCATTCTCACGGTACGCTTTCCGGTAATCCTCAGAGCGCTCGGATTCGCCTTCCGTGGAAAGCTTCACCATCTGGAGACTCTCATACACCAGCTTTTCCACCATCGCAAGACGGTTTTTCCTGCTGTCTTCTTCCAGAAGCTTATATTTGCTTTCCGCGCTCTCGGTAATCCAGAAGGTCATGGCACATGCCACATCACTCAGAGTGTGGCTTCCGGATTCAAAGTACATGGTTACCGGCGCCTGGAAGCGGCTGTCCTTCACAAAAGCCAGTATCTCATCCCTGAGCTGATCATATCTTTTCTGTTCCTCGGCAGGGTCTGAGTCCAGAATATCCGGTCTGCGCTCCCCTGCCGCCATCACGGTGCCGTCATTCATGATGATCGGGTCGAACACGTTCAGACGGTTTCCGGTTTTTACAGACAGAACTCCGGAAATCACGCTTTCCGTGACTTCACCCTCCACACCGATGGAATAGAACATATCGGAAGTCAAATGCTCCTTTTCCGCATGCTCACGCAGCGGGATCAGCATGACACGGTCGCCTATGGACAGCGTTTTCCCGGTCATGGACTGGACTTCCTCGGGATTCAGATATACCGTGGAATCAGGCAGAAGCACTGTATTATATACTGGTATGACTAACATGGTTTCCTCCAATGACATTGCATTCTGTCTTTGTGGACAGTTGTCAGCTTCCTTGACACTTGTCAGGGAATCTGCTACAATGATAATAGATACCCTGACATTTGTCAAGGTTATTCCATGGATTTTTCAGCGGAGGTGGAAAGAGCATGTATTCTGGGAAAAACCGGACAGCACTCCTGTCACAGCAGCTCATTGGCGATGCCATGATGCGTCTGCTGAACCGGCTGGCTTTCGACCAGATTTCCATTTCCGATCTCTGCCGGGAAGCCGAAATCTCCAGACAGACCTTTTATTCCCTGTTTGATTCCAAGGAAAATGTCGTCATCTACGAGCTGCTTTCCAGTCACTGCTATGATCCCCGGGCCTGTTGCAGCGGAATGGTCAGCTACCAGGATTTTCTGCGTTCCTGGTGCCGCTATGTGGTGGATAACCGGGATATTCTCAGTATTCTTGCCCGCAATCATATCATGCACTGTCTCTATGACAGCCAGTATCTGACATTCTCCGGCTGCAGCTGCTTTGCCTCGCGCCGCTCGCCGGCTGAGCAGGCGTACATTGCCGATTACCTCGCTTCCGCCCTGACCAGCCTGGCGCGCACCTATGTGGCGCGCGGCGGCGTGGACTCCCTGGAAGATCTTCAGCATATGGCATGCATGCTGTTCTCCGGTTCCTATCTTCCGGATCTCTTTTCCTGACAGACGTATCCCACGCACCACGGAATAGAAAGCGGGGACTGCCACGACCGGCAGTCCCCGCTTTTTTGGGGTTACAGTTGTGTTATGCAGCTTTCCAGCAGGCGGATTGTTCCCCGGATGCCGTCCACATGGGTCCGTTCGTAGCCATGGGATGCATACACGCCCATTCCGATGCAGGCAAACCTGGCATCGAGCCCGGCCTTGAGAGCCGTGGCAGTATCGGACGAGTATCTGGGAAATACATCTGAAGCATAATCAATATCCAAAGCCTGGCAGCGCTTCATAAGCTCCGTGGTAAAGTCGTAATCATATGGACCGGCCGCGTCCTTGCAGCAGATGGATACACGGTCTTCCCTGCCTTCCAGGTCAGAACCCACGCATCCCATATCCACCGCAATCATGTCCTCACAGGGAACGGTAAACAATGCCGATGCCCCGTGCCCGATTTCCTCGTACACGGTAAAGGCAATGGTCACACCTCGTACCGGCTGAATGCTTCCTTCCGAGATTTTCCTGGCCAGCTCCAGCAGAACAGCCGCGCTTGCCTTGTCATCCAGAAAGCGGCTTTTCACAAATCCGGAGGGTGTAACGGTCATCCTGGGCTCAAATGCAATGAAGTCACCGGGCCGGATCCCCAGTTTACGGGTTTCCTCTGCCGAATAGGTCTTCTCATCGAGCACCACTTCCAGCGTTTCATCATTGCGCCGGTCCTCGGAAGTATCGCCCCATACATGACGGCTTGCGTGCACGGACTGTACCGTGGCACTGTAGACCTTTCCATCCCGGGTATAGACCCGGACGCATTCGTTTTCGATACTGTTTCCGTTCCAGCCGCCGATGCCGGAATAGCGCAGACATCCATTGGGCTTGATCGCCCGGACCATGGCACCCAGTGTATCCAGGTGGGCTGTCAGGAGAATCGGATGTGTGCCTTTTTTCAGTTCACAGATTACGCTTCCCTTCCGGGTGTGTTCCGGCCTGTATCCCATGCCTTCCAGCGCCTGTACCACATAGTTCTCGCACCTGCGCGTCATACCCGTGGGACTGTCAATGGCCATGAGTTCCCGGAGAGTTTCCAGTATTCTTTCCAATCCGCTCGCCTCCGCTTCAGTCAAGCAGAGCTTCCGCAGCCTGGCGGAGTTCTTCGTTCATGGCCTTTGCCTTGTCTTCAGCGGCATCATTGGTATTCACATAGAGCTTGATCTTGGGCTCCGTTCCGGAAGGACGGATGCAGACCCAGTTGCCCTTTTCCAGTTCATAATACAGCACGTCCGAGGAAGGCAGGCCAGTCGGTTCGCTCTTTCCGTTTTCCGTACGGACACCGGCCAGATAGTCACGGACAGCCAGCACGCGCAGTCCGGCCAGTTCCGCCGGAGGATTGGCGCGCAGGTTCTTCATGATCTCCTTCATCCGGCTCAGGCCGTCCATGCCGGGCAATGTCTTGGAAACAACCTTTTCCACAAACCAGCCGTAGGTCTTGAAAATCTCCTGCATCTTGTCATACAGGGTGATGCCTTCAGCCTCGCAGGCAGCGGCGGCTTCGGAGATCAGCAGAGAGGCATTGACGCCGTCCTTGTCGCGGACGAACGTGGAAGACAGGAATCCGTAGCTTTCTTCAAAGCCGAACAGGAAGGTATGGCTTCCGGTGTCCTGGAACTGCTGGATCTTTTCTCCGATGAACTTGAAGCCGGTGAGCGTCTCAAACATGGTGACGCCGTAATGCTCACAGATGCGGTTGGCCAGGGATGTTGACACGATGGACTTCACCGCTGCGCCGTTGGCAGGAAGCTTACCCTGCTTTTTCTTGGTGGAAAGAATGTACTCAAGCAGTACGCAGCCGATCTGGTTTCCGGTAAGCAGATGGAACACGCCGTCATGTCCGCGCACGGCAACGCCGAGACGGTCGCAGTCCGGGTCGGTGGCAAAGATCACGTTTGCGCCCTTTTCGTCTGCCAGCTTCTCAGCCAGAACAAAGGCACCCGGATCTTCAGGATTGGGGACCTTGACCGTGGAGAAGTTGGGATCCGGCAGTTCCTGTTCCTTGACAACCGATACATTGGAAATGCCGATCTCACGGAGCATCCTGCGGACCGGGACGTTGCCGGAACCATGAAGGGGCGTGTACACGATGGAAAGGTTCTTGCCTTCCTTTTCAAGAAGCTCCGGCTGGATGCAGAGCGTCTTGATATCCTGCATGTAGTCGTCGTCCACTTCCTTGTTGCCGATGATCTTCAGAAGGCCCTTGTCCAGAGCTTCCTTTTCGTCCATGGGCTTGGCTTCGGTATAGCTCAGCGCAGAAATGAAAGAGGTCACTTTATCCGCAGCTTCCGGTCCGAGCTGGGCACCGTCATCCCCATATACCTTGTAGCCGTTATACTGGGGCGGATTATGGCTTGCTGTGATCACAACGCCGGCGGCAGCATTCAGATGACGGACAGCATATGAAAGAATCGGCACCGGACGGAGCGCATCGAAAAGAAATGCGGGAACACCTTCCTGGCACAGAACCAGAGCGGTATCCTTGGCAAACTCAGCAGAAAATCTGCGGCTGTCGTAGGCGATGACCACACCGCGGCTGGCGTTCTCGGGATCTTCAAGAAGATACTTGGCAAGACCCTTGGTGGCTCTGCGCACGTTATACTTGTTCATCCGGTTTGTGCCTGCTCCGAGCACACCGCGCATGCCTGCCGTACCAAAGGAAAGACCCGTGTAAAAACGATCCTGAATTTCTTTCTCGTCACCCTCAATCGCCTTCAGATCGGCAGCGGTTTCCGGGTCCTGAGCGAAATCCTGTTTCCACTGCTCGTATACCTTGCGCACATCCACCATAGTCCATCTACTCCTTTTCTCTATAAAAAAATTTATTGAACCCGCCCATGACATTTTCCATAGACCCGACCGGAACCGCAGGGACAGAGCCCGCGGAAAGCAGTCCTCTGCCCCGCCTGACCTCTCTGCCTTAGCAGCTCGTGCCGGATCCTGTCCTGCTCTTCTTCCTCGGAATATCCCATCAGCGTCCATCTCGGCAGCGTTGTCTCCAGCATATTCACGCACATCGCCGCACGCTTCAGGTCTCTTCCTGGCTCCTGTGCAAGACAGTCAATGAATCCGTACAGGTCACTGCCCGGATTGGTAGGAAGCATCCATGCCACATTCTCTGTCAGCTCATGGAGCATGGACATAACCAGTGCGGCATCAGCGCCAAGAAAGGACACAGCCGCAGACTCCATCTCCTCATCCCACTGAGCCAGCTCCATTTCCCGGCTTGCGCTGAACAGCCGCTCCATTTCCCCGCCGGAAGGAAACATGGCCTCCAGGAGCTTTCCATACCATGGATTACCCGCAACCAGTCCGGTTCTCAGACGGAACAGAGCATCTTCTGCCGTAACATGCGGCATCTGACGGAAAAAATAGCGCTCACTGCCCATGGAAGGCACATCGAAATCAGGATGCTTGAGGAATGTACGGTTTTCACCGTTCGAAGTCCCTACCCGAATCACGGCTGCGCTGCCGACCCGGTGGACCGCCAGCTTCACCAGTCCCTCACTCACATTCCGGCGCTGCTGATCCGTCAGGTTCCGATCCACTTCCGCATCCATGACCGCAATAAGGCTTTCAGTACTGACACAACCGCACAGCTCACAGACACCCAGCGTGATTTCCAGCATGTCGTCCGCGCTGCTCAGATCTCCGTACTCACCTTCTTCAAAAGGTGCCATCCGCGGGAGCAGTTCAAGGGAAACCAGATACTCCTCCCGTTCTTCCAGCCACTGTGCATAGCCCAGACTCATAAGAACTTTCATGCCATAGAGCAGAAGGACATCCTCGTCCAGTTCCGTTCCCGCAATCACCGCGAAGTCCGTCCGCGCTGCACGCAGTTTCCGGAGAAAAAAACGGATGCATTTCAGTCCAAGCATGTTCCGGATGTCACGATCCGGAAGCATCCGGATCGCATCCGCCATGATCTGCGCCTGTTCATGAGGCTTCATGGAGGCAATGGAACTGAAAGAAACGCCTGTTCTCAGACAGAGTTCCGTCATGTTGACCTGGTTCAGCTCCAGAAGTTCACTGATCGTCTTCAAACAGAAACCTCCCTACCAGTATTTCTTTTCGACTTTCCGTCTGTATTTCCTTCCTGCTGCGCAAATCTTCCTCATTGAGGAATCACGCTTTTCATGGTATAGTTTTCCCGTAATCTCAGTCATTCAGCGGGCTTGTTTCAGAATGAAACGTCATACTGCATCCGGACATGTCAGACTGAAACCGGAAGTCCGGCTGCGCTGCTGAAATCAGGACGGTTCAGATCAGAAAGGCGGTATATCATGAATATCGGCATCCGTTTACATGACACTCTGGGAAACACCCTGCGTGAACACCTGGCCAATGCCAGAGAACAGGGATTTACCTGCGCGCATCTTGCCCTGAGCAAAACCATTCCGGGCTTCCGCATGAAGGACGCCCCGGAACTGCTCACGGATGAACTTGCCACCGAAATCCGCGAAACATTTCAGGAGTTCGGCCTCCAGCTTGCTGTGCTCGGCTGCTATCTCAATGTGGCGCACCCTTCGGAAGAAGAGTATCTGAAAACCCTGGAGATTTACAAGGCACATCTGCGTTTTGCCGCAAAATGCGGTGCGCTCTGCGTCGGCACCGAAACCGGGGCGCCCAATCCCGAATACCGCTCTGAGCCCGCCTGCTGGACCCAGGAAGCCCTTGACCTGTTCGTACAGCGCTTTGAACCCATTGTCCGCTGTGCCGAGGAAACCGGTGCCCTGCTCTGCCTGGAGCCCGTATGCCGCCACATTGTTTCCACGCCAGAGCGCACCAGGCAGGTGCTGGAGCGTCTCCCTTCCGATCATCTGAAGGTGATCCTGGACTGGGGCAACCTCCTGACCCCCGCCAATTTCCACCAGTCCACCGGGATCTTTGATGAATCCGTCCGCCTGTTCGGTGACCGGGTCCTGCTTCTCCATCTCAAGGACTGCCGATATGACGCTACGGCCACAGACCTTGGACACCTCAGCTGCGCCTGCGGCACGGGCGAACTTGATTTCACCGCTCCGCTTACCTTCCTCCGCAGTCATCCGGGGATGCCCGCCACACTGGAAGACACCCGTCCGGACAATGCCCGCAGCGCCCGGCTGTTCCTCGAAGAAAAAGCCGCCGCACTGTAAGGATCTTGACAGAAAAAATGCTGTTGCTTCCGCAACAGCATTTTTTCTGTCATGGCACATATCCTGCTGCCGAATCCGGCTCCGGTGTCGGCGTCAGGAAAATTTCCAGATGCGTGCCCTCATCATAGGGCGTGTAATCTCCTTCGTCATCACTGCCATCAAGAATCTTTTCGCTGGTCGTGGACGGCGGCGGCGTGGTAATCCCGCCGTCACCGCCTGCTTCCCTGGGAAACACCAGGGTCATCACCAGCTCGTTCACGGAATTGCCCCAGGGGTTGAGCTCATACCTGTAATAGACCCTTACTTTATCGCCCTTTTCCCGGACCACAGGATCCTCGAAGGAAGTAGACGGGGCAGCCTCGGCTTTCTGAACATACTTCAGCGGCACCGCAACAAGGTCAGATGCCTTTTCGGGAGAGCCCTCCGCACAGGCCATGAGGCAGGCGCACATCACAGGGAACACACGAAAGTCCGATGTCCGCAGCTCCAGTACATCCAGACTCCCCGCACTCATCTCCACCGACAGCTCCAGATTCTCCGGAACATCTGTATCACCGTATCCCAGAACCGCAAACGTGGGATAGCACTCAAATACGGTATCCAGCTCCCGCTGTCCCATTTCTCTCAGGCATATGTTTACCTGCTTCATATAGTCCTGAAGCAGTGCTTCCTGGGAAGAAAGGTTATGCGGAAAATTCATTTCTCCAAGTCCGCTTCCCGGGCAGATCAGCATAAGAAAGATGAGCAAGAGACATGGAAAGCGTTTCCCCATCTCAGCCTCCGATTACCTTTTCCCTGAGATGCACATAATCAATGATCAGCTGAACAGCGCCGTCATACCCGAGCTTGCCCGTGTCCACGCACAGGTCATAGTTGTTGACGTCACCCCATGTGGAAGTGGCATAGTAATTATAATAGGCCGCACGATCCTTGTCATTTTTCCGGACCGTCTCTTCCGCCTTCTGGGGGTCGGCGCCGCGCTCAATCGCGCGCTCGCGGCGATGTTCCATATCTGCCTTCAGAAAGACATTGACCACGTTTTTCTGATCCCGGAGCACATAGTCGGCACAGCGGCCCACCACCACGCAGGGGCCTTCGCCGGCAAGCTTCCTGATTGCATCAAACTGGGCCAAGAACATTCTGTGGTTCAGCGGCATATCCAGATACATGGGAGCAGCTCCGCCATGTGTCTGTACGCCCGTCATCAGCGAATACAGGAAAGATTTTGTCGGCTTCTCGTCATGGTTCTCAAACAGTTCTTCGCAGATACCGCTCTGCTTCGAAGCCTCTACAAGAAGCTCCTTGTCATAATAGGGTATGTCCAGTTCCTTTGCCAGGCGTCTTCCGATCTCCCGGCCGCCGGACCCATACTGTCTGCCAATAGTAATGACCATGCCAGTTTTTGCCATAACACAAAACCTCGCTTTCCGGAATTGATATCGAGTTTCCAATGCTGCCACAGATTTCCTGATAAAAGTATAGCACACCTTTTTCTCTGCCGCAAGCAAGCATGCTTCTC
>CAMNDE010000017.1:0-49267 GCA_946534895.1 uncultured Clostridia bacterium
TAGCACAGTTTTCCACAAAATCATCACTGTACCGGGCATCAGGCTCACCGTCCTGAACGCTCTTTGCACGAAGCAGTTCCGCCGCGTCACTGAAATCCTTTTCTGAAGGAACAATGGAAATCTGAGGTGCCCGACTGGATAGATAATCCTTCATGAACGTCCGGTTCACCTCATGACGGTATTCCACTTCCATGGGAATTCCCGCAAGCTCTACTACCATTCTCATGCGTGCATACCCCGGCAAATCCCTGTCATCTGCATTTCGTTCTGTACCGTCCCGCCGTTCAGGCAAAGGATACCGATTGTACAATCAGTATTGTTTCTGCACTGAACGTACTTATATTAATCAATTTCAAATACAGATTCAAGTATATTCCACACTTCTTCCGACAGCATGCTGTCCTGAATCCCATGGCCGTACTTTCCGATGGATTTTCTGTGTTCAAAAAACAAAAAGCAGCAATCCATGTCGGACTGCTGCCCCAGAGCTTTCGTCTCTCAGTGATTCAGATATCCCCGCTGTCTGTATTCTCTCAGGCTCATGCTTCCAGTTCTTCGAACCTCCGGCACCAGGTATACTTGCTGATGGCCGACGAAATGGCGTTCGGACAGTAGGTGTTCAGAAGATCCCGGATATAGGGAGGCAGCACCTGATTGTACTTGACCTCCAGAATCATCAGCTGATGATCAAACGGCGGAACGGTAGGCACATGCGGATTGAACAGGTCATGGCTCCGCATGCCGGTGCGCAGCTGCTTGTCAAAGGTGATGCGGACTTCCTCCGCGGGATGCAGATAGGCTTCCCGTATATAGTCCACAATCACGCAGGGCCGCAGCAGATTCACGGTCATTTCCCGGTATACGTCATTGAGCAGGCCGGAGCGCGTGTTTTCCAGCCCTGTGGGGTCCCCTGCGATCAGCTGCTCGCACAGATCCCTGGGAATGGAGATGGAGCGCTTGGAGATCAGGCTGTCCAGCTTTGTCTTGCATTCCATCTTGATCACACGGTCCGAGAAATTGTAGATCCGGATCCGGTACTTGTTCCGGTTCGGAACACCGTCAAACTTCTCATAGAGCGCTGTATTGAACACGGTATCAAAGTACAGGGAGCGGATCGCATATTCATTGTTCTCATCCCCGTTGGGATCCCTGTCCAGCGTCCGGTCCAGCGCCCTGGACAGCAGATAATGCTGGCCTTCATTGATGAAAAACTTCAGTTCATGCCGCAGCGGCAGTGTACTGGCCAAACCGGTCCCTCCCTTCCGTCAGGCCCCGGCTTCGGACTGGCAGGCCACCAGCGTGGCATCATAGACGCCTTCCACGTTCATCACGGCAGCCACCACATCCTGACGGTTATCCAGGCGCACTTCCATCGTCATCTCCGTGCTCTCACGGGTTACGGTCTTCGAGCGCAGACGGCGCTGCTTGACCATGCGCCGCAGCTGTTCCTGAATGTCATACTCGGCGCTCTCGTCATAGTGCACCACCAGCAGATAGGTGTTGGGGTTCTGGAACTTGATGAACGTCAGCAGGAACAGGATCACGGCGATGCCAAGCGCCACCGCAACGGCGACCACATAGAGCTCAGCGCCCAGCAGAATGCCCATGGTCAGTGCCCAGAACATGTATGCGGTATCCATGGGCTCCTTGACAGCCGTACGGAAACGCACAATGGACAGAGCACCCACCATGCCCATAGACAGGGAAATGTCCGACTTGATACACATGACCACCGGCGTGGTGATCAGGGTCAGCATGACCAGCGTCAGGGAGAAATTCGGGCTGTAGAGTACGCCGCGGTAGCACTTTTTGTATGTAAATGCGACAATGCAGCCCACCACCAGGCCCATCAGAAGCGCTATGACCACCTTCAGAGGCGTCAGGGCCGCAAACTGCTGGGAAAAATACTGGGACAGATTCACATCTGAAGAAAGCAGGTTTTTGGCATTGATGGTATCCAGCATGGTAATTCCGGTCTGCATAGAACTTTCCTCCGTCTCTGCCTGACAGCTCAGGCCTTCCCATTATACATGAAATCCGGTCAGATGACATCATCCGGCATTTCCGGACGCTCACCAAAATACTCCACCATCTGCGCATTGGAAAGCGAGAAACTGTCCTGAACAAATCCCCAGAGAAGATTCGGGCGCTTCTTCACCACGTTGCGCAGACGATTCACGCGCTTTTCCCAGTACCGGTAGGCACCGTCCGAGGTAACCGGCACTTCGCTGATCACGTACTGGTCATTCTCTTCACCCCAGCGCGCCCAGTGCAGCGTCATCTCCGGCGTGATCTGATCCACCAGCGGTTCCAGGATCTCCAGCATGTATTCCGTAGTAAACGTCTGGAAGATTTCGCCGAGCTTTCTCAGGAACATATCCTTGTATTCCGGAACGGTCAGGAGCTTGAGGAAAATCGTGTTGTCGATCTTCTGATCGCCCATGCCCTTAGTCTTGGTATAGCTCTTGGGACTGTCAAAGCCGGAATTGAACAGGCCGTAGTCCGCATCGTACCAGATCCATTTCCATTTGGCCCCGGGTTCGCTGGTCCGGTAGCAGCGCAGGTTACCGATATCCGAATTGCCCACGAACATTTCCAGGGCAAGATATTCAAAGTAATTCTCCACGTCTACCCGGTCCAGAATATACTGAAGGTCTTCCGGATTGGTGGCCGGGCTGGACTTCTTGATCTTGGCGATCATATCCCGGTATTCGCGGCGCACCGCGTTGCTGCCGGCCTTGAGCGCCATGTTGGCCTCCAGAATGGTGATGCTGTCCGCTTCGCGCAGCTCCAGGCCCTCATGCTGGGCCACAAAATATTTGTCCACACGCTCGCGCATGTTCATATGGCCCCAGTACACGCCGTTGAGGTACACCACCACCGGGTTCCATGCCTGATGAATGATCTGGGTTCCATAGGCGTCCAGCATGCGGGACTGGAATCCGTCCAGAAGCCGGGTCCACATGCAGTCATTGCCGCTGTTGCGCAGCACAAAGGACTTGTATTCCGTATACGGCCGGTCTTCAAACAGCGCAGCCGGGAAGGTTTTCTGGCCGTAGACGGACTTGGCCCGGAACTTCATGGACTTCTGCGGCATGTCCAGGGAGTAGGCGCCCATCAGTGAGAACTCCGCGTCCTGAGAGAGCATGACAGTTCCGTCCAGCAGGTAATACTCCACATGCACCGGGCGCGGGATCTTGCCGTACTGCCGGTAGATCGTTCCCTTGAACGGCAGCTTGCCCGGTTCCTTGACCACATTGTCGCCGGTCACCAGCATGCCGTTCTCCGGATTCCAGAGCTCATAGGGGTCCGTGACCACGGAAACGATGGGCAGGCTGTGGTAGGCATTGATGAAATACGAGCCTGTGGCGATATCACTGGGATGAATCAGGGGATTGGCCGAGAATGCCCTGGCCCGGATCACGCCGGTGAAGTTCATTTCGATGGGATCCCCCTGATAGATCTGGGAAGTCTGGGTCGGAATCGAGCCGTCCGTGGTGTAGTACACCGTGCAGTTCTCCGGAATGCTTATGGACGTATACACCGTGCTGTAGTACAGCCCCGGGGCCTGGCTGAACTCAGGCGCGGGGGCATAGCCGGAAAACCGGCTTTCCGCATTGGCTGCACCCGGAGTCGGCGCGTCATAAAAAAACAGGCCGGACATCCCCTGTGTACGGCCATAGGACACATTGGTGGGGATGAGGGGAAGGACCACCTTATCCCATACTCGGCCGTCCGGATCCGAGAGACAGACCACTTCGCCCCCGGTCCGCTTCAGGCGGTAACTGGTATGCTGATAGTCATTGGCCCCATACTGCGTGGTGCTGCCATCGCAGAATATGACCTTGTATTCTCCCGGTCCGATGGTCGTGCCGGACGGAAACTGCCATTTTCTCGGCCGCGTAATCCGGTCAGACAGACCCCAGCCGGAAAGGTCCACGGTTTCACTGCCGGCATTGTACAGCTCCACCCAGTCCGAAAACGGTCCGTTTTCATACACCGCCACGGCCTGGTTGCTGGCCATCACCTCCGAGATAAAGATCCCGGAGGTGTTTCTCGAGCGCATCTCCGCGTCCGCGCCGGCCACATCACTGTTGGCCCGGCCCGGAGTGGCGTTCATGGACACACTGAACCTGCCGCTTTCATCCCGTGCAAAGGAGCAGTCGGGATCCAGGTTATCAATGGTCACGCGGTCCACCATGCGCCCGCGGCTGTCGGAGAGCACTACGGTGTCATGCTCCGCGCTGATCCGGAAATTGGCATGCGGTATGCCGGTGCCCACATCCCGGCGGTCCTTGCCGGAGCAGTACACCAGGTAATAGCCGTGCGGAGCTACCATGGCATTGTCCGGGAAGCGCCAGAGCAGCGGCTTGGCTTCGCTGTCGGAAAGCGCATAATTGTTCAGGTTCACCGGCTGGTCCGTGGTGTTGTACAGTTCCACCCAGTCGCTGAACTCGCCGTCTTCATCGCTCAGCCCGCTGCGCGCGCTGGCCATGACTTCATTGATGATCAGTGCTCCGTCGTTCACCATGGTGGCTGTACGGTAGGTCTGATGTCCGTTCTCGGAGTTTTCAAAGCCCGGGCTGAACCAGACCGTTTCCTGGTAGTCTCCGTCTTCCATCAGTGCCCAGCTGGAATCGGACGCCACAATGCGGTAGGTGACCTTGTCGATCTCAAAGGCGTTGGGATCAAACAGATAGACCGTCTCGCCCACGCTGGACAGCTTGAACTTGGCGTGCAGCGGTCTGCCGGACTGTGTCTGGTTCGTGTTGTCGCAGAACACAATCACCCGGCCGTCGGGCTCCAGGTCCATGCTCGGGAACAGGAACCGGATGGAGGTGCCGCGGTCCGAAAGGCCCACACCCTCCAGATTGATGACATGATCCGAAGAATTCCATACTTCCAGCCAGTCCGGATATTCACCGTTTTCATCCGGTACGGAGGTATGATTGCTCGGCATGATCTCCGAAATGCGCAGTCCCTGATAATTCTCATTGAGCATCGCAACGCCGCCGACCTCGCCGTCTTCCGTGCCGGTGGAGTACACCGCCCGGGTATGCGGCTCCTTGGGCGTTACCGCCACAAGAATCAGAAGGAGGCCTGCGAGAAGCACACAGGAAAACACGAGCCCGCTGCGGCTTTTTTTCTTCACAGGAGCAGTACTGGTCTGAGCCTGAGCCTGGGCCCGGGCCGCCATACGTCTGCCGCTGCCCCTCCGATCCGACGAATACTGGGACACATGTTTCCCACCTTTCATTTCCATATCCCGGGGATTGTATCAAATCAGGCCGGCTATGACAAGAACACCTATGTCCTGCCGCGCTTTTTTTACAGAGTGTTCACGGATCCGGCGGCACAAACTCCTGCCATGTGTAGCTTTTGAACATGGCAATATACTGGGGATAGCGCCAGTGCTGGCGCCAGCCGTCCGCCGTGGAATGCGCCGCGGTGAAATCCGCCAGGCACATGGGATGCATGTCCACAAACCGTTTCTGCTGTTCCTGGCTCAGTTCCGGAATGCGCGCACACCAGAAACGCTCCAGGGCCGTGCATCCGTCCAGCGGCGACAGATCCCGGATGCCCTTGTTCGCCGTAAGGTTCAGGTCCAGCAGCTCCTGCATGCCGGACAGCGGGGACAGATCCGTGATGCGGTTCATGAACAGCTCCGCATACTGCAGGTGCTTCATGTTCCGAAGCGGCGAAATGTCGGAAATCCTGTTGTCCGCAAGGATCAGGATCCGCATGTCCGGAAACGCTTCCAGAAATGACAGATCCTCAATGTCATGGTGTCCCAGATCCAGCGCCCTCAGGTTCCGCGCATACTTCAGGTCCTTCAGATCCTCAGACCTGAGCCGCCAGCCCTCATCCCGCTTCTTGAACGTGCTGTAGGCCGTGGCATCGCTGGCAATCGTATACTTGCCGCCCAGGGAAATCAGCCACACAAACTCGATCTCCGGATACTTCTCCACCAGAGGGATCATCTGCGCGTTCATCAGCTCCCTGTGGCGGGTCATGGTGATCTTTCTCACTTCCGGGCAGATGGCCGTGAGGGCTTCCACGTCCTCCACAGGCACCCGCAGCTGGGACAGATTCAGATCAATCTCCGTATCCGCATCCGTCACAAGGCGTCCGCGGTACATCATGGAAAAGTGCAGCCGGGTTCCTTCCGGGAGCGTCTGCTTGTAGGCATACACTTCCGACGGCGTCATGGACACCTGTCCCAGATCCACATCCTCTCCAAAGGCCAGCGCCGGCAAGCAAAAAAGGAGAAGAAGCGCCATGCACAGCCGAAGCTTCATGCTCTCCTCTCCTTTCCGTGCTTACAGACGGTCCGCATACCCGGAGACGTCTTCCCCGCTGCGCACTTTCCGGAACAGCGCAATATAGCGTTCCGTATCATCGCCCGTGCAGGTGACCAGCGTGAGCAGCTGATCCCCGTAGCGGACGTCCACCGGCAGATCGATCTCGGAGATCGACCGCGCCTGCTCAATGTAATGGTTGAAATCCGTTTCATTCTCAAAGCGCGAGACAAAGAACGGAAAATACCGGTCCGATTCCGGCACCAGGGACGCACGCCCCGCCGCCACCGGCACATAGTCCGCGTCCTCGTACAGTGTATCAAAATGCGTCAGGAAATTGGCCTTGAGCTTGCCCCGGTCGGAGATCTGGTGCAGTTCCCCGAACATGTCGCCCGTCTTCATGTTGTGGCCGAAGATCATGTAGTTTTCCGGGTGCCGGCTCAGGGAGCACTGCTCATCCAGGAAGGCGGTTCCGTTCACATTGCCCATGCCGTCAAAGTCATGATCCATATAATAGCTGTTCTTCCCCTGCACCACCACAAAATTGATGCGGTACAGGCAGTCCACCTTCAGCCATCCCGCGGTGTCCGGGTTCATCTGCACCAGCTGCGCGAACCGCTCCCGCACCACCTGCGGGGTGGCCATGGGAGCCAGAGTGGCAGTGGGCCTCGGTGTGCCAACCACCGGAGTGATCACGGTCTCGGATTCCAGTGCTTCCGCGCGCTGCGTGGTGTGCTCCGGCAGAGGCGTGACAGCCGGTTCAGCCGTGACGGTACCGTCCCCCGTCTCCGGCGTCACCTGCGTGCCCGCGTCCTGGCTCACGGCGGCCGTCTCGGTACGCTCGCCAAGGGAAGCATTCCGCTCCTGAATCTCCCGGTTCCGTTTATCCTGAAGCCCGCGTCCGCCAAGGCTCACAGCAGAATACACAAAAACGCCTGCCAGGCAGATGATCGCCAGCCAGCCGGCCACGGTATACCGGCCGATGCCTTTTGTCAAAAGGCCCCGTATTTTTTCGCCCATTGACTTTCTGGGGGGAGTTTCCGTTTCCGGCTCTTCCTCCGATACAAATCCGTCCTCAGCGCTGTCCGGGCCTGCTTCCTGCAGCTTCTCTTCTTCCAGCTTTTCTTCTTCACGATCTGTCTTCCCGTCCATGCTTCCGACCTCCCCGCTTCATTTTTCAGAACAGTTCTATTTTACCCGATTTTATGGGTTCTGCCTACAGCGGAACGTAAAAATCCTGTTACCGAGTCTGCCGCATACCGCAAAAAAACAGGACCGTGTTGCCACAGTCCCGTCCATGCGTTTGCTCAGCCGATCAGTTCCAGAATCTTGGCCTTCGGCACCACGCCGACGCTCTGGTTGACCACCTGGCCGTTCTTGAACACCATCAGGCAGGGAATGCTGGAAATGCCGTAGCGCTGGGCCAGTTCCATTTCCTCATCCACGTTCACCTTGCCGACCTTTACGGTGCTCACGGTCTCGCCGATTTCATCCACCAGCGGGCTCAGCATGCGGCAGGGTCCGCACCAGGATGCCCAGAAGTCCACCAGAACGGTCTTATTGCTTTCCAGAACTTCCTTCTGGAAATTATCCGCTGTAAGTACTGTCACTGCCATAATCGTTTCCTCCTTAATCTTCCGGTTCATGCCGGAGCATATCATGCAGAATCCGGTACAGATTCGCCGCATCTTCCTGCGGCATGGACATGCACCGTGCCATCTGAAAAGGGATATTTCTCGCCTGTTCCTTCAAATCCTGCCCTGCCTGGGTCAGAAACACCTCAACCTGGCGTTCATCCTGTACGGAACGGCGGCGGTCCAGGAGACCTGCCTGCTCCATTTTTTTCAGCACCGGTGTCAGGGTTCCCGTGTCAAGATACAGGCGTTCACACAATTCTGTGACGCGCAGACCATCCGATTCCCAGAGCACAAGCATCACCAGGTACTGGGTATAGGTCAGACCCAGCGGCTTCAGAAACGGGGTATACGCCTGGGTTACCTTTCTGGCGCATGCGTACAGGGGAAAGCAGAGCTGACGGTCCAGCCGCAGCGCCTCATCTCTCGGATCCATGATCGACGCCTCCAACACATTTTTACAGGAGTGCCTTTACCTGATTTTCCACATCGGCCATATCGCGGGTCGGCTCAAAGCGCGCCACCACATTGCCTTCGCGGTCCACCAGGAACTTGGTGAAGTTCCACTTGATATCGGGGTTCTCCTTGTAATGACGGTCCATCTTGAGCATCATCAGTTCCATGGCCTTGGCCTTCATGCCCTTGCCAAATCCCTCAAAACCCTTCTGGCTCTTGAGGAAGGTGTACAGGGGCAGCTCGTTGGCGCCGTTGACATCGCTCTTGCGCATCTGCGGGAACTTGGTGTTGTACTTGAGGGTGCAGAACTCGTGGATTTCGTCATCCGTTCCAGGAGTCTGGCCTGCAAACTGATTGCAGGGAATGTCAATCACTTCGAAGCCCTGATCATGATACTTCTCATACATCTCTTCGATGGGCGCATACTGGGGGGTGAATCCGCAGCCGGTTGCCGTGTTGACAATCAGCATGACCTTGCCCTTGTAGTCCGCCAGGGAAACGTCGTTGCCTTTTCCATCTTTCAGAACATATTCATATACTGACATGCTGCACTTCCTTCTCCGGACCTTCCGTCCGGTGTTTTTGTCTGGCACTGTTGTATTGTATCAAATATAATTTGATCCGTCAATAACCTGCGAAATATTTTTTTGTTTACAAAACAAGCATTCTTTTTCCGGTCCGCATCAGACAAAGTCCCCGAACTGCAAGGTTTTTCCTGAAACCGGTTTCATCCGAAGACAGTTGACACATCCGTCTCTTCCCCGCATAATCAAACTGTATCATTCGTTTTCATCTATCTCTGAACCCGGACGAGTCATTCAGAACCTCACATCCCGCTACAGTACAAATGGTTATTCCGAAAACTGCATCACACGCATCATCTTGAAGAAATGGAGGAGACGTATATGAAGAAAATCCTGGTCTGCCTGCTCTGTGCAGCGCTCTGCCTCGGAGGTTTTTCACTGGCCGAGGAATCGGAATGGTATTACGACACAAGCTGGGGTTACGTGAACGGATACTCCGGATCCGGCGGGGATGTCGTAGTTCCATCCGAGATTGACGGCCACGCCGTGCGTGTCATTCAGCAGAAAGGACTGACCCGCCGCGACGACATCACCTCCTTTACCGTTCCGGAAGGGACACTTGTCCTTGGCAGCCACGTCATGAGCAATGCAAAGAACCTGACTTCTGTAAGCCTGCCGCAAACGCTGCAGGTTATCGGACTTTCCTGTTTTTTCCACTGTGAAGCGCTGACAGAGCTCACCATTCCCGCATCCGTCCGTCTGATCGGAGACGGCGCACTCTGCTGGTTAAGCAGTCTGAAGACACTGACGTTTGAAGGCCCGTGTCCTGTTCTGCAGAACAGTGCCAACACACTGGTCACCAATCCCAGGGACCTCGTGATTTATGTGCCGGACGACCAGCTGGAAGCCTACCGGACCGCATTCGATCATGTCAGCCCAGAACAGTTTCAGCCCAGCGGCCGCAATGCCCTGCCCCAGAGCGAACTGCATGCTGAGTTCGAATTTGATCCTGAGACAGGAACCATCCTGCGTGCCACAAGCGAAGATACCTGGATCGATATTCCCTCGGAAATTGACGGTATTCCGGTCAGACGCATCGGCGAACGCGCTTTCAGCGACAATGATTTCTGCTACGCCATCCGTCTGCCCGAAGGTCTGGAGGAAATCGGGGACAGGGCCTTTGACGGGCTCAGCCGCCTGTGGTGGGCACCGATTCCGTCCACTGTTCGCGTTATCGGAGAAGAAGCCTACTACTTATACGGCGGCCTGGCGCTGACCATTCCCGCCGGCGTCACGGAGATTTCCCGCCGCGCCTTTTATCAGAGCGGTCTGAGCATGGAACTGATCGTTCCTGACGGCGTAACAAAGATCGGCGAGGAAGCCTTCGGCGGGACAAACCTGTATTCCGTAAATCTGCCGCCGAGCCTGAAGGAAATCGGCGAGAAGGCGTTCAGCGGAAACTATCTTTCCCGGATACACCTGGAGACCCTGGAACTGCCTGCCATCGCGGAAAACGCCTTTGAAAAGCAGAGTCATGCTATCAAGGTAACCCTGCCGCCCGCCGCGGGTGAGGCGGAAGTGGCTGCAGCCCAGGCCTTCTTTGATACGCTGGGTGACAACTTTACCGTCTCGCGTCTGAGTGAACCGAATGGGTTCTATCCGGATTCGCCTTATGCGCATCCGCCTGTCACCGAAGCGCCCTCCCCCGCTCCCACCGACGTGCCTGCGGAAACCCCGGCACCCACCGATGTGCCTGCGGAAAATACCCCGGTACCGCCAGCCCCCGCCCCTGCTGCTTCCTCCGGGATTCCGGAGATCGAAGGGGTCAGCCTGGATCCGCAGGACTATGTGGGCACATGGTACAGCATTTACTACGGCACCGGCGGCTTCACGGGCGATCCGCGCTCTGCCTTTGACTGGCAGGACATCATGATCCTGAACGCCGACGGTACCGTGGACGGGAATCTGGGCGGTGATATGTCCACCTGGGGTGTGGATCCGGACACCGGGTACATCATCGTAGGCCCGGTCATCACTGTGCTGCTTCCGGACGGATACCTGCAGTCCAACAACCGCATCAGCGGATATATGATCTTCAGCCGGGATCCGGACGCCGTCTGGGATCCGGAAACGCCCATGTATGAAGATCTGGTGCAGGCCGCCATGGGCGGAGCGGAAAACGTGCCGGAACCCGCGCCGGATCCTGCTCCTGTCGCCGTACCCGCCGCCGAAGGCGCGCCTCAGGCATCCGCAGAGGGCAGCATCCCGACGGAAACCAAACTGGTCTGCACCCGTTATATGGCCGGCGGCTATGAAATGGACGCCTCCATTCTGGGCGGAGAGCTCTCCGTCATCCTGCACAGCGACGGCTCTTTTGGCTTCAACATGCTGGGCAATGAAGTGGCCGGACTCGCCTGGACCTGGGAGGGCAATGAGGCGGTCGTGGACTACTTCGGTGCCGGCCAGCTGCGGCTCACGCCCCTGGAGGACGGCACCGTATCCATGAATTTCCTGGACACCATGACCTACATTCTGGCCGTCCCGTAAGCACCTGTCGGCCCGTCCATGTCCCGTCATATGAATACCGGGCTGGCAGTCCTGTCACGCCCGATGTCATCAAGCACTGGAGGGTTTTCCCATGAAGCTTTTGCTGCGGCTGAGCCGCGAAGCCATCCGATACAGACTTCTGTACCTGATCGCCATCCTGTCCACCCTGGCCCTGACCGCGGTGAATCTGGCCGCACCCAAGCTTCTCTCCGCCATGACCGGCATTGTGGAACAGGGCGTGGACGAAAGCGGCCTGAGCCGTATACGCACCCTGACCCTGCTCCTTGTCCTGCTCTATCTGAGCCGCATTCTCTTCCGCTATCTGAGCAACTATCTGGCCCACAAGGCCGCCTGGTACCTGGTCGGAGACCTGCGCACGCGCACCTATGACAAGCTGGAACGCATGCATCTGGGCTTTTTCCATGACAAGCAGACCGGCGATCTCATGAGCCGGGTGGTCAATGATACCCGGGATTTCGAACTGCTCTACGCGCATATGATCCCGGAGACCATTTCCAATATTGTCACCTTCCTCGGTGTGCTCATCGTGCTTCTGACCATCAATACAAAGCTGGCCCTCATCACCTGCGCGCCGATTCCCCTGATCCTCGTCTCCGGCGTGATCTTTGCCCGGAAGGTGCGGCCCTATTTCCGCATCTCCCAGAAAAAGATGGGCGAGCTCAACGGCAAGATCCAGGACAATCTTTCCGGCATTCATGAAATCCAGTCCTTCGGCCGGGAAGACTATGAGACCGAACAGGTCAACGGAAAGAATTTCGACCATATCCATGCCATGCTCAAGGCCCTGAAGATCAGTGCCGTGTTCCACCCTTCCGTGGAATTCATTTCCTCCCTGGGCACCATTCTTGTGGTGGGCTTCGGCGGATACCTGGCCTACCGCGAAAGTCTGCATGTGGCGGACATTGTGGCTTTCCTTCTGTATCTCAGCCTCTTCTACGGCCCGGTCACCGGACTTGCCAATCTGGTGGAAAGCATGCAGCAGTCCCTGGCCGGAGCGGAGCGCGTCATGGATATCCTGGACGCGCCGCTGGAAATCCAGGACAGGCCCGGAGCGGAAAGCCTGGAACGCGTGAAAGGCGATATCGTATTCGATCATGTAAGCTTTTCCTACTCGGCCGAGAGCCCGGTGCTCCGGGATGTCTCCTTCCACTGCGCCCCGGGAAAAATGCTGGCGCTTGTCGGCCCCACAGGCGTGGGCAAAACCACGCTGACCCAGCTCATCTCCCGGTTCTATGAACCGGATTCGGGCCGGATCCTCATTGACGGAAAGGACCTCAGCGATGTAACCATCGAGAGCCTGCGGAAAAACATCTCGCCCGTGCTGCAGGACACCTTCCTGTTCAACGGCACCATTGCGGAAAACATCGGCTACGCCGTTCCCCGCGCGTCCATGGAAGAGATCCAGGAGGCCGCAAAGGCCGCCAATATCCATGATGATATTCTCGCCATGCCCGACGGCTATGATACGCGGGTGGGCGAGCGCGGGCTGAGGCTGTCTGGCGGACAGAAGCAGCGCGTGGCCATTGCCCGGGCCATTCTGAGGCACTCCCCCATCATTATTCTGGACGAGGCCACCGCGTCCGTGGACGTGGAGACAGAGCAGCAGATCCAGAAAGCCATTGCCGGCATCGCAGGCTCCCGCACCATCATTGCCATTGCCCACCGGCTGTCCACCATCCGCAACGCGGATCAGATCCTGGTGATCGAGAACGGACGCATCACGGAAAGCGGCACCCACGCTGAACTCGTGGAGGCCGACGGCAGCTATGCCCGCATGAACCGCATCCAGAGCTCCTACACCCAGGGCATCGCATGACGCACATATTTCCAGAATCAGCAAAAGGTCCGGCACTGCCGGACCTTTTCCAGTTCATTCCATTATTCGTCTGCAATCCAGACTGCGGGACGGATCCCGTTGGTCTTGCAGGTCACATCAAACGTGTCATACCCATTGCCCGCCGTTGTCACGGTACACGCATGATACTGCCTCTGCCCGGGCGTGCGCAGCCACCAGGCGCACAGCCCGGTCTTTTTGGCGCGGATGCCCTGCGCGCGACTGTATTCCGTGCACTCCACCCTGCGCGCTTCCTGCTCCGGAAAGTACCGGGACACTTCCTCATAGCTCAGAAGAAACACGGTATCCTCCGTGTCATTGCCGCCCCGGGTCTTATAGTTCTTTTTCGGCGGATTCACATTGGTCACCGTGAGCAGCCGTTCCTTCTCCTCATCGGAAAAGGCCATATCCACAAAGGATTCCTGCAGCCAGGCTCTCACCGTGCAGTTTTCCCAGGTCACTTCCCGCCATTTCTCATGATACTGCACCGCGTCCAGCGCCTTCTCGGACAGGAGCAGCATTTTCCCGTCCTGCTTTTCCAGCACCAGCCACCGGATTTCCTCCGGCCCGTTCTCAGGATTCCCGTCCTGCTCATAATGCCCGAACCCAATGCTGTCATAGGCAAGCGCCGGCAGTGCCTGCAATAACAGGATTCCCAGGAGAAAAAGCGCGATCACTTTTCTTGTCATAGTCCCTTTCCTTTCCGCCTTTCGATCCGTTTTCCACGCCCGCTCACAGCGGCAGGCAGGAGACGATGAAAAACAGCACCGCACAGACCGCATTGGCCAGAAGAGAGCAGACATCCTGCTCATCCCGGGTGAGATCATCAAACTCCACCGGCGGCGTGTCCAGATAGTCCACCATATCGCCGTAGGCCCGGAAAGGGTCCTTTTTCGGCTTTTTCAGCGGTTTCATGCGCGGAATGCTCAGTCCGTCCATCCGCAGATAGACCAGGTACGCGCACAGAAGGAACACCACGCCGGAAATGGGAAACACGGTGCTCAGCGTCAGATGCGGCGTCAGCGGCTGAAGAAAATGATTCCACAGGAGCACCGCCAGCAGCATCAGAATAAATCGGGTGAACGATTTGTAAATCAGCGGACGGATCATGTCCCGCGTGAATATTTCCCGGATCCGTTTGATCATGTCTGCCTCCCCTGCTGCCAATTGCCTGGCAGCGCATATGCATTATACCTGGAATCCGCCCGGATACAACCCGCAGCCGGAGTGGAAAGGCCATCAGAAAATCCGGGAAGGAGCGGCGCCTCTTCCCCAAAACGCCGTTTCTTCCCGGACGGTAACTGCAGATAAAGCTTACTGGCCCAGTTCTTTCCTGTAGCCGTCGATCTCCCTTGCGTTCCCGTACACAAAATGGTCTGTCAGAATCTCGCACCAGTCCGGCTTGTCCACGCTGTAGTCGTGGCAGGACGGATCGTAGATATGCAGCTTCTTGTTCCGCTCGATGTAGGGGTTCGGGTTCGGCACAGCCGACAGCAGGGCTTTTGTATACGGATGCAGCGGATGCCGGAAAAGCTCTTCGCTTTCCGCAATCTCCACAATGTGGCCCTTGTAAATGACGGCAATACGGTCGGAAATGAACCGTACCACGCTCAGGTCGTGGGCGATGAAGAGATAGGTCAGTCCGCGCTCCTTCTTCAGTTCATTGAGCAGGTTCAGAACCTGGGCACGGATGGAAACGTCCAGTGCGCTGATGGGTTCGTCTGCCACAATGAAATCAGGCTGCATGATCAGAGCGCGCGCAATGCCGATTCTCTGTCTCTGGCCGCCGGAGAATTCATGCGGGAAGCGGCTGGAGAACTCAGGCAGGAGGCCCACTTCCTCCAGTGCCTTCTGCACCTTCTCCTCACGGTCCGCGTTGTCCTTGTACATGTGATGGTTGATGATGCCCTCGGACACGATGTAGTCGACCTTCGCGCGTTCGTTCAGGGAGGCCATCGGGTCCTGGAAAATCATCTGGCAGCCACGGATGACTTCAAGGTCTTCCTGCTTGGAAATCTTGCCGCTGATTTTTTTGCCCTTGTAGTAGATTTCGCCCTGGGTGGTGGGATTGATGCGCACGATGGCGCGTCCGATGGTCGTCTTGCCCGATCCGCTCTCGCCCACCAGGGAGAAAGTCTCGCCTTTGTAGATGGTGAAATTGACGTCATCCACCGCCACAAACTTCTTGCGTCCGCTTCCGAAGGCGACCTGGAGGTTCTTGACCTCAATGAGCGGCTCGCGGTTGGGGTCCAGGTGCGGATGATACAGCTTGACATCCGAAGGCTTTCCGAAGTTCGGGTCCTTCAGCTTCTGGATGGCATCCGGCTGGGGAATGGCGGGAGCACGGGGGTCCATCAGCCAGGTCTTTGCCTGGTGGGTTGTGCTCACGTCATACATGGGCGGCTCTTCCAGGAAATCGATGTTCAGGGCATGACGGTTTCTGGGTGCAAAGGAGTCACCCACAATGGTATTGAACAGGTTCGGAGGCGTACCGTCAATCGCGGGCAGCTTTTCGCCCTTGACGCCCAGCTGCGGCAGTGCGCTCAGCAGTGCCCAGGTATAGGGATGATGCGGGTCAAAGAAGATTTCGTTGGCAAGGCCGGTCTCAATGATCTGGCCCGCATACATGACGGCCACACGGTCTGCCACATTGGCCACCACGCCCAGATCGTGGGTGATGTAGATGATGGTCATGTGGTTCTCATGCTGCAGCTTCTTGATCAGTTCAAGAATCTGGGCCTGGATGGTTACGTCCAGAGCGGTCGTGGGCTCGTCGCAGATCAGGATCTGCGGCTTGCAGGCCACGGCAATGGCTATCACGGCGCGCTGGCGCATGCCGCCGGAAAACTCGTGGGGATACTGTCCATAGCGCACTTCAGGGTTCGGGATGCCGACGCTTCCCAGAAGCCGGATGGTTTCCGCCTTGGCTTCCTTGCCCCTCAGGCCCTGATGCAGTTCCACCGCTTCACGGATCTGGATGCCCACCTTTTTCAGGGGGTTCAGGCTGGTCATGGGATCCTGGGTCACCATGGCAATGCGCCTGCCGCGGATCTTCTGCCATTCCTTTTCCGTCTTCAGCTTGGTCAGGTCAATACCGTCATACATGATGGTGCCGTTGGCGATCCGGCCGTTCTTGTCCAGCATGCCCACGAACAGTTTCGTAAACACGCTCTTTCCGGAACCGGACTCACCCACGATGGCCAGCGTCTCGCCCTCATACAGGTCCAGGGAGCAGCCGCGGATGGCCTTCAGTTTCTGCCCGCGGAGCGTGAATTCCACCTCGACGTCCTGAGCGGACAGGATCGGGGAACTGGAGAGAATCTGATCATTGATCCGTTCAAAATTCAATGCCGCTTCGGCATTCTGCCCTGCGTACTTGCTGGATATGGTTTTCTCACTCATTCGCTCATCACCGCCTTACATATGGTTGCGGGGATCGCACGCGTCGGAGAAGGCGTTGCCCGCAAGGTAGAAGGTGATGGTGATCACGGACACAATCACCGCAGGGAAGATCAGCATATAGGGATACTGCATGAACAGACTGCGGGCGTTTCTCAGAAGAATGCCCAGGGAAGGCGTTTCCACGCTGATCAGTCCGAGATAGGCAAGCGTCGTCTCAAAGGCAATGGTGCCGGGGATGGCAAGCGCCAGGCGCAGCACCACCACGCTGATCAGGTACGGGAAAATGTTCCTGTACAGGGTGCGCCACAGGCCGGTGCCCAGGCAGCGGGACGCGAGGTTGTACTCACGGTCGCGGTACATGAACACCAGATTTCGGATGTTACGGGCCGTGCCGAGCCATCCGAACAGGATCAGGGCACCGCCGATAATGACATAGGACTTGCCCACCATCAGCGCGATCAGGGTCATGTAGATGATGGTCGGGATATTGTCGATCAGGTTATAGATTTCCGTGATGATTCTGTCCAGCGAGCGTACATAGCCCCAGAGAAGGCCGATGACGGTGCCCAGCAGAATCTGGCCTGCCGACACGCAGATCGCAAGGATGATGCTCAGACGGGTGGCATACCATACCTGGCACCAGTAATCCGCACCAAGGGAATCCGTACCGAACCAGTACGTGCTGTTGGGACTGATGAAGGCCAGCTTGGTATCATAGTACAGGGTCTTGACGTCAAACTTGCTGATCATGGGAGAAACAAAGGTGAAGATGAAGAGCAGCATGAAAATGATCAGCATGACCACGGCGCTCTTCTTTTTCAGGAAGTTCTGCCACACGCTCTTCCAGTAGCTGTACTGGCTGTAGCCTGTGCGCTCTGCTTCCTGGTAGTTGTACTTGGCCGGCGCGAACAGCTGCTTTTCCGGCATGGAAGAGCGCTTGTTGATATACGGACGGCCTTTTTCATAGGTATGTTCCGTGGTGTCCACGTCACTGGGGTTTACATCATCCATTACCACATCGCGGGAGTCATTTTCCGTATTGATGCCCTTCAGGACGATTTTCTTCCTTTTGTCCATATCAGCGCGTGCCTCCCTTTTTGGTAAGACTGATTCTGGGATCGAGAATGCCCATCAGAAGGTCACCGATGAACACGCCGATAATGCCCAGGGTTGCGTAGAACAGCACGATGGCCTGCACCAGGTTTGTGTCGTATCTTGAGATGGCCTGCGTCAGCAGCGGGCCCATGCCGGGCACGGAGAAGAAGCTCTCCGCAAGCAGGGAACCGCCGACCGTGAGCAGGATGTTGTACGGCAGGTACTGGGCAAGCGGCAGGAAGGCGTTCTTCATGACGTGACGGAACATGACCTGCGTGGTGGTGAAGCCCTTCAGCTGTGCCAGACGGATATAGTCCTTGTTCAGCTCATCCACCATGTACCGGCGCATCCACAGCATGTAGTTGGCCGTGGAAGCGGTGGAAAGGCACAGGATCGGAGGAATCGCGGAAGTGATGGGCGTGGCGCTTCTGTAGGTCATCGGCAGATTGAACAGGTGCGCGCACAGATACATGATCAGCGTATAGCTGACCAGATGCGGCACGGCATTGATAAAAATGGTGTAGCCGGTGCAGACATTGTCCAGCACACCGCCCTTGTAGCGCGCCTGCAGGATACCCAGCACAACGCCGAGCACCAGAGCCAGGGCCAGGGACCACAGACCGATCTGCATGGAAATGGGGAACTTGTCGGCAATGATTTCAATGCAGGATACGCCGTGACGGATACGGTAGGATTCGCCGAGGCTGAAGGTGAACGTGTAATTGTTCGGGTTCAGATGATTCAGAATGTTCTGGAATCCCGCCGCATTCACGTTCAGGTTCACATCCGCCAGCAGCGCCGCCATATCCTTGCGGAGCGTGGCATCCAGCTCATCCCGCAGCTTTCCGGCCTGCTCCTCGCCAATGGCTTTCTTGGCATCCTTGAACAGCGTGCCCAGAGCCTTGCTGCCCAGATTCGAGGCAAGCTGGTCCGCCACATAGGCGGAGTCAGAGCCGTTTTCACCCTGCAGCGCACTGTCGATCTGCTTTGTGATGATGGTCTCGGTCAGAATCTTGTTGTTGATCTTGTCGATCTCTTTTTCTGCCGCGGTCTCATCGGTATAGTACGCGCGGATCGCCTGCTCCACCGCCGTATGCACCGTACTGGTCACACCGCTCTGGAGCTGGGTGTTGATGATGGCCTGCTGCTTTACAGCATAGACATAGTCCACCTTGAACATGTTCTGGTAAAAGCGCTGCAGCTGTACAAGAGGCGGATCCAGCAGGCCGGCGCTTTCCAGTTTACTCTGCTTCTGTGCCTCGGTGAGCTTGATCAGCTCATCCTCGGTAAAAAAGTAATCAGTAGGCATCATGCGCATCAGCAGGAATACCACGCTGACGATGATGAACACCGTGATCACTGACTGCAACAGCCGCTTCAGAATATATCGTACCATCCAAGCGTCCCCTTTTCGCTCCGCTATCAGTCATCAGCCTTTCCTCAGATACCTGAAAAGGGCTGATGACTGATAGCTGCGGGAATAATGTATAAGGCAGACAGCCTCCCCGTAGTGTCAGTCTTCCAGGGAAGCTGTCTGCCTATCAGGCTAACAAATCACATATCCGAATTCGTATGAAGCTTATTCAGCCACAGCAGCTTCATAATCAGCCTTAATCTTTGCATACTCTTCGGTGGTGTACATATCGGAGTTGGTCTCCCAGTTCTCATAACGATATGTGGAAATACCATAGGCAGCATAGCACTTGGTGTAGTCGTTGACCTTGGTCAGCTGCCAGCTGATGTCGATGTAGCACGGAATGACCAGAGCATGCTGCACCATGAAGGCTTCGCTCTTGGCGAAAGCATCAAGACGGGCATCATAGTCATCCACGATGGTACGGGCGGCAGCAACCAGTTCAGTGAATTCCTTGTAGGTGGCGATCAGGTCTTCATCGGTGGCATCATTGATGCGGGAGTAATCGATGGAGTAGTAGGCATTGTCTTCGCCGTAGGTTTCCTGGCCAACGAAGTTGACGGGATCACCGAAGTCAGCGCCCCAGCCATTGATGTAGAAGGAAGCCAGATGCGGTGCACGCACTTCGTTCTTCAGGGAAGAAACATAGGTCTTGATCTGGAAGTTGATGTAATCAGCACCCAGGCACTCTTCGAAGGTCTGCTTCAGAACCTTGGCGGTCTCGGCAGCAACGGTGGAAGAACCGGAGATGAAGTAGTTGACTTCGATCGGGAAGGTGACGCCCTTGGCGGTCAGCTCTTCAATGGCCTGTGCCTTGTACTGGGCAGCCAGTTCTGGATTATAGCGGGTATATTCGCTGTCGCTGTACTGAACGCCGACCAGCTGGTTCACCAGAGTGGCGTAGTCCACGCCCTTGCTGTTCACAGCAACACCGGTGCCGGTGTAGCCGTAGTTCGCGCAGACATAGGGATGGATGGGATTGGTGCGCTCGAGATACTTGGTCAGATCAAGGCCATAGTACCAGGACAGACGGAAAGCTTCGTTGGCAACAGCCGTGTTCCAGTTGGTATCCGGAGTGCCGTCTTCTTCCCAGACATCATAGCTCAGATGGATCTGATAGGAATACTTGGTAGGACGGGCTTCCACCAGATACTTGTTGTACTTGTTGCTGGGATCATTGTAAATGGTGGTCAGGTTGGACTGGTCCAGAGCCACGCGGTCCAGCTGACCGGCGTCGAACAGCTCATAGGCCTTGGCAACGGACTCAACCATGGTGATGACGACTTCGTCAAACAGCTGGCTGTCTTCGTTCCAGTACAGGGGGTTCTTGGTGAGGATCTTCTCAGAGCCTTCATTGTAGGTGGTCACGGTGTAGGGACCGGAATACCACATCTTATCGGGGGTCAGGGCGCGGGTTCCCTCGATACCCAGTTCGTCGATCATGCCCTGGGGAATGGGATACAGGCAGGCATAGGTCGCGACGGAATCGAAATAGGGGGTGGAGTCCTTGCAAGTGTACACGATGGTGTACTCGTCGGGAGTTTCGATGCCGACGGTCTCAAGGAACTTGCCTTCATAGGTCAGAGCAGCAGCTTCCTCAGGATTGGTCTCAGCCAGTTCCTTGGTGTAGTTGTAGTACTCTTCGGCACCAGCCAGGGTCTCAAAGGCCATGGAGGTGTTGGTGGCTTCGTTCTTGGCATAGTTCAGGGTCCATTCCAGACCGGTCAGCCAGTCTTCAGCCACAACGTCGCCCTTGTAGTTGCCTTCGGCATCTACCCAGACCATGTTGTCATGGAGATGGAAGGTCCACACGACGGACTGATCATCATGCTCCCAGGACTCTGCGGCAAGTCCGACAAGAGCACCGGTGTTGTCATTGTATACCAGACCATCAATGCAGTTGTTCAGGACGTTCAGTTCCTTGGCGCCCTGGGACATCTGAATGAGCCAGTATTCCATTTCGTTGGTAGTGGTCTGATAGTCGTGATACACGCTCAGCTTCTCAGCAGAGGCAGTGTAGACGCAGCCCAATGCCAAAGCTACAACCAGTACCAGTGACAAAAACTTTTTCATACTCTTCCTCCTAGACATTTTGCGAATCGGATCTGAGTAACATATCCGATTCACGATTTTCTCCATTGTACGTGTAGATAAATCCCTTGTCAACCCAAAATGCAATTTGTCCCCAATTTAAGACAAAATAAGAACAAAAATGAACTTTTGAGAATTCAAAAATGCATTTTCGGTATACATTGTCTTTTCAGGCGACTATTTGACCAGTTTGTGCAATACTGCGACAGTATCTGCATGCATTCTCCCTTTCCTCCCCTGCAGTCCGGTGCATTCCTGGCTTTTTTTCATGCTTTTCGCAGCTGCCGCATCTCCTTTCCATGCGTCCGCCACCGCTTTTCTTTCATATATTTTCCCCTGCGCCGGCATGTTTTCTTTCATATTATGAATTTCGCCCGTTGACACGCCCTTTGTCCCATGCTATACTCTTGTCATCATATGAATGATTGTTCATATGTTCAAATGAAAAACACGGAGGCTGCGGTTATGAAGAAGACATATGCCATTGAGGTCGACTGTGCAAACTGTGCCGCGAAAATGGAAGCGGCATGCAAAAAGACGCCGGGGGTCAGTGACTGCACCGTCAATTTCATGACCCTGAAAATGATTGTTCACTTTGACGAGCAGGCGGATCCCAAGGAAGTCATGCCCCGGGTGCTGCAGAACTGCCGGAAAGTGGAAGACGAATGTGAAATCTATTTCTGAGATCTCTGAAAGGAAGCGCCGGCCATGCTGGGCCAATTGACGAAAAAACAGAAACACGTCCTCACCCGCATCCTGATCTCCGCCGTTCTGATGGTCATCCTGCATTTCCTTCCCCTGGACGGACTCTGGGACGGGTGGGTGAAATTCCTTCTTTACCTGATTCCCTACTTTGTGATCGGATACGATATTCTGATCAAGGCCTTCAAGGGCATCCGGAACCGTCAGCCGTTTGATGAGAACTTTCTCATGGCTTTCGCCTCCCTGGGTGCCATCGTCCTGGGAAGAGTGCGCACCGGGGACTACGCGGAAGGCGCCGCCGTCATGCTGTTCTACCAGATCGGCGAGCTTTTCCAGTCCGTGGCCGTCGGCCGAAGCCGCAGGAATATCTCCCAGCTCATGGATATCCGTCCGGACTACGCCAATCTCCTGCAGGAAGACCAGTCCACCGTCCGTGTGGACCCGGATGAAGTGGAGATCGGCAGCCTGATCGAGGTATCCGCCGGCGAAAAAATCCCGCTGGACGGTGTGGTGGAGGAAGGCACCTCTTCGCTGGATACCTCTGCCCTCACCGGGGAAAGCGTGCCAAGGACAGTCCGTCCCGGCGACCCGGTGCTGTCGGGCACCATCAATCAGTCCGGCACGCTCCGCATCCGGACTACGAAGGAATTCGAAACCTCCACTGCCTCCCGGATTCTTGAGATGGTGGAAAACGCATCCAGTCTCAAGAGCCGCTCCGAGGCATTCATTACCCGCTTCGCCCGGATCTATACCCCTGCCGTGTGCGCACTGGCCGTGGTGTTGGCTGTGCTGGTGCCCCTGATCCGTCTGCTGCTCGGGATGACTCCGGACACCCTGGACTGGGTCATGCGCGCCCTGACCTTCCTGGTCATCTCCTGCCCCTGCGCCCTTGTGATCTCCATCCCGCTGACCTTCTTCGCCGGTATCGGCGGAGCCAGCCGGGCCGGCGTTCTGGTCAAGGGTTCCAGCTACCTGGAAGCCCTTTCCAAGGCGGATATTGTAGCCTTTGACAAGACCGGCACCATGACCCAGGGCATCTTCGAAGTGGCCGAAGTCCACCATGCCGCGGTTCCGAGGGAGACGCTCCTGGAGTATGCGGCACACTGCGAATGCCATTCCTCCCACCCCATTGCCCAGTCCCTGATCCGTGCCTGGGGCCGGACGCCGGATCCTGTAAGAGTCACGGAGACACAGGAATACTCCGGCCAGGGCGTCACGTCCAGAGTGGACGGGCATCTCATCGCCGTGGGCAATGAAAAGCTCATGGAACGCCTGCATATCCCCTGCGAACTGTGCTCCAGCGTGGGCACCATCGTCCATGTGGGCATGGACGGAAAATACCTGGGGCATCTCCTGATCGCAGACCGGATCAAGGATACGGCTCCGGACGCCATCAAGGGCCTGCATGCCTGCGGCATCCGCCGCACCGTCATGCTCACCGGCGACCACAGGCGCATGGCGGATCACGTGGGGCATCTCCTGGGCATTGACGAAGTCCGGGCGGAACTGCTCCCGGACGAGAAGGTCGCCGCACTGGAAACGCTGCTTCAGGAAAAGAAAAAAGGCCGTACGCTGGCCTTTGTGGGAGACGGCATCAATGACGCACCGGTGCTTTCCAGGGCTGATGTGGGCATCGCCATGGGCGCCCTGGGCTCCGACGCTGCCATTGAAGCGGCGGATATTGTGCTCATGGATGACGATCCCCTGAAAATTCCGCTGGCTGTGCGCATTGCACGCAGGTGCGTCCGCATTGCCTATGAAAACATCATCTTTGCCCTAGCTGTGAAGGCCATATGCCTGATCCTCGGAGCACTGGGCCTGACCAGCATGTGGCTTGCCATCTTTGCCGACGTGGGCGTCATGGTCCTGGCCGTCATCAACGCCATCCGGGCCATGTACGTGCCGAAGCAGAAATCCTGAAACCACCGCTTTTCCCCGCCCCCTCATGAAGAGGGGGCGTTTTCTGTCCACCAGCATTTTCAGGTCAGCCTTTCGCATGATGCTCCATTTGGCATAATCTTCATTGTATCTGTTTAACTTTACTATTGTCCTTGCTGCAGGCATTTCATGGGATTCCTGTCCGAAAGCCCTGCATTACACGTCCAGCTCCTTTCGGGTAACAGGGACACGTCCATAGGGATCCGGTCTGGAAGCATGGATGCCGGGACGGCAGAACTGCCCGGACCCGGTCACACCCTCACGCACCCCATCCATTTCCGGATCAGCGTACTGCATAAAGAAGCGTTCCAGATGTGCGCGCATGTCCATGATCCTTTCCTGGAAGCCCGGATCGTCTGCAAGATTGCATTCCTCGCCCGGGTCTTCCGTCAGATGATAGAGTTCGTGGGGACCGTATGGATAACGGTGCACATACTTCCATTCCATTGTCCGGATCATCCGCACCGGACCGTACTCGTCGTACACCACGATTTCGTCCCGCCGGGAATGCCCGCCCTGCAGCACCGGCAGAAAGCTCTGACCGGGAAGGCCTTCCGGAACATGACCGCCGACCAGTTCCGCAAAGAACGGAAACAGATCACAGGCACTGATCATGTCATGGACCACCCGTCCGGGCTCCGCAATGCCCTTCGGGTAGCGCATCAGGAAAGGCACCTTGACCGCCTGGTCATACATGTTCATGGGGAAAGTGCCGTTGCCCTTCCCCCAGATGCCATGGTGTCCCATGCTCATGCCGTTGTCTGAGGTGAAGATCACCAGCGTATTCTCACGCAGCCCGCAGGCATCCAGCGTATCCAGTATCCTGCCGATGCCCTCGTCCATGGCGGATATGGCGGCAAAATACCCGCGCAGATTCACATGCCGCATAGCTGTGCCATACACCGGGCCCGTGGTCATGTCCGGATGATCCGGCACATCCGGAATGCTGTCAAAGCTGCAGTGTTCATAGGCATTAATCCATTTCCTGGGATGCTGGTCCGCCTCCCAGGGACTGTGGGGCGCCGTATAGTGCACGCTGAGATAGAAGGGCTTCCCGCCTTCCGCCAGGGTTTTCAGATCCCTGCAGGCGCGCTCTGTGATCAGGTCTGTGACATACTGGCCATGGCACACGCGGATTTCCCCGTTTTCCACGATATCCGGATGATTGTAGAAACATCCGCCCTTGCCAAGGGTATACCAGGAAGTGAACCCGTGCTGGGGATGTATGCTGTCCCCCAGATGCCATTTTCCGCTGAGCGCGCATGTATAACCGGCTTCTGCCAGCATATCCGTATAGCAGGGCATGCCTTCCAGATAGGCAATGGGCTCCGCTTCATCCGCATACCCGCCGTAAGGGTTTTCCCTGCCCTGGGCTGCAAACTTCCGCGCATCCACATTCCCCGAGCGGATCCAGTCCAGAACGCCGTGGGCGCTTGGCATACGCCCGGTGAGCAGCGACGCCCTCGCAGGAGAGCACACAGGCGACGCGCAGAAGAAATTGTCACACCGGATACCCTCCGCGGCAATCCTGTCCAGGTTCGGCGTGATCAGTTCCGGTGTGCCTGCACAATGCATGGCCCAGGGTCCCTGGTCATCCGAGAGAAGAAAAAGGATATTGGGCTGATTCATAGCGGATTCCTTTCTGAATGCGGGCATATTCCCGCAGGTCTTTCGTGTTTTTCGCTGCATTCCGGAGCATGTACCCTCATTATACACGGGGATGCGGAAAACCCCAAAAGCCTCCATGTTGCGGCAGGGAAACCATGGTTTTCCTCCAACACAAAAACGTGAAGCCGCAGCTTCACGTTCTATCCCATGGGATTACTGAAAATGCCACAGTTCCACGCGCGGCCGGCCTTCCGTAACTTCCAGGAAAGCAATCCGGCCGTCCTGCACGGACCCGGGATTGATCATCAGCACGGAATACATGTCCATGGCCGGCTCGTGCGTATGCCCATACAATGCAATGCTGCAGTCCTGACGCACCGCCTCATCGTCGAGCAGATACAGTCCCTGCTTGACGCACAGGTGATGGCCGTGGGTCAGCAGGATGGAAGTGCCGCCGAAGCGAACCGTTTTCTGGTCCGGCACATTCGGAGCATAGAAATCACAGTTGCCCCGCACATTCTCCAGCACAGCTTCCGGATCATGCGCGTGAAAGAAGGCCTCCAGTGCCCGGAAATCCCCGGCACCGTCCCCCAGATGAAAGTAGGCGTCCACAGGGCCGGTGCGCTTCCAGGCTTCCCCGCAGAGATACCGGATGCTGTCCACGGACCCATGGCTGTCGCTCATCACCAGTGCCTTCATGCGCGTGCCTCCAGAATCTCCAGCATCCTGGCACAGGCTCTGGCGCGATGGCTCACCGCGTTCTTTTCCTCCTCTGTCACCTCGGCAAAGGTCTTGTTCAGCGGTTCATAGAGGAACAGGGGATCATATCCGAACCCGCCATGGCCACGGCGCTCATGCAGGATTACGCCCGGGCAGATGCCCTCGGCCACCAGCGGCTCCTCGCCCGGATGCTTGATGGCGATGGCGCTGTGGAATGCCGCGCTGCGGTTTTCCACGCCCTGCATTTTTTCCAGAAGCAGGTCATTGTTGGCCTCGTCGTCCCCATGATGTCCGCAGTAGCGGGCACTGTACACGCCGGGCTCACCGTTCAGCGCATCCACGCACAGCCCGCTGTCATCGGCGATGGTGGGCAGGCCCAGCGCACTGCACACCGCTTCCGCCTTGATCACGGCATTGCCGGCAAACGTATCCGCATCCTCCACGATGTCCTCGTCAAACCCGAAGTCCTTCATGGAGCACACCTGATAATACTTTCCAAATATGGACTGAAGCTCCCGGATCTTGTGCGCGTTCCCGCTGGCTGCCACGAGCACGGGCTTTGCGCACAGCCATTTCGCCGCGTCCCCGAGCGCTTCGCGCTGGGCCTGCATCATTTCCCGGATCCCCTGCTCCGCTTCCCCGGTCAGTGCGGCCAGTTCCGCGGGCGTGAACGCCCGGCCCTCGCCGGTGCCCTGGAGCTCGATATACTCGCCTTTCTCGTTCATGACCACATTCATGTCCACCTGGGCGCGGCTGTCCTCACTGTAGCACAGGTCCAGGCAGGCATGGTCATCCACCATGCCGCAGGAAATGGCCGCCACCTGATGGATCAGGGGTGACGCGGCCAGCTTGCCTTCCCGGATCAGTTTGTCCACGGCCAGGGTCAGCGCCACCATGGCCCCGCTGATGCTGGCGGTGCGGGTGCCGCCGTCCGCCTGCAGCACATCGCAGTCCAGTGTAATCGTGCGCCGGCCAAGTACGCGCATGTCCACGGCCTGCCTGAGACTCCGGCCGATCAGGCGCTGAATCTCCACGCTGCGTCCGTCCTTCTGCGCGCCGTCCCGGCGCTTGCGTGTGCCCGTGGACGCAGGCAGCATGGCATACTCCGCCGTCACCCAGCCCAGGCCGGATTCACGCCGGAATTCCGGTACCTTTTCCTCCACTGAGGCGGTGCAGATCACGCGTGTCTTTCCGGTGGAAATCAGGCAGCTGCCTGCGGCCGACTCCACAAAATTCGGCAGGATTTCAATTTTTCTCTGCTCGGTATCCGCTCTTCCATCCCTGCGCATCGTTTATCCTCCATATCTGATCGCTGTTTCCCGTGCTTTCTTTTCCGGGAAGCTTGTCACGTTTTTATCCGGTGGTATAATGTACTTCGCATGCATGCTGCCATGCCTGCGGAAAGGGGTCCATTGTGAAAGAACAATTCCGGAACATGCTGAAAGAAGCATGGAACGTACCCAATATCCTGACCATGATCCGACTGGCTCTGGTTCCGGTCTTTGCCATACTCTATGCAAGCGGTCACGTGATCGCCGCGCTCGTGGTGTTCTGTACCGCCAGCATTACCGACATGTTCGACGGCTATCTGGCACGAAAGAATCACCAGATCACCGCCTTCGGGAAACTGATGGATCCCCTGGCAGACAAGCTGCTGGTGATCACCGCCCTGGCCTTTCACTGCTTTTCCGGTGTATATCCGAAGATCGCCGTATTCCTTCTGATTTTCAAGGAAGTCATCATGATCGTCGGCGCCCTGCTGCTGCTCAACCGAAACATTGTGGTCTATGCAAACTATCTTGGAAAGACCTCCACCTGTTTCTTCATCGCAAGCCTGATTGCCGGCTTCTTCCATGATTCCATTCCCGTCTGGACAGGTTTTCAGGCCGACGTTATACTGCTCTGGATTTCCCTGGCGCTGGCATACCTGGCCGGCATCTCCTACGGCGTTTCCACCTGGAAGCAGCTCAGGCACCAGAATTCCTGATACTTACATGGCAGGAGGCATTCCTTTCGGAATGCCTCCTGTTTTCTTATTTCAGGGAAATCCCATAAATATAGGATGTATCCTTGCCCTGGGTGCCGATGACCAGCGTATCCTTGTACACAGCCGGGGAAGCATTGATGGTGCCTTCCAGCTGCAGGGAGCTGACCTCACTGCCGCTCATGCCGTCCAGCAGATGCAGAATGCCGCTGCTGTCAGGCTGGATCAGGAATGCCTGGCCGTCTTCGGTGTAGACTGCCACAGGCGAAGCATAGGTATAGACATCCAGACGCTTGGTCCACATGACTTCCCCGCTTTCCTTGTCCAGGGCAAACACCATGGACGGGGATGCGGAGGAACCGACAGAGGTCACAGAGCTGGCTGTGAAGAACACCATATCCTTCAGCATGCCGGTACCCACCACAGGGGATGCCCGGAATCCGCCGATGACGTTTCCGTTCTTCTTGGACGCCTTATCCACCGTCACTGCGTACTCCCAGCGCATCTCGCCGGTCATGGCGTTATAGCAGCGGATATGGCAGTCGCCTTTCTTTCTCTGCTGAAGCGTATTGGCCGTATACAGCCAGAGCTGGCCCTGTTCGTCCAGGTCCAGAGCAATGGACGCTTCCACGCTGTCGCCCGTGTCCACAGCCCAGACCGTGGTCATGCTGCTGGTATCCACGCAGCGCAGGTATCCGCCCATATCGGCGTAGAACACATACTGCTGATAGGCTGCCATGGAGGATTCCACGGCCACCTGCTTGTCGCTCTCACCGCTGGCCTTGGTCTTCAGGCTCACGGTATCCGGCTTCACCGTCATGGTGCCGGAGTTCCGGTCAATATCCGTGTTCAGCTTGGTCACGTACAGCATGCCGTTGGTGCCGATGCTGACCATGGAATCGCTGTTGTAGTCAAACAGTGAGGAGGTCTCAAAGGAACCCACGGAATAGTACGGCCGGTCCAGCTTGCCGTCTAGACCATCCAGCAGGAAGGACTGCTTCTGGGTCAGCAGGTTATACACGCGCATACCGATGTCGCCCGTCTTTTTTGCCATCTTCCGGGCGTACTGGCCCACGCTCATCACAGGATAGCCCATGGAATGCACGCTGGGCGTGCCGCGCATGGGATAGCCGAGCTCGATGACATCACGGGTGGGTTCACCGGTTTCAAGATCCAGGAAATAGATGTTTCCGTCCTCGCCGGCCACAATCACTTCCCGCAGCGCCTTCGTGTTCTTCTTTTCGTCCAGGATGTTGGACAGTTCGCGTACTTCCTTGCTCCACTTGATGATCAGCGGCTGTCCTGTCCAGCCGATTCCGTAATAGGTACTGCCGGAGCCCCTGACAGAAGAAGCATTGGCACGCCAGAGCACTTCCATGGAGGAAAGCGAAGGCACCGTGCCTTCTGCGGCATTCTGACGGAATGAAGACCCGCGGAATGTCATCACGCCATAGGGCTGACGCGCATAGGCATCCGCCGCGGGCATGTCCAGAATATCTCCGGCCGAACGGTCATAACTGGAAACCTTCTTGGTTCCGTTATAGATCACGCTGGTCTTGATCAGGGACGGATCCGCACTCTCCGCAGCTTCCGCCGTAAGTCTCGGAACAGGGGTGGGCTCAGCCTCCTCAGCAGGCTCAGCCTCGGCAACAACTGCTGCCTCCGGTGCCGCGGTTTCCTCTGCGGCATCCACGGCAGGCTCCGTCCAGTCCGCATCCGCTGTGACGGCATCCGGATCAGCGTCCACGGCCGCTTCATCCACGACATCCGCCGCTTCTGCGCCTTCAGGCGCGGGCGTGGGTGAAACCTCCATGGGCAGGGCAAAACCCTGGGCTTCCGGACGCAGCGTGGGCTCGGGCTCTGCTGTTTCATCCACTGCAGCCTCGGTATCCTCGGGCACGAGATCATACGCGTCCGCGTCCTCCGTCACGGCTGCTTCCACCACCGGCACGACTGTTTCCACAGGCGCGGGGGTCAGAACCGGCTCCAGGGGCTCCTTGATCTGCAGCGTGCAGGTCTTTCCGGAGTTCACCCATTCGCCGTTATTGAGAATCTGGGCATAGATGACACCGTTGTACCCTTCATCAAAGGTATAGTTCAGTGCCCATACCCGGGTATTGGTATTGTCCACCAGCACCAGGGATTCGGCTTCCAGCGGCTGATCCATGTCATCCACCAGCCGTACATTGGTCACGCTCAGGCTCGTGGTCATGCTGAAGGCCACATTCACCGGCGCTGTGCCCTGAGAGGGAGACCCGGAGAAATCGTTCACCAGCATGGCAACCGCCGCCGGTGCCTCCGATACGGGCGGCTCCGTGGAGGTTTCACGCACGGTCTGCTCCTGAATAGAGATCGGAATCTCTTCCCCGGTATCCTGCCAGACACCCTCCGCAAGGAGCTGAGCGGTGACTGGTCCGAAATAGGCGTTCTCGAAGGTGGCAATCAGCGACCACTGTACGCTTCCGTCGTCCTGCTCGGAGCGGAATACATAGCTGTCCACCACGCGTCCGTCCATGTCCAGAAGACGTGCGTCTTCAAACTGGCTGCCGGAAGAGAGCGTGAAGGTGACTTCCGCCGGCGCATAGCCGCTTACCGTATCGGAGCGGAACTGATACGCGCCGATGGTCACCTGGGGCACCGGCTCTTCCGTAGGCGCTGCGCTCCTGCCCAGAGTACTGCTGACGGTGCGCTTTACATCGCCCAGGAATCCCTGCGCATTCTCCGGAATCAGGTGCAGTCCCAGCACGAGAAGGCCGATGATCAGGAGAACAATCAGAATAATAAGAAGAATCCGGCTGATGCCGCGCTTCGGCGCCTCCTCTTCCTCACTGGGATTGCGCACGCCTCTCGGGCCCAGCGGCGGTCTGGCAGGCGTGCTTTCATTTTCGCCCGCCGTTCCCAGCGGTCTGCGCTGGGAATATCCGCTCTCCTGAACAGGCCTGCGGATATTGCGCGAATTCTCGGATTTCTGCGCCTGATCCTGGGTCACGCGCTGCAGTGCCTGCGGCCGCGGGGTGCTGGCACGCTGCTGGGGTGCGGGATAGGCGATCTGCGCCGGGGGTACTTCCCGGACTGTCTGACTTTCTGCTTCTGCCGGTCTGGAATTCCTGCTGCGCCGATGGCGCTGAACCGGGACTTCCATGACCTGAACCTGTTTCGTCGGCTCGTCTACCGGCTGAACGTTCGGTTCATTCTGTAAATCGCTCAAAGTCCTTTTCTCCTTTGCGATATTTTCACGGATGCCATTATATCGCTAATTCCCGACCTTCTCAAGTCGCAGCCCGGCCTTTGACCGTATTGCGCGCGTCATGCGCACAAAAAAACCGCCGGAAACATCCGACGGTAATATGCCTTGTAAGGCGCAGTTTCAGCCCTGGCGCTGCTTGTGCTTGGGATTCTCGCAGATCACCATGACGCGACCCTTGCGCTTGATAATTTTACATTTCTCACAAATCGGCTTTACAGACGGCCTGACTTTCATGGAAATTCCTCCTTTGGTTTTCTCAGCTCTTGCTGCGCCAGGTGATCCGACCGCGGGTCAGATCATAGGGCGAAAGCTCGACAGTAACTTTATCACCGGGATAGATGCGGATAAAATTCTGGCGCATCTTTCCCGAGATATGCGCCATTATCTGGTGGCCGTTGGGCAGCTCCACCCGGAACATGGCATTGGGAAGGGCCTCAACGACCTTTCCATCCATTTCGATGACGTCATCCTTTGACAAGTTTTCAGTCCTCCTTGCACAGGGGCCGTTCCAGGCCATATCCGTGCTCTTCCAGAAACTTCCGGATATCGCTGTCCAGCAGATGTCCGCTGGGCCACGCGGCGTCCAGATCCATCCGAGCGGGTCTGGCCTTTACATGCTTTACTTTCTTTTTCTTCAGATGATCCAGTTTCCGGGTCAGGCCGTCGGCCATCATCACAAACTGTTCATCTTCCACCCGGATCACCACAAAGCTGCGGCCCCTGTCGCGTCCCTGACGGGATGTGACCACGGTTCCGGGCAGTACAGGAAGCTGGTCCATTATTCTTCCTCCTTCCAGACAAAGCCGGGCAGAGTCAGAATCTCAGGCAGCCGGTCTTCAAAGATGGCGATAGTGTGCTCGTAATGGGAAGCCTTCAGGCCGTCCCGGGTTCTGACGCACCAGCCATCCTCCTCATCGGTCTCCACATGCCAGTCCCCCATACAGACCATGGGTTCGATGGCTATGGTCATTCCCTTCCGCATGGGAAGTCCGCAGCCCGCAAATCCGAAATTGTACACATACGGATCCTCGTGCATGTCGCGTCCGATACCATGCCCGGACAGATCACGCACCACACTGAACCCATGTTCATGGGCCAGGCTTTCCACGGCGGAACCGATGTCCCCCAGCCGCTTTCCCGCCACCGCCTGTCTGGCGCCGGCAAAGAAGCAGGCCTCTGTGGTTTCAATCAGTTCCCGGTCACGATCGGAAATCCTGCCCACGCCCACTGTCAGTGCACTGTCAGCCTGCCACCCGTTCAGGCACAGGCCGCAGTCCATGGAGATCAGTGAGCCTTCCTGAAGAATGGTGTCTTCGGAAGGGATGCCGTGTACGACCACTTCATCAATGCTTGTGCAGAGCGAAGCCGGGTACCCTTCATATCCCAGAAAGGATGGAGTGGCACCGCCATCGCGGATCAGCTTCTCAGCCAGATCGTTCAGCTCCATGGTACTTATGCCGGGCACAACTGCTTTCCTGACCGTGCTGAGCACTTCGTAGAGCAGCTTCCCGGCTTTTCTCATGCCTTCGATCTGTGCTTCATTCTTAATGGTAATCATGCATTCGTCCCGATAGCTTCCATGATCTCGGCATAAACTTCCTGCTGATCCTTGGCGCCGTCGAACTTCTTCAGCTTGCCCCTGGCTTCATAGAAGGCAATCAGAGGCTGGGTCTGATCGTGATATACCTTGAGACGGTTGAGCACGGTTTCCGGTGCATCGTCCTTGCGCTGAATGAGTTCAGCGCCGCACTTTTCGCACTTGGTGCTGCCGTTGAGCATATTCACATGATAGGTGGCCCCGCAGGCAGGGCAGACCCGCCGGCCGGACAGACGATTGATCAGCACTTCATCAGACACGTTCAGTTCCAGAACCAGATCGATATCCGCGATCCCTTCCAAGGCTTCAGCCTGAGGAATGGTACGCGGGAACCCGTCGAGAATATAACCGTTGGCACAGTCGTCCTGAGCAAGGCGCTCCCGGATGATCGCCACAAGAATCTCATCGGGCACCAGCTGGCCGGCGTCCATGTAGGACTTGGCTTTCATGCCGGTTTCCGTTCCGTTCTTGATGGCATTGCGCAGAATGTCACCGGTGGAAATCTGGGGGATATTCAGGGCCTCACAGATCTGCACAGCCTGAGTGCCTTTGCCTGCGCCGGGAGGTCCCAGAAAGATCATATTCATTCTGAAGCTCCTTTCCTGCTTATGCACAAGAATGCAGTGACTGATATGGAAGGCATGCCTTACCATCATCAGCAAGGCGTGCGCTGTGCCTCTCGGCACAGCGCACGGTTACAATGCTTACATGAAACCGCCTTTTTCCACGTCCATCTCGATACCGCGGACACTCATCTCGCCCTGGATGGTGCGGATGGATTCCAGTGCCACGCTCACAGCGATCAGAATGGAAGATGCCGCAAAGGGCACGCTCGCATTCAGGCCTCTGGTGATCAGAGAAGGCACAGCGGACAGAACTGCCAGATACAGAGCTGCAAACAGATTCAGTCTTCCGACGATGGTCTGCAGATAGTTCTTCATGTTCCGGCCGCGCTGACCGGGGATGGTTGCACCCTGCATGATCAGCTGATCAGCCTGCTTCTGAGGATCGAAGGAGATGGAGGAGTAGAAATAGGTAAAGCCGATAATGAGCAGAGCGGAGAGCAGCAGATACAGCCAGCTGCCGTTGCTCATGTTTCTCAGCCACCACTGGGTGAATCCGCCGTTTGCCTTGGGATCAACCAGCTGGATAATGGTGGAAGGGAACGCCAGGAAAGAGTAGGCGAAGATCAGAGGCATAACGCCCACGGAAACGACCTTCAGGGTCAGTCTGGTGTTCTGTCCGCCATAGACGCGGCGGCCCTTGGTCTGCTTGGCGATCTGCAGAGGAATTCTGCGCTCGCCCAGTTCCACAAAGGTCACCAGGACAGTCATGATGATGGCTACCACGATGATCACAACCAGGTTGACCCAGCCGGAGGTGGTGCCGTTGGCTGTCGCGTTGGTGAATCCGGCCACAATACCGTTGAAGAGGTTGGAGATGATACCCACAAAGATCAGCAGGGAGATACCGTTTCCGATACCCTTGTCGGTGATCTGCTCACCCAGCCACATGGCGAAGGCGGTACCGCCGGCCATGGACACGCCGACCAGAATGTAGTTTATCCAGCCGCTCTTCATGTAGTTCAGGCCAGCCACCAGGCCGATGGCCTGCAGGGCTGCCAGACCCACGGTTACATAGCGCGTGATCCGGTTGATCTTTTCACGGCCCGCTCCCGATTCATCCTGGCTCAGTCTCTCCAGAGCCGGAATGGCAATGCAGAGGAGCTGCATGATAATGGAAGCGTTGATGTAGGGTGTAATACCCATGGCCATGATGGTCATGTTGGAGAAGCTGTTACCGGTCATCATGTTGACCAGCTGCAGCAGAGGAAGATCCATGGAGGATCCAAGTCTGGTCTTATCAATACCGGGAGCCGGAATCACGGAAACCAGACGATAGATCAGGAGCATCAGGAAAGTGTAAAGCAGCTTTTTCCGGATCTCCTTGTTGGCCCACATCCGTTTCAGACTGTCCAGCATATCAGATCACCTCGGCTTTCCCGCCGAGAGCCTCGATCTTTTCCTTTGCAGAGGCGGTGAACTTGGCGGCTTTGACGGTCAATTTCTTGGTCAATTCACCGTCGCCCATGATCTTAACGCCATCCTGGACCTTTTTAATGATGCCTGCATCCAGCAATGCCTTGGTGTCAACCACAGCACCGTCTTCAAAATCATTGAGACGTTCCACATTGATGGCTACATATTCATTGCCGAAGATATTGGTGAAACCCTTTTTCGGAACGCGGCGATACAGAGGCATCTGGCCGCCTTCGAAACCGGGGCGCTTGCCGCCGCCGGAGCGGGCTTTGGCGCCTTTGTGGCCCTTGCCGGAGGTCTTACCCAGTCCGGAACCCACGCCACGACCAAGACGCTTCTGAGCAGTGGTCGATCCCTCAGCGGGACACAGCTCGTGCAGTTTCATGGGAATTCCCTCCTTACTCGTTGACTTCTTCAACCTTCACCATGTGCTTCACGGCGAAGATCTGCCCGCGGACGCAGGCATTATCGGGACGGATGACAGTCTGTCCAACCTTCTTCAGGCCAATGGCTGCCACGGTCGCCTTGTGCTTAGGCAGGGAGGCGATCGGTGATTTGATCAAGGTAATCTTGAGCTTCATCGTCTATTTCCTCCTCAGTCAAGCAGTTCTTCCACGGTCTTGCCACGCATCTTGGCAACTTCCTCAGGGCTGCGCAGCAGCTTGAGGGCTTCCAGAGTGGCTTTCACCATGTTGATGGGGTTATTGGTACCAAAGGACTTGGTCCGGATGTCCTTTACGCCGGCCATTTCCAGAACCGCACGGCATGCACCGCCGGCGATAACGCCGGTACCTTCGGGAGCGGGCAGCAGCACAACCTTGGCCGTGCTGTAGTAGCCAGTGGTCTCATGAGGAATGGTGGTTCCGCTCAGCGGCACATTCACCATGGCCTTCTTGGCATCTTCATTGGCCTTCCGAATGGCTTCCGGAATTTCCACGGCCTTGCCCATGCCGGCTCCCACATGACCCTGCTCGTCGCCTACGACAACCAGTGCGGAGAACCTGGCATTGCGGCCGCCCTTGACGGTCTTGGACACGCGGTTGACAGCAACCAGACGGTCCTTGTATTCGCTATTCTGTTCGTAGCGTTGCATCGGCATTGCGTGTGTCCTCCTTCTTTAGAATTCAAGTCCGGCTTCGCGGGCGCCCGCTGCCACTTCCGCAACGCGGCCAGTGTACACATAGCCGCCACGGTCGAAGACAACCGCCTTGATACCGGCCTGGACAGCACGCTCGCCGATGAGCTTGCCAACCAGTTTGGCAGCACCCTTCTTGTCCACATCATCGAGCTGACCCTTGATCTGCTCATCCAGCGTGGATGCGCTCACCAGGGTAACACCTTTGGTGTCATCAATGATCTGAGCCTGAATGTGCTTGTTGGAACGATAGACGCTGAGACGCGGCATTTCGGGGGTGCCGCTGATCTTCTTGCGCACACGCTCGTGACGAATTTCACGAACCTCATTACGGTCGCGCTTTTTGAACATTTGCAGTCACTCCCTCTCTTACTTCTTACCGGTCTTGCCTTCCTTGCGGCGGATATGCTCACCCTGATACTTGATGCCCTTGCCCAGGTAGGGTTCAGGCTTGCGGATGGCACGGATGTCAGCGGCCATGTTGCCCACAGCCTGCTTGCTCATGCCTTCCACCACGATGGTCGTATCATTGGGGGTCTTGAAGGCCAGGCCTTCAGGAGCATCCAGATGGACGGGGTGAGAGAAACCAATGTTGATTTCAATGCTCTTGCCGTTACCTTCTGCCTTCGCCTTGTAACCGGTGCCGACCATTTCCAGAGTCTTGGAAAAGCCTTCGGTCACACCCACGACCATGTTGTGCAGCAGGGCACGATACAGACCGTGGAACGCTTTGTTCTGCTTTTCATCGTTGGGGCGGCTGAGGGTCAGAACATTCCCCTCCTGCTTTACGGTAATATTACTGTTCACCTGCTGGGTGAGGGTGCCTTTCGGACCCTTTACAGTGACCATGTTGTTATCGCCAACAGTTACCGTCACGCCCGCGGGAACCTGGATCGGAAGTCTTCCGATACGAGACATATTCACACCTCCATGACGTGTCGGTTACCAGACCATGGCGAGCACTTCGCCGCCAAGATTGTTCTTTCTGGCATTCTTGTCGGTCATCAGGCCCTTGCTGGTGCTGATGATGGCAATTCCCAGGCCGCCGAGGACCTTGGGCATATCTTCACACTTGCTGTACACACGAAGACCAGGCTTGCTGATCCGTTTGAGTCCGGCAATAACAGGGGTCTGCTTGCCGTTGACATACTTCAGGGTGATCTTCAGGGTACCCTGAACATTGTCATCGATCACATCGAATGCCTTGATATAGCCTTCATCCAGCAGAATCTTGGCGATAGCCTTCTTGGTCTTGCTGGCAGGCATCTCGACCGTATCATGCTTTGCTACCTGAGCGTTGCGGATGCGGGTGAGCATATCGGCAATGGGATCATTCACAACCATGATGGAACCTCCTTCCGTTTTCTCCCCGCTTACCAGCTGGCCTTGCGGACACCGGGGATTTGGCCCTTATAGGCCAGCTCTCTGAAGCAGATACGGCATACGCCATACTTGCGAAGTACCGAGTGCGGGCGGCCGCAGAGGCGGCAGCGTGTATAAGCACGGGTGGAGTACTTCGGCGTTCTTTGCTGCTTGAGTTTCATACTCGTCTTAGCCACGATTTAATTCCTCCTTACTCGGCCTTCTCAAAGGGCATGCCCAGCTGAGCGAGCAGCTCCTTGCACTCTTCATCGGTCTTGGCAGTGGTGACGAAGATCATCTCCATGCCGCGGATCTTTTCGACCTTGTCATAGTCGATTTCCGGGAAGAGCAGCTGTTCCTGAATGGCCAGGGCGTAGTTGCCGCGGCCGTCGAAAGCCTTGGTGGAAACACCGTGGAAGTCACGCACACGGGGCAGAGCCACGGACACGAGCTTGTCAATGAACTCTTCCATGCGGGCACCGCGCAGCGTAACCTTGGCACCGACATTCTGTCCTTCACGAACCTTGAAGTTAGCGATGGACTTCTTGGCCTTGGTGACCATGGGCTTCTGACCGGAAATGGTGGCCAGTTCGCTCAGGGCCAGCTCCAGGGCCTTGGCATTGTCCTTGCAGTCACCCAGGCCCATGTTGATGACAACCTTGGCAACCTTGGGGACTTCCATGGGGTTCTTGTAGCCGAACTTCTGTTTCAGGGCAGGAACAGCCTCGGCCAGGTATTTTTCCTTGATACGTGTAGCCATTTGGCGGATCCTCCTTATCAGTCAATTTCAGCGCCGCACTTCTTGCAGACGCGAACCATTTCACGCACCTTGCGGCCATTCTCGCCGTCCACACGGTTCACCTTGTGACCAACGCGGGTGGCCTTGCCGCACTTGGGGCAGATGACCATCACATTGGAAGCATCCACAGGCATCTCTTTGTGGATGATTTCACCAGGCTGAGCCGCCGACTTGGGCTTCTGGTGCTTGGTTACCTGATTGACGCCCTGAACCGTGACACGGTTCAGCTTCGGAAAGCAGGCTGTAACTTTACCAGTGACACCCTTGTCTTTACCGGTAATCACCAGCACGTTATCATTGAGCTTTACATTCATGTTCTGTCTGCCTCCTTACAGTACTTCGGGAGCCAGCGAAACGATCTTCATGAAATCCTTTTCGCGCAGCTCACGGGCAACAGGTCCAAAAATACGGGTACCGCGGGGCAGTTTCTGATCATTGATAATCACGGCAGCATTGTCATCAAAGCGGATGTAGCTGCCATCCTTGCGGCGGCGGTTCTTGCGGGTCCGGACGATCACGGCCTTCACCACATCGCCCTTCTTCACGGTGCCACCGGGAGTAGCGGTCTTGACGCTGGCCACGATGACATCACCGATGGAGCCATCACGCCGGAAAGAGCCGCCAAGTACACGGATGCACATAATTTCCTTGGCACCGGAGTTATCGGCTACCTTGAGTCGCGTTTGCGGCTGAATCATAGGGTATTTCCTCCTTTATGACAGCTGCTTACTTCGCCTTTTCGATAATCTCGACCAGGCGCCAGCGCTTGTCGTGGCTCAGCGGGCGGGTTTCCATCACGCGGATGGTATCACCTACACCGCACTCATTATTCTCGTCATGAACCTTCAGCTTGCTAGTGCGGTTCATGATTTTACCATACAGGGGATGACGTACGCGGGTCTTGATCTGAATGACACAGGTCTTGTCCATCTTGTCGCTGATCACGACGCCAACCCTGGTTTTACGAAGTCCTCTTTCTTCAGACATTGAAGCGGCTGCCTCCTTTCAAGTTCACTTTACGCCTGTTCCTTCAGACGGATTACGGTCTTGGTACGAGCGATGTCACGCTTGACTTCCGTAATTTTCTTCGGATTCGACAACTGACCGGTGGCCAGTTGGAAGCGAAGATTGAACAGCTCGGTCTTCAGCTCAGACACCTGAGCCTCCAGCTGCTCCTTGGTCATGGTGTTCATATCCTTCGCTTTCATTACTGTTCACCACCCGCTTCAGTCGTCGCCTCATCCTGGCGCGCAATGATCTTGGTCTTCAAAGGCAGCTTGTGGCTGGCCAGACGCAGTGCTTCGCGGGCAGTCTCTTCGCCGACACCCTTGATCTCGAACAGCACGCGGCCGGGCTTAACCACCGCAACCCAGTACTCAGGAGAACCTTTGCCGGAACCCATTCGGGTCTCAGCAGGCTTTTCCGTGACAGGCTTGTCAGGGAAAATCTTGATCCAGACCTGACCGCCACGCTTGGTGTAACGGGTCAGAGCAATACGAGCCGCTTCAATCTGCTGGGAAGTGATCCAGCAGGGCTCGGTGGCCTGCAGGCCAAACTCGCCATAAGCAAGGAAATTACCGCGATGGGCTTCGCCCTTCATGCGACCGCGGAACACCTTGCGGCGCTTGACTCTCTTAGGCATCAGCATAGGTTACTTGACCTCCTTCGCAGCCGGCCCTTTCTTGGCAGCAGGCAGGATCTGTCCCTTGTAGATCCAAACCTTGATGCCCAGACGGCCGTATGTGGTCTTGGCTTCGGCGAAGCCGTAATCGATATTGGCGCGCAGAGTCTGCAGCGGAATGGAGCCTTCATGATAATGCTCGCTGCGGGCAATGTCGGCACCGCCGATACGGCCGCTCACGGAACACTTGATACCCTTGACGCCATTGATCTTCATGGCGCGCTGGATGGACTGCTTCATCGCACGGCGGAAGCTGATACGCTTTTCGAGCTGCTGAGCAATGTTCTCGGCAACCAGCTGAGCGTCAGCGTCAGGCTGCTTGACTTCGTACACATTGATGTGGCAGGGCTTCTTGACGAAGGCGGCCACTTCCTTCTTCAGCTGCTCAATGTTGGCCCCTTTGGGTCCAATGATCATGCCAGGCTTGGAGGTGAAGATGTTCACTGTCAAAGTCTGGAGAGAACGCTCGATATCAATCTTGCTGATACCGGTGTTGTAGTACTTGTTCTTCAGCATCTCACGAAGCTTGAAATCTTCTACGAGATTGTCCGCAAAATCCTTCTTCTCGGCAAACCACCGGGTGCTCCAGTCATAGATCACACCGACGCGCGCGCCGTGGGGATTTACTTTCTGACCCATGGATAAACCTCCTTTGCCTTACTTCTGATCCAGCACTACGCTGATGTGGCTTGTGCGCTTGAGCATAGGGGACGCGCTGCCGCGGGAGCGGGCAACATAGCGCTTCAGTGTCGGGCCGGGATTGGCGTACACTTCAGCAACATACAGATCCTTCTCGCTCATTTCCTTGTTATTCACCGCGTTGGCCACAGCGCTGTTGAGCACCTTCAGAACCACCGGAGCGGCGGCTTTGGGGGTATAAGTCAGAATAGCCTGAGCTTCTTCCACACTCTTGCCACGAATCAGATCAATGACGATCTTTACCTTGCGAGGAGAGATGCGGATGTACTTAGCATGCGCCTGAGGGCGCTTGTCTGCATTCGCCTTGCGAGCAGCAGACTTTTCCTTCGAACGGGTTGCCATCTCGTTTCACTCCTCTCTTACTTTTTGGCCGTTGCCTTGTCCCCGGCATGACCGCGGAAGGTACGGGTGGGGGCGAACTCACCCAGTTTGTGACCGACCATGTCTTCGGTGACATAGACCGGCACATGCTTGCGTCCATCATGGACAGCAATGGTGTGACCCACGAAATCCGGGAAGATGGTGGAACTGCGGGACCAGGTCTTCACAACCGCCTTCTTGCCGGAAGCATTCATTTCCTTAACGCGCTTCATCAGCGCAGCCTCTACATAGGGGCCTTTCTTGATCGAACGACTCATTCGTTAGCTGCCTCCTTCCTGTGGGATACGCTTACTTGTTGCCAGCGCGCTTGATAATCATCTTGTTGGAATACTTCTTGTGCTTCCTGGTCTTGTAACCCAGAGCGGGCTTACCCCAGGGAGTCACAGGAGCGGGCATACCAACAGGGCTCTTGCCCTCACCACCACCATGAGGATGGTCATTCGGGTTCATGACAACACCGCGGACGGTGGGACGGATGCCCATGTGACGGACACGACCGGCCTTGCCGAGACGGACGTTCTCATGATCGGAATTGCCCACGGTGCCGATGGTGGCCATGACGTTGAGCGGCAGCCTGCGCATCTCACCGGAAGGCAGACGCACGGTGGCATAACCATTTTCCTTGGCCATCAGCTGAGCAGCCAGACCGGCGGAACGGACCAGCTGACCGCCGCGGCCGGGTTTCAGTTCCAGATTGTGGATCAGGGTACCGACGGGAATCTTGGACAGCGGCATTGCGTTGCCGGGCATGATATCCACTTCGTTATCCTTGCTGGCCAGAACCTTGTGGCCAACCTTCAGATCCAGAGGAGCCAGGATGTAGCGCTTCTCGCCGTCTGTGTAGTTCAGAAGAGCAATGAAGGCGCTGCGGTTCGGATCGTATTCGATGGCTGCCACCTTGGCAGGCACGTCGAACTTGTTCCGCTTGAAATCGATCACACGATACTTGACTTTGTTGCCGCCGCCCTGATGACGGACCGTGATCTTGCCCTGCTTGTTTCTGCCGGCATTCTTTTTCTTGTATTCCGTCAGACTCTTCTCAGGAGTCTTCTTGGTAATCTCATCGTAAGTGAGCACCGACATGAAGCGCCGGGCAGGCGAAGTCGGCTTATAATTGCGAATAGCCATGTTTTTGTCCTCCCTGCCTTAGTCGTTACTGGCCCATGCCATCGAAGAACTTGATAGGCTTGGAATCCTCGGTGAGGGTTACATAAGCCTTCTTGACTTCGGCACGACGGCCGCTTGTCAGACCCTGACGCTTGATCTTGCCCATGGTGCGCACGGTGTTGACCCGTTCGACCTTAACGCCGTCAGCAGCAAATACTTCTTCAACAGCGCGCTTGATCTCAGTCTTGGTGGCATTCACCGGAACCACGAATACATACCGCTTATCATCCAAAGCCTCAAGGCCTTTTTCTGTCAGAACAGGGCGGATAATGACGTCATGCAAATCCTTCATTATGCATACACCTCCTCGACAGACTGGAGAGCAGCCTTGGTGAGAACCACCTTGCCTGCGTTGAGAATGTCATAGACATTCAGGGTGTTGACGTAGGTTGTGCAGGCTTCCGCGAGATTGGCGGTAGCGCGGACAACGCTCTCGTCACGTCCGGGCAGAACCACAAGAGCCTTCTTCTCAGCCTTGAGATTCTTCATGGTCTTGGCCATGAGCTTGGTCTTGGCCTCGGCCAGCTTGATCTCGTCCACCACGATGATGTCGCCATCCTGCAGCCGGCTGGTGAAAGCGGACTTCATGGCAAGGCGGCGGACCTTCTTGGGAACGTTGATCACATAGTCGCGGGGCTTGGGTGCGAACACCACGCCGCCGTGACGGAACTGGGGAGCACGGTTGCCATGATGGCGAGCATTACCGGTACCCTTCTGGCGGTAGATCTTTCTGCCGCCTCCGCGAACTTCGCCGCGGGTTTTGGCACTCTGGGTGCCCTGGCGCTGAGCGGCCAGATAGGAACGGACGACCAGGTGCATGGCGGCGACGTTGATCTGAGCACCGAACACGGCTTCGCTCAGTTCGATTTCGCCGATGGCCGAACCTTCCTGATTGTATAGAGCGGTCTTAGGCATCTTTCATTCTCCTCCTTGTCCCTATCAAGCCTTCACGCTGTCGCGGACCAGCAGCAGACTGCCATTGGGGCCGGGAACAGCGCCCTTGACAAGCAGCAGGTTGCGTTCTGCATCCACGCTCACGACTTCCAGGTTCTGGATGGTGACGCGGTCCACACCGTAATGACCTGCCATATGCTTGTTCTTGAACACACGGGAAGGATCGGAGTTTGCACTCAGGGAGCCCACACCGCGATGATACTTGGAACCATGGGCCATGGGGCCGGTGTGCTGATTCCAGCGGGCAATGGCACCGGTGTAGCCATGACCCTTGCTGGTGCCGGTGATGTCAATGCGGTCACCCTGCTCGAACTGATCCACCTTGATCTCGTCCCCTACCTTGTAGGAAGAGCAGTCATCAAACCGCAGCTCGCGAAGCACGCGCTTGGCATCCACGCCGGCCTTCTGGAAGTGTCCGCGTTCCGGCTTGTTGAGCAGCTTCTCAGCCCGCTTCTCAGTCAGCTCGCCAAAGCCGACCTGAACGGCGCTGTAGCCATCAGTTTCTTCATTCTTGGTCTGCACAACTGTGCAGGGGCCCGCCTCGATGACGGTGACCGGAACAAGACGGCCGTCTTCGGTGAAGACCTGCGTCATGCCGATCTTTTTACCAACGATCGCTTTCTTCATTTCTCGTTCCTCCTGCCTTACAGCTTCATTTCAATCTCGACACCAGCAGGAAGTTCGAGCTTCATCATGGCGTCCACGGTCTTGGGATTGGGATTGACAATGTCGATCAGACGCTTGTGAGTCCGGCGTTCGAACTGCTCACGGCTGTCCTTGTACTTGTGGGTTGCACGAAGGATCGTGACGACCTCTTTTTCTGTCGGCAGCGGGATAGGTCCGGAAACCCGGGCTCCCGTCCGCTTGGCTGTCTCAACAATCCGCTGTGCAGACGTATCGACGAGGGTGTGCTCATAGCTCTTGAGCTTGATACGGATTTTTTGGCTGGCCATTGATAAACCTCCTTGATCGTTCTCGTGTTACGTCAGGCTTTCCCACTGCAGGTGCAGGTCCACCCGCGCTCCGAGTCCGTCGCCCGATTATCGGGCTGGTCCGTGATAATTACCCGCCTGGCCTGGCGGCAACTTACCACTTCATCCCTAAACAGACAACAGTCGGATTGTACACCATCTCCGCGGGTAGCGCAAGATACTTTTCCCCCTTTTTTGAACTTTTTTTTGCGATTTTTTTGCCGGACAAAATCCGGAAATCCGCAGAATATAAGGCTTCGCTCTTCACTTCCTATTCCTCTCATTCGGGCGTGTCCATTCTTTCACCCGGATTCCGCCAATTGGCTGTTTTCTTCCTGTTTTGCTCACTTATTTATCGGCTGAAACCCGCTTTTTACCATGCATTCCAGGAAAAAGAATTATCCTTGTTGTCGTGAGTATCCATTGCCTCTTCTTCATTTCCATGGACCGAACCGGCTGCGGTGTGTTATAATGGATGGGATAGCTTCAGGTTTTTATGTCCCCGGCCCGGCATGCCCGGAACTCCGGCGGATTTCATACGTCTATCGATTTATCCGAAGAAGATCAGACCAGGAGGATTCTCGATGAGCAGAAAGAACACGCGTCCCGCTGAAGAAGAAACACCCAGATGGGACGAGAACGGATACGAAATTCCGGGTTCCATCGTCATGAACCGGGAACTGAAGAACATTCGCAGACGGCGTCGCAGCCGCTGGATTGTCTTTCTTCTTGTTTTCCTGCTTCTTGCCGGCGGCGGGTTCTATTATTACAGGAAGACTTCCCTTGTGCCCGGCAATTCCTATCAGGAAGCCATGGCCCTGCTGGAAAAAGGCCAGTACGCCCAGGCGGCGGATATGTTCGAAACCCTCGGCGACTGGAGTGACAGTCCGAAGCAGGTGCGCCTTGCGCGCTATGCCCAGGGTGAACAGCTCCTGGAAGAGGGCCGGAACAAGGAAGCCGAGAGCGTCTTCCGCTCCATCATTCCCTGGCCCGGCGCTTCCGACATGGCTGACGAGGCTGTGTACCGCCAGGGCGTGGAGGCACAGAATGCCGGAGACCCTGACGCGGCCCTCGCCCTGTTTGACAGAATTCCCAAGCACGAAAAGGCCCGGGATGCAGCCGGAAGCATCCGGTACACCCAGGCCGAACAGCTTCTGTCTGAAGGCCGTGAGGAGGAAGCCGCCGAGGTTTTCAGCGCAGCTTCCTATTATAAGGATGCGCTTCAGCGCAGCGCGGAAATCTTCTACCGTCTGGGCATGCGCCTCCTCTCCCAGGGGAATTTCGAGGAAGCCGGAACCTATATTGCCCGGGCCAGCGTCTGGGAAGGCACCGCCGATCAGCTCAGCTCCGACAGCTATGCAGAAGGCGAAAAGCTGCTCGCGGAGGGCAATTATGCTGCCGCCGCCGAAGCCTTCAGTCTCGCCGGCGAATGGGAGGATGCCAGCGCACGTCTTCCGGAAATCCGGTACCGCGCAGGTATTTCCTATATAAGTCAGGGCCTGTTCGAGGAAGCCGCCGAGGCGTTCAACAAGGCCGGCAACTATCAGGATGCGCCTACCCGGGTTCTCGAATCCTTCTATCTTTCCGGCCGCCGTGCCATGCAGGAAGGCCGTCTGGATGACGCCCTGGCGGATTTCCGCCGTGCCGGCGAATACCCGGATGCCGATCATCAGCTGCGGCTGACCCGCTATCAGATGGCAGAGGCCGCGCTTGCCGAGCACAACTATGCGTCCGCCGTTTCCCTCTTCACCCAGTCCAACGTGAATGACTGGCAGGAGCGCGTATACGGCACGTATCTCCAGCAGGCAAAAGACGAAATGGCCGCCGGGAACCAGACAGCTGCTGAAAACGCGCTGAGCCAGGCCGGCGATTCGCCGGAAGCCCGTCAGCTCAGAAAGCAGTTTGCCTATCTCCATGCCCAGTCCGCCCTGGAGGAAGGCGACGATGAAGCTGCTGTGTCCTATCTTGAGCAGGCCGGGGATTATCAGGATGCCCAGGAGCTTGCCAAAGCCGCCTGGGGGCGTCTTGCCAACGCCTATATTTCATCCGGTGATACCTCTTCCGCGCTCATCGCATTCCAGAAAGCGGGCATGGACACCGAGGCCGCCCAGATCGCCCTTTCTCTTGCCCGCGCACAGGCGGACAGCGGAAATATCCAGGAAGCGCTGACCCTTCTGAAGAGTGCCGGAAACCAGCCTCAGGCACGGCTTCTGTCCCAGGAACTCTGGAATCAGACAGCCCGCCAGCAGCTCGAGGACGGCCAGCTTGCCGACGCTCTGAGCAGCGTCACCCAGGCCCTGAGCATCTCCGCCTCTTCCGTGGAAAACGCCAGAAGTCACCTGATTCTCTCCAGGATCTACCTGGCCAACGGCGATCCCCTTCTCGCTCTGAGCGAGCTTTCCCTGGCAGGCACCTCCGAGGAAGCGGACGATGTGCGCATCCACGCCTCCCTGCGTCTGGGACTTGACGCCCTGCAGGAAGGCGATCTCGAAACAGCCTATGCCTATCTTCTCAGCGCTGAATCCCTGGATGAGGCGCATCCCGCGCTGGAATCCGCAAGCCTCCAGCTGGGACAGATGTATCTCGCCGGCGGAGAGTGGCAGAAAGCGCTGGATGCGCTTGCTCACGCTCCCGACAACGAACAGACGGCGTTTGCGCGCCAGGAAGCCCTTTTCCGTCTCGGCCGTGAAGCGATGGACCAGGAGGACTACGAGCTGGCATATACCTGCCTCTCCCAGGTCTCCGATCGTCCCGAAGCAGCCGTTCTTCTGGAAAAGGCGGCACTGCCGGCAGCCCGTATCCGTCTTGATGAAGGCCGCTACGGTGAAGCCCTGGAATGCCTTGAAAAAGCCGGAAGCAGCGAGGAAGTACAGGAAGTGCTTCAGGCCGCTTCCCTGGGTGAGGGTCTGCGGCTTGCGGAAAACCATGAATATGAAGCAGCTCTGCCGCTGCTGACGGCAGCCGGAACGAGCGGTGCAGGTGCCCGCGAGGAAGCTGCGCTGCATCTCGCCCGGCTCGCCGGCGAATCCGGTGACTGGCAGCAGGTGCTCGATCTGCTCGGCAGCTCGGCTTCCGAAGAAGCCGCCGGACTCCGGGAACAAGCGTTCCTCGGACTTGCTGAGTCTGTGGTGAAAACCGATCCGGAAGCTTCCCTGAACTATCTGATGTCCGTCAGCGACGCAGAGAAAGCCGGCCGGATCATGACCCAGGCACGTCTGAACCTAGCCATGAAAGCTTTCGATGAAGGCAAAGTCGAACTGGCTCAGTCCCACATGCAGACGCTCCAGGAACAGTCGTCCGACAGCGATGCTGTCCGGAAGGCATGGCTCGATCTGGGCCGGCATGCGGCCGAAAAGGACGCGGACTTCGCCGCTGTCTGCTTCAACCGGGCACTGCCTCTGGAAGAAGCCCAGGCCGAGCTCACCCACCTGAATCTCAGATCCGCGTACGCCTATTTCGACAGCGGTGACCTTCAGGCCGCGCTGGACGCAGTGGGTCAGGTGGACGAAACGGAAGAAACGCTTACGCTTCGCGACGAAATCCTGGTGCAGCTTGCCAATAAAGCTGCCGAAGCAGGGGATCAGGAAGGCGCCCTGGCCTGGCTGAACGATCTTTCCGATCTCTCCCGCCAGGCTTCCCTGACCGAACAGATTCTGGACCTGTTCGCCACCCCGACGCCGGTGCCCACCGCCACATTCACGCCGGAACCTACCGCCGTGCCCACAGAAAAGCCTACGGATTCGCCGGTACCCACTTTCCAGCCGACACCCACCCCTGAGGCAACACTCACTCCCACCGCCGTGCCCACTGCAGTGCCCACAGATACGCCCGTTCCCACTGAAGTGCCCACTCCGGTGCCTACAGATACACCTGTTCCCACTGAAACGCCCACTCCGGCGCCCACGGCCACACCCGTTCCCACCGAAGCACCTACTCCGGCACCCACGGATACACCCGCTCCCACGGAAGCACCTACTCCGGCACCCACGGATACACCTGCTCCCACGGAAGCGCCTACTCCGGTGCCTACAGATACACCCGTTCCCACCGAAGTGCCCACTCCCGTGCCTACGGATATACCCGTTCCCACCGAAGTGCCCACTCCTGTGCCCACGGATACACCCGCTCCCACTGAGGCGCCGCATTCCCTGCAGAAGGGCAGCATCATCACCCTGGGTTCCTGGGAAGGCACTGCTCTGGAATGGGAAGTGCTCAGTCTGGATGGAAACCGGGCTTTCGTTCTCTGCCGTCAGGGTATTACCGGACATGTGTATCACACCAAGAACGTCTGGGTCACCTGGCAGAAATCCGAGCTGCGCTCCTGGCTGAACACCTATTTCCTGAACCACGCCTTCACTCAGGATGAGCAGGCCCTGATCCTGGAAACCACCGTAACCAATCCGGCGCATCCCAGCTACCGCCTTGACGCCGAACCCGATACCCTGGACCGGATCTTCCTGCTCTCCATGGAGGAAGCACAGACTCTGTTGGATCCGCTGGACGGAGCTTCCTTCCCCTTCACTTCCAGCACAGTGCGCAAGCAGGACGGCAAGGCCCCCTGGTGGCTCCGCACCAAGGGAGAGCGCCAGAATCAGGCTGCCATTATCCGTGCCGACGGTGTGCCGGATATCTCCTATGTCAACAACAACCGCAATGTGGTAAGGCCCTGCATGGTCATTGACACGGATCTTCTTCCCATGCAGTAAGGAATTTGCCGCATACAGCAAGCGCCTTCAGGCCATGCCTGAAGGCGCTCTGTATTTTTACTCACCTGGTTTGCATATCCGCTGCGGTTCCGGCCCGGTGAAAGCCGAAAAAAGGGCAAAAAAATAAGTAGCCGTAAATTCCGGAATTCAGACTTCCAGTTTCTACAGCTGCTTGCATTCAAGACATCGTCGGTCAGTCCATGTAAAGTGTTACGTGTTCGTTCGTTTCTACCCGACGTCTTGCCCCCAGCCCTTCTATG